>DAONEO010000027.1:0-1995 GCA_035403145.1 Candidatus Omnitrophota bacterium | reverse complement strand
GCGACGCGGCAATCACGCTTTTTAGGCTTTTTCTATGAACCATGAACAATGAACTATTGACTAAGACTAGTGGTTTTTGAAGCGCGCCTCTACAATATATTGTTGAATCATAAGTATTGACATACGAGCGGGTTTATGATATAAATTTCCAAATGGATAAAAAAGATATCTACGAACACCTCGCCAATATTTATTTAGATGCTTCCAAAAAAGGGAAGAAGCGCAAGAAAGTATCTGCCCGCCTTCACAACAAGCCCTTCACGTTTGGAATTCTGGCAGGGATTTTTTGTCTTTTCGTTGCGGCAACTGTTTTTATCCCGAGGCATAAGCCTTTCTCGCAGAGGAATGTTGCGCTTGTCATCACCACCGATACCATTAAAATTAATTTCAATTTTGATCCTGCCAAAAAAGAAGTTGCCTCGATCCCCCTTAACAATTTGAATATGGCAACATTCAGAAGTATCGATTTTTCAGCCAAACGCGCTAACTATAATGATGTGGTGACGTTACGTGTTGAGTTCATTAATTCATTTAACGAAAAAGCGGAAATTTATTTACGCAATATTCCTCACCGGTGGGAAGGGTATCGCCTTAATCTGGCCGATTTCAAAAATATCAAAGACTGGAGCTCGATGAAAGAGCTGGCATTTATTGTTGAGGAATGGAACGCGACCGAGAAAAACGGAATTGTCTTCATAGATAACGTACGGTTTCTGCGCTAACAAAAGGAGGGTTCACGCATGCGCATCATTTCAATCACGAACCAAAAAGGCGGATGTGGCAAGACGACAACTGCAATTAACCTGGCTGCTTCTTTGGCGTCAAACGGCAGGAAAGTTCTTTTAATAGACCTTGATCCGCAGGCGCATGGCACACTCGGCCTTAACCTCAAGTGTGACTTGAATATTTACAACGTGCTTTCTAAAATAACAAACAGGAAAGTGCGGCTTGAAGACATTATCAAGAATGTCGACACAAATTTCGATATCGCTCCCTCAAGTATTATTTTAAGCACCCTTGAACAGGAATTAGCCGGTGAGATCAGCCGTGAATCCCGTCTCTGGGACGTTTTAAACACGTTCAAAGGTTCCTATGATTATGTCTTGATCGATTGCCCGCCGAACTTAGGGATCCTGACTATTAACGCGATCAGGGCATCCAACGAGATCATCATCCCTGTTGAAGCAAGCAGGTTCTCCCTTGAAGGCTTATCGCAGTTGACGGAGATCATCCATCTTGTCCGTGACCGCCTGAATCATAATGTGCAGCATAAGATAGTGGTGACGAATTTTGATTCACGTCTGCGCCATTCTTTCAAGATACTTGACCATATCAAGGCAACATTCAGCGCCAATCTTTTCAGCACTATTGTGCATGTCAACGTTAAACTGAAGGAAGCGCAAAGCAGCGGTTCACACGTGTTTGCGTATGATAAATACTGCCGCGGCGCAAAAGATTATTTCAGCCTTTCGCGCGAGATCATCATGTCGGAAACCGGTTCTGCCCGCAAGGACGAGGTCAAAGTTGAAGTTGCGCAGGTCAAGCCGGAAAAGAAGAACGTGATGATGCAGGACAGGATGAAAGAGCTGCTGAAAGAAAATCTTCCTAAGATCAATGAAATCGTTTTTACCTATGCTGCGCCCGGCGCAAAAGAGGTTTTTATAGCGGGTGATTTTAACAATTGGTCGGTCGATAAAAACAGCCTGATGGAAAAAGTTGACGGGGTTTGGCGTAAGAAGATGGTTTTGGATCCCGGTACGTTCCATTATCGTTTTGTCGTTGACGGCCAGTGGATTGATGATCCGGTCAATCCAAGAAAACGGACCAACCCGTTTGGACAATCTGATTCGCTTATCGAGGTAAAAGCAACGAGCGATTCGAATTAAAATAGTACATTTTAGATTGCCTGCCTGAGCAGGCAGGCAATCTAAAGCGAGTATCCCGCCTCCGGCGGAATTTAGACTTTGAACATTGAACTTTGCACTATGAACTCAG
>DAONEO010000026.1:0-2415 GCA_035403145.1 Candidatus Omnitrophota bacterium | reverse complement strand
ATCCGCCCCTGGCGGAATACAATC
The DNA here is from genome assembly GCA_035403145.1 of Candidatus Omnitrophota bacterium. Lineage (GTDB taxonomy): Bacteria > Omnitrophota > Gorgyraeia > Gygaellales > Profunditerraquicolaceae > DAONEO01. The sequence goes on along the minus strand of DAONEO010000026.1, from coordinate 2,391 downwards.
TTTGAACCTTGCACTTTTAACTAGGCTTGAGCCTGTTTCGCCCCATGAGCTATCAGCTATGAGCTCTATACTGAACTTGCATTTTTTATCTTGAACTAATCTACAGGAGGATGATCGTGAGTAACGGTAGAATGACAATCACGGATGTGGCAGATCGTATAGGGGTAACTGCCAAAACGATCGTGCGCTGGGAAAAATCCGGCAAAGTCGGCAAATCAAAGCGCGACTGGCGCGGTTGGCGAATTTATGATAAAGACGACCTTAAGAAACTCAAAGAATTTAAAGAAACAGTTTTTTATGAGGCACAGGAGGTTTTACATGAACAGGAAGTTTAATTCCCTATATATAGGTATAGTGCTGGCCCTTCTTATTTGCGCAATAGCTGTTTTTAACGCGCAAGCTGAAGATAAAGCAGTTGAGGTTATAGATCTTTCTACGGTTCCGGCGCAAAATACCGCCCAAACAGCAGCATCAATAACGAATACGACTATTGTAGCGCCGCAGCCCCCTGCTTTGGTCAAGGCAATCCCTAACTCAAATAACGCGTTTTTTGATCCGTTACGGTATACTCTTGGCTCAGATGACGTGATTGATGTAACTGTTATGCGTCATCCTGAGTTTAGCGGAAATTATACCGTAAGTATGGATGGAAAGATCCAGTACAAGTTTGTTGGTGATATTGATGTAAACGGGCTTACCAAAAAGCAGCTTGAAGACAAGATTACCAAGGTTATTTCTATGTATGTGATTACTCCCGCGGTTGACGTCACGGTTAAAGAATATAGGAGTAAAGTTATTTTTATCCTTGGCGAAGTCCAGGCACCGGGTAAATATTATATGCGTTCCGAGAATATTCCTTTACGCGAAGCAGTTGTCCAGGCAGGGTTACCGACGCTTTCAGCGTCCATGCGTAAATGCCATTTGATTACTCCTGACAAAAGCGGGCACCCGAAAATCAGGTATGTTGATTTGTATGCAATTCTTTACGGCGGAGATCTTACGAAGAACATTGATATGAAACCGGGAGAAGTGCTGTATGTGCCTTCCACGGTCATGGCAAAGATTGTTCGAATTATCAATCCTATTTCCCAGAGTGTGGGTGTGGCTTCTTCAGGGCCTACCGATGTTGGATCAGCAAAGTCAGCTATTACCAACATGGCTAAATAACGAGGAGACTATGGACGAACTTGAAGTAACACAAACGAGAAATCCCGCCGATTATCTGAAGATTTTCTTCAGGCGCAAATGGCTTATTCTTGCGCCGGCGTTTGTTGGCCTTGTACTTGGTATAGTCGTGTCATTGATTTTACCGCCGTCATACGAGTCGTATACGGTTATCCTTGTTCAGGAAGAAAAAGCGTTGAACCCTTTAATGCAGGGGTTGGCAGTGTCAACAAGTGTTGCCGACCGTATGAAAACCATTAAAGAACAGCTTCTTGGATGGAACAGTCTTGTTTCCCTTACCCAGAAATTGAATCTAGCTCAGCACGCGGAAAACCAAGGCCAGTTTGAACAGCTTGTTTTGGGATTGCGCCGTAATATTGAAGTGAGTGTCAAAGGGCCTAATCTGATCAGGATTTCCTACGTCGGGAAAAACCCCCAGGAAACCCAGCTTGTTGCAAAAACCATGACCGATATTCTCCTTGAAGAGAATATGAAAGCGCAGACCAATGAAACCGATGTCGCCATTGGTTTTATTAAAGACCAGCTTGAGTTATACAAGCGTAAGATCAAAGAATCTGAAATCGCCGATTATGAAGATCAACTTAAAAAGCTGCTTGTTGATTCAACGGAAGAGCATCCGCTGGTTAAAGAGCTGCGTTATAAAATGGCGGTTGCTAAAAAAGAGCTTGATTCAGGTAATTTCGACCTTCCTAAATCGTCAAAACCTGTTGATGAGCAGACAGCGACGCTTATTAAATCAGAACTTGATAAATTAACCGGCAGTGGCTCGACCGCTATGATGTCGCCTGCGGACCCGAATGCTCCGGTAAGCGACCCGAATACTTCCATTTATAAGATGATGCTTATGGATAAGCTTGATTCGGTTTTAGCACGCGATATGAAGATTAATGAAAATATTTACAATATGCTTTTGCAGAAACTTGAAACTGCTAAAATCACGCAGCGCCTGGAAGCTTCAAAACAGGGTACGCGGTACACGATTATTGATCCGCCGCGGCTTCCGTTGGCTCCTTCAAAGCCCAACAAACCGCTTGTTATATTCATTGGTTTATTTATGGGATGTGCTCTTGGATTCGGCTGTGTTTTTGGCAGGGAGTTTATGGACAAATCATTTCTTGATATTGAAGACGCCAAAAACTCATTGGAACTTCCGGTACTGGGAGGAATTTCCCGGCTGACGACACAGGAAGAGATTGCGCAGGAAAA
>DAONEO010000025.1:0-4287 GCA_035403145.1 Candidatus Omnitrophota bacterium | reverse complement strand
TCGGGGCGACAGGACTTGAACCTGTGACCTCTTGAACCCCATTCAAGCGCTCTAGCCAAGCTGAGCCACGCCCCGTAAACTTATTTACTACTCTCAAAAAGCTATTCTTCTTTTCTCTCGCGTGTCATAAGATCAACAACAGCGCGTTTCGCTGATTTATTCTTATATAAAACCGCATAAATCTCATTAATGATCGGCAATTCAACACCGAACTTTTTTCCCAACAAATAGGCTGATTTTGCCGTTGGAACACCCTCTGCCACCATCTGCATACCTGCGGTGATCTGCTTCAGGGTCTTTCCTCTTCCAATCTGCTCGCCAACAGATCTATTGCGACTCTGTTGGCTTACGCAGGTTGTCACCAAATCACCAAGCCCGCTTAAACCGCTGAACGTAGAAACTCTGGCACCCATAGTTCTTCCTAAACGGGAGATTTCAGCTAGCCCGCGGGTTAATAATGCTGCTTTTGCGTTTGATCCAAATCCTAATCCATCGGCAATGCCGCAGGCAATAGCAATAATATTCTTTAAGCTTCCGCCAAGCTCAACACCGATAACATCATCGTTTGTATAAACCCTGAAATTATCTGACATAAACACGAATTGCAGCCGCTTGCGTAAAACAATATCATTCGATGCAATGACAGCGGTAGTGACCAAACCATGGGCCAGTTCCTGCGCGATTGTCGGACCGGAAAGCACGGCAAGTTTAACAGACCCCAGTTCCTCATGGATAACTTCCGACATGCGTTTCAATGAAGATATTTCAATCCCTTTAACAACACTCAAAAAAGCCGACCTGTGTGGAAGAGACACTTCTTTCAATTTCTCAAGCACGCCTCTCAAATACACCGAAGGCACAGCCAGGACAATAAGATCTTTACAAAAAACAGCTTCGGATAAATTAGACGAGATTGCAATTCCGCGGGGAATCTTGACACCGCGAAGGAATTTCTCATTCTCCCGGGTTTTTACCACATGAGCGCAATATTCAGGGAACGCTCCCCACAAAGTAACATGATGCCCTTGTTTATGCAAATGCACAGCCAGCGTAGTTCCCCAACCGCCATCTCCAAGAATAACAACATTAACTTTCGTCATTACCAAACTCTTTCTTGTCTTTCCCTAGCGTAAAATCAACACGTTTGTAGATATGGGAAAAATCGGAAAAATCCTTTTCGGAACGAGTAATGAAATGCACGCCGACATCATACGCGCCGTCAGATGAAGGCTGAATGCGCACGACTTTACCGATAATCCCGTTTTGATAAATAAGGCTGTTTTTTTCCAGTTCTTCGCAGACGATAAGCGTTGAGCGATCAAATGAAAGCCACAAAATATCATCTTCATTTACTTCGGCATTCAAACGGCATAAAATACCGTTTTTACTGATATCAGACGTATATCCCTGCAACAGTTGCGTAACCGTTTCTTTTTTGCAAACTTTATATGCAAGTGGCGTTACATGGTCGATCCGATCATGCTGCCTGCGTTCCGGCCCTTCATAGGGAATCATCGTAGAAACTCCTTACACTTTACACTGGCTGGCAGGTTTACTCGTCCTCAATTTTGCCAATTCCCAGCTGTAATCATACAGATGCAGCCCTTTGCTGACTGCAATTATTTCACCGTCACTGACCCCGATTTCATCTGCCATATATTGTTTCACCAACTGTAAACCACCGAGATTCGACGGAAAACCTCCCCACAAATCCCAGGAACGAAAATAAAGAATAAAGTGTAACTTTCCGTAGCGTATTCTCGTATCAATAATCCTTAAACAAGGCGGGTCAATGAGCTTGATATCGGATGGCATGCCGATTTCCATAACTGCCTGATTCGTCCCATGCCCTTGAGTTTTATACATCTTAATAACTTCTTCGATCTGATTGACGTGGAGCGGCATTTCCTTGCTCATCTGCTTGCCGCCGACATCTTCTGTCACCTTAACACGAGGATCAACTAAACGCTCACCGTAGGTGTAATCTTCACTCTCCGTTTTAGTCCCCGTCATTAAATACGCTAAATATCCCCGAATATAATCCATATCTGTGGGCGCGGGGATATTCATTCCTTCAGGAATAATAGGAATTATCTGATGGGATGGTTTTCTAACCCTGACAGTGACAAAATCAAATTCCAGCCTCTTTTGACCGGCATAGCTGCCGCGGGTAATCGTATAAATATGGCCTTTTTCTAATATTGAGGATAGACATTGAAACCACGCATCATCGAGGTCAAACGCATCAATATGAACTTGCTGCATTAATTCATCAGCCATATATACTCCTTATTATGCTGTCTTCTCTTTTGCTGATTTTACAAACAACTTGAAATTACTGATTATTTGGGATATCGGCATATTCTTGCCGATATACCCCGAACAACCGTATTCTTTGCACTTTGAAATAAGCTGCTCATCGTAGCCAAACCCGGTTATCATGATAACGATGGTCTCAGGCTTGGTATCTTTGATTTTTTTCAACGTCTCCAAACCTGACATGCCACCAAGCTTAATATCCAGAAGCACAACATCGAACGTTTCCTTCGTAACAATGTCTAAAGCTTCTTCTCCAGACATACACGTAGCAACATCACACAACTGCTTTTTCAAAAGATCACTGAACAATTCCCGAACGGGCGTTTCATCATCACAAATAAGAACCCTGTTTCCCATAGCAACCTCCTGACTTAATTATGCGTACGGCAACTTAACAACAAACGTCGTGCCCTTACCAATCTGAGATTCGATATCAATCGTACCGCCGTGATTTTTTACAATATTAAAAACTATTGAAAGGCCCAAACCTGTGCCATCTTTTTTTGTTGTAAAAAAAGGCATAAAAATATTTCGTATGTTCTGCTCGCTTATTCCGCACCCCGTATCAGAAATACGGACTTCAACAAAACGATTTCCCAGATCCCGAGAAACAATCTTAAGTGTGCCGCCTTCCGGCATAGCTTGATGCGCATTAATAAGTAAATTCAAGAAAACTTCCTGGATTTGGTTCAAATCACCTTTTATAACCGGTAACCCCCGAGCCAAATCTTTTTCTATCTCAACATGAGCCGCAGGCAACCGGTGATACGTTAAAAGCGGCAATACCCCCTCTATCGCTTCCGAAATATCAAGGGCTTCAAGCTTGGGCGGCGATTTACGTGCAAATTTAAGAAGCCGATCAACAAGTTTACGGATACGCTCAGCCTGATTAATAACAATGCCGATATCCTGCTTGACCCGGTCATTCAGGGCTTCCTCTTCCAGCACCATCTCAAGACGGCCGGAAATTACAAAAAGCGGATTATTGATTTCATGCGCCATACCGGCAGCAAGCTGACCAATGGCAGCAAGTTTTTCGGATTGAAATATTTGATATTCAAGCTTTTTACGTTCCGTTATGTCTTTTGCCATAAACACATACCCTGACAACTCACCTTGCGAATCAAGGAAGCGGTTTATGGTAAGAATAACGGGTACTTGTTCGGAATTCTTCCTGACAAGCATTATCTCTGTTTCAAATTGGCCTGTCAATCGTACCTGCTCGAGCATATACGACAGATCTGATTTAGCGTCTTCTGGAGTGTGCAATAAACTAACGTGCTTAAAAATTATTTCGCTCTTCTCCCATCCCAAAAGAGTTGCAGATCCCATCGCGTAATACGTAATATTGCCGTCAAGGTTGGTTACATATAACGCGTATTCTTTAATGCTTATGAAAATGTTTTTTAATGTTTCATCAATTTTCTTAAGAGCATCGTCCCGTTGCCGGATTTCAGTCACATCGTGCCCAACCAGTAAAATACCTTCCATATCCTGCGTTTCTGAATAAATCGGTATGATACCCCAGGAAAGGAGTTTTTGAACCTGGCTCTTATCAACAACAACGCCTTCAAAATTATTCGAACGGCGGTAGGTGATGACATCATCAACCATCGCTTTAAACATCTGCATCTGAATGTTGCCAGAAGCATCATGATACAGTATTTTCGACCAATGATTCCCCAGAATTTGTTGAAGCGGCAAGCCGACAACATCGCACAGCTTCTTGTTGGCTAAAGATACTTCTCCCTGAGGAGTAACATATAATAAAAGGACATCCGCATTGTCAATGAGCTTAAGAAGCAATTTTTCTGAGCTTCCGTCAGTAAGCGTCATAAGATTTTGCCTCAGTTAAATTGCAAATATAAAACCCCCCGGTTCAGCGATCTATATTCTTGACTCATTTGCTCCTCGCCTTTACATTCGCAATTTCTTCGAAATTGCTCATAGGCCAGGAGTAAATTCGCA
>DAONEO010000024.1:0-5993 GCA_035403145.1 Candidatus Omnitrophota bacterium | reverse complement strand
TGGCGGGGTAGTCTTCAAGGCAGGTTTTCTGAAACTTTTGTATGCATTTCTTATAAACCGCGTAAGCGGCCTTTCAACAAACAACATTAGAAAGCTGGCTATGCTTATTACAAATATAATTGCCAGGAATATTGAGAAATTCACGTTTTTGGTTATCGTATAAATATGCGTTATAAAAACATACCCGATGTTTTGATGTATTAAATAAAACGGGTATGAAATCGCGCCCAAGAAAACAAAAGGTCTCATGAAAGGCTGCGGCTTATAGAACAGTACTATCAAAAATAAAACCATAACGCCAATGTTAACGAACCGCTGATACCATCCCGTATCAACAATAAAAAGGCTCGATAATAATGCCATAGCCGCCAAAAAAACACATCCCACAGTCAACCGCTTAGTCTTATAGAATTGATACGAAGCAATCCCCAAACAAAACCACGGCAGATACCTGGCTATTTTTAAATATGACCAGATGAGTTCTTCTCTCATAATTTTCATTCTTACCATTTGGACTATTGCGCAAGAAATAACAAGCAGAATGCTCATAATAACATTAGTATGCCGCAATGATCGAAACATAACAATACTGAACATAATCGCATAGAAAACAAACTCAATTTCAAGCGTCCAATACACTCCATCAATATACTGCACATTAAAGAACGATGGCACCATAGTGGCATTTATAAGGCCGGTTCTCAGCGTCACAAGGGCTGAATCAGGTATCTTAAACCAAAAGATCAATGTTGATGCCCCCAGAATCGTTAACCAAAACATTGGGAATAGCCGGGAAAAGCGGGAGACAAGAAAATCAAACGGTCTTTTCGTTTTTTCAAGCATCATGAAAATAACAAAACCGCTGATGATAAAAAATAAATGCACAACATCATAGGCAAAAGGCAGGTTGATGTGCCAACATAACGGCTGGTTATCGTAGAAATTAAACCGGGCGGTATAGTGGAATAAAACAATCCATAAACACGTTATTCCCCTTAGAATATCGAGCTGTGTGAGCCTATCTTCCCGAAACTCATCTATCTTCAAATATTTCTCCCTCTGGTGAAATTCATGTTCAATCCGCGATATGAACCCTAAACAAAATACAAACCAACGGACTCAAATCAATACGAAGTAAATCTCTTGATATCATCCTCGCCCAGGTAATTGCCGATCTGAACTTCAATGATTTTTGCGGTTTTTACGGTTGGATTATAAATACGGTGCTTAACTCCGCGGGGGACATAAATACTTTGGTTTTTACTCGCCTTCTTCTCAATGCCTGCAACGCTGACAGAAACTTCACCGTCAACCACATTCCAATGTTCACTGCGGAAAACATGCTTTTGCAGAGAAAGCGTGCGCTTAGGGTATATACCGATCTCTTTGACCTTATATCCTTTATCTTCATGCAAAATCGTGTAATACCCCCACGGCCGGTAAACCGTGTTACTATCCTTGCAATGCTCATAGCCTTTTTTATTGATGTGCGCAACCAGATCTTTGACCTGATCGGATGAACCTCTTTTTACTAAAAGCAGCGAATCAGGCGAGTCAACGGCAATAACATCTTTCAACCCCACCAGACAGACAAGCTTGTTTTTGGAATGCACGAAACAGTTGTCTGAGTTGATGAACTCCGCGTTGCCGACGCTGTAATTGTTCTTACCGGCGGCAGAAAACTGCAAGAAACTATCCCAGCTGCCAAGGTCGGTCCAACGGACGTCAAATCTCACCAGCGCTGCTTTTGAAGTCTTTTGCATGATGCCATAGTCGATGGAATTGGCAGGCACATTCTTGAAATTCTCAAAAAAACCGGCAAAACTTAATGTATAATACCGGAATATTTCCGGGGAATACTGCCGCAGCTGGCGCAAAAACGTGCCTTTATTAAAACAGAATATCCCCGCGTTCCAATACGCGCCTTTTTTTAAAAGTTCCTGTGCCCTGGCACCAGTTGGTTTTTCCACAAAGCGATCAACCGTAAACCCGCCCTTATGCGCTCCTTTAACCAGGATATACCCGTAGCCTTCTTTCGGGTACGTCGGTTTAACCCCGAAAATAACGATTTTCCCGTCTGAAGCGAGCCGTTGCGCGCGTTTCATGCAGGCAACAAACCGGTTAACCGGCTCAATAACATGGTCTGAAGGAAACACGTAAAACAAATCTTCTTCAGAAACGCTCCGGGATTGCTCAATACATTTTAAGGAAAACATGATTGCCGGCAGGGTATTCTTGGGGAAAGGCTCATACAGAATATTTTTTATGAGCGCATCTTTCTGCGCCTTGGTAATGCCCTTTAAAAGCTCGATCTGGTTAAAAAGGGTGAATTTGTACCCGCTGGATGAGATGGTATAGATATCCCCGGCATGAAAGGTTGCTAAGAGACGTTTAATGGTAAGCTGAAAAAGCGATAATCCGTCTTTAAATTCTACGAATTGTTTGGGATAATTTTCCCGGGAAAGCGGCCAGAGCCGGGTGCCTTTGCCGCCTGCGAGTATGAGAGCGAATTTGGTCATGCAAGTATTGTAATTTAGATTACCGTTAAAGTCAATTAATTCGGTGAGCGGTGTTCGGTTTGCGGTTAACACGACCCCCGATAACCGTCAACCGATAACCGATAACCGATAACTACGTAGCGCAACTTAAAAGTATGAATCCAAGAATATTTGTCCTGTTATGCATCAACGGCTCGATAGCCGATTTAACAGCTTTATACGAACTTTTCTCCGTATTAAGCACAAGAACAGTCCCATCTACATAATGCGCCAAAAGCACACCATCCTTGCAATGGCCTAATTCCGGAGAATCAACAAGAACAATGTCATACTCAAGACGCAGGTCTTTTAAAGTCACCTGTATTTTTTGGGATTTCAGGAAAAAAACCGGGTCAACCGATGAACGGCCGGCAACCATAACATCAAGGTTCTTTCCGACCGAACTGATAGCCTCATGAACCGGGATCTTATCCTCTAAAACTTCCATCAATCCGAACGCTTCACGTAAATTATAGTATCGATGAAAATGGGGATTCTTTAAATTCGCATCGACAATCAGTATCCTCAGGTGATCATTTTCCGAGAGGGATTCGGCAAGTTTTGCAATAAGCGTGCTCACTCCCTCCTGCCGGGCAGCAGCGGCAAACATAAGCGTTTTAACAGATTTATCCTTCATCCAGAAATAAAGCTGGTTGGCAAGCATCCGGTAATGGCTGATACGCGGATGGCTCGGCAGAGTGCCGATATTGGCAAGTTTCAGTATTAGTTCGATCTGTTTGGGATACTTAAAACGTTTGTCGGCAATTTCAACGAACAACGCCAATATGCCTCCGGCAATAAGGCCGATAATCAAAGCAAAAACAATGATCGCCACCTGCGGGAACCAAAGCTGCATGCGCGGCACACTGGCCCGCTCTATAATTTTCACGCGGTCAGAACCAAGCGCTTCAATATCCGTCAACGGAGCGCCGGAAAGGCCCGATGAAATCTCAGAGATGCGTTTGTGCAATAAAAGGATCAAAGAAGTATCGGTATCTTCCGCAAATTGCAGCTCAGCCAGTTGTTGTTTCAAATGGTACAGCAGGATGGAACGCGACAACGAGTTTGCAATCTCTTCAGTTGCCACTGCGACATGATCGCGCACGGAAATCACATATACATCAGTACCGGGAACCTGATCGACGTCAATGTTCTGCGCGAGATTTTCGGCGGCAGTGGCCAAAAAATATTCTTTTTGCTGAAGATCGTTCAGAGTCGATAAATAGGAGCGTTCTGAGGCAAGTTGGATACAGGCAACGGGGCGTTCGAAGAGGGAAACAAATGCGGCATTAAATTCACGCGGCCGGGCATCAAGACCAAGCGATTTTATAACCGGCACGAGGACCGAATCGGAGACGATGATCTCCGACTCCGTCATGAGCATTGCCTGATCCGAGATTTGAGGCGCAGGTTTTATATATACCTTGCTATGCGACTCAAACCATGGGGAACTTGTCTGCAGCCAAATAACAGCAAACGAAAGTGCCACCACCACAACAGCGGATATAATAACCGCATCTCTTTTCAGACGCATAGTTAGATTTCCGTGTCTTTTACGAGCTTTCGGTAATACTCAAGGCACTTTTTGCAGGTCCCTGCTGTTTCTTTCCATTCCGGATGGTCACGGCGGATAAGTTCAATAATGTACTCTTCAGCTTTTATGTGGGAAATGCTGGCAAAATCGTCTATGTCGCGTTCGCAAATCTGGCAACGATACTTCATCGTATGCAATCGTTTCTCCAGCAGCATGCGAGCTGGTCACAGGAAGCATCGGTCCCAAAACAAGGTTCATTCCCTTCCGCTTTCTGAATCATGAGGATAAGTTCTTTGCGGGAAAATTTCCACGTATCTTTTAGACCCATAGCACGAGCTTTCTTTTCAATATCCGAGAGCCTCATTTTCGAAAATTCCTCCTTATACACTAGTGTCCTCCCTTGTCATGATGACATGCACGCTGCGTTTATTCATTGTAAAAATTTTTCCTGATATTGGTGCGCAACCGGCCCGCCTGATAAACATATTCAATGGTTTCATCCGGGGAATACAGTTTGAACGGACTATCCAGAGAAAACGACGCCAGCTGTATATCTTTGCCCACCTTACCGTCCTGCGTCGATGTCTCGATAATGGCAAAGGTCGCCAGCTCAAGCGCATGTTTCAGCGTCATATCTTTCGCGTAGATCATATTCAAAAGATATGTTGCCATTGGCGTAATACCGATCGCCATAAATCCTAAGAACGTCCAGCGGTGTGGCGCAAAATTGCGTTCGCTGTGAAGCGTGAAAATTTCGGGAGAACCGATAAAGTTCTGTTTCTGGATGTCTTTGCGGTAGCCGCTTACGATCATATGAAGCGTCGGCCGCTCGTCGTATGCAAGTTCCCGGAACCATTCATTATACCGGCGTATGGCGTTCTCCCTGCAGACCGTAAGCATGTCATCAACGCTTAACAGCCGGTAATCAGGGTTTTTGTGCAACTCGTAATTAATGGTGTCGATAATACTGGCACCCAACCCCCCGTCGCCTGCTATCGAAAGACCGCAGTAATCACCCAGCTCAAAGACTTTTTTTACGGTATCATTGACTGTTGTCGGTCCGCGAGGGTCACCGCTTGTTACACGGCTGTCTGCAGCAATCGCAATCCCATCTTTGGCGATAATACTTATGGCAAGCGTCATACCGAAACCACCTTTGTAAGCAGTTGGTACAATAACTCTCTTACGCCATGACGACGGTGTCTCCCCGCCTTACACGCCCCTGCACCATCAGGCCGATCACCTGGCCTTTTTTACCGGCCTTGACCGCGACCCGGTCTATTTGCATGGAAGTAACATCTTCCGTAAAATCAGTTGTATGGCCTTTTATCTTGATCCTGTCGCCAAGAACCAGCGGGACTTTCAGCTTGATAACTGCCGCGCGGACTTTCGGGAAATAATGCGTGATCGTGCCGACGACAATTGCTTTTGATTTGACTGCGGACTTTAATACTGCCGGCTTTTTTGAAACCGCTTTACGGACGGGTTTCTTTTTAAGCAACGGTTTCTTTTTGAGCAGCGGTTTCTTTTTGGCTGCCGGTTTCTTTTTGGTAACGGTTTTCCTGCGAATAACTTTTTTTAGATTCTTCTTTTTGACAACCATAGCTCCCTCCGACTTAAAGAATAATCTGGTCGGCTATTTCAGAGATAACCGGCAAACGGTGCCGATTGCCGTTAAAGGCCTGCCACATGCACCACAGAGAAACGAGCCCAAAAAAAGCAAATCCGACTGTTTTCATCACGATCCCCAGAAGCGGGATGACCGAAAGAATAAATGCTGCCGTCTCAAAAACAAAGAGCACCAGCCCCTGCTTGCCATGATACAACGCAAACTCATTATCCTTTTTAAGCACAAGGCTGATAATACACAAAAAACTTAAATATGAAATAATGGCGAAAAACTTGCCTTCCTGGATTTGGCT
>DAONEO010000023.1:0-6312 GCA_035403145.1 Candidatus Omnitrophota bacterium | reverse complement strand
AATACAGCCAGTGTTACGAGCATGAATCCGAGCCACGAAAAGTAAAAGAATTTCATTCTCCGGCGTAGCAGTCTAATGGCTATACAACAAGACAATGCCGAGGCAAGTATTATGACGGCAGCGATTTGAAAGGAGTTGTAGTGAGGAATAAGAATAAATGCCAGTAAAAAACCGCCGAGCAGGGTCCCGACCGTTTCCCCGGCGTAGGTTATTCCAATCGCATTTTTACCGGGCAGCAGTGAACAGCAGGTAGTAAACAACGCGCCGTGAAAAAAGCCGGGTAGGAAAAGTATGAAAAAAGAAATGATGAAAATAAAATAAAGGCTTATCCCCTCGCTGACGGGTATCCCCAGCAAACTTTTAAAACAACGGCTGGCGTAGAGGGCAACGGGTAATGATGAGGCAAACGCGATTTGCCAGAGAACAAATAAATTCGCAGGCTTATGGATACGGCTGGAAATTGTACCTGCAATAAACGCACCGCAGGCTTCAGCTACTATCCAATTGGCAATGATAACGCCAAGGATGAGTTCATTGCCGAAAAATCCGATAAACAGTTCGCGCACAAGGATTATTTGGGCAACGATACCGCTTATTCCGATTATACCGACAGCACTAAGCCAGGTAATCACTGCGCTATTCTTCCAGGATTCCTTTAATGAAACGATAGGGGATATTGTTTTCTTTGCAAACGGTGATGATGTGTTCGTATGCCAGGGAGTGAAGTTTGGGTATTGTGATGAAAATTTCTTTTATAGCAAGCTCTTGAATGAGCGATTGAAGACGTTCCCGGGTGCCGAGTACCGGAATTCCCTGGATTTTAGTCCCGATCTTGAACGAATCATCGTCAACAAATCCGACAGGATTATACCGCAGCAGTTTATTCCGTTTTATCTCCCGGACAACCATCTCTCCTGTGTCTCCTGCTCCGACAATGATAATATTGGTGCCTTTTTCTCTGACTCGGTTCAGGAATTCACCGATCACCCGAAACAGTATGCGGGAGCCCATGATAAGGAACAATAAAATGAGCCAATCAATAAAGAAGACTTTTCGCGAATATTCCTGAAAACGGAAGGCAAACGTGAGGAATAGGATGCTTGCTATTGATCCAAGAGTAACAACTTTGGCAATGGTCAGCAGGTCATAGATACTGATATATTTCCATACCCCCCGATAAAGCCCGAATATAAAGAACACCGACATTTTTATGGCAATTATCCAGAGTATTGAGTCTTTCAGAAGGACCAGACTTGAGGATAATGTATGTCCTTCAAAGCGAAAGAAATATGCCGCGTAATACGCGATACAAATAAATATTAGATCAAGCATGACTTCTACGATTCTGCGTTTGTGCAGGAACATATTATTGAGTATGACGGAGTTGCCGTTGTTTCTGGTAAACTTTTTGTTCACATCAACGGTGGTGGTTACCTCAAAAAGAAATAAACCGAAATAAAGAAGTATTACCCCCGCCAGGAACGTTACCGATAGAATAATGAAAGGATTAATGTGGGCAGTGTAGAGAATGGCGATGGATCCGAAAACTATGCTGATCGCGTATAAGAGTATGACGGTCCGCCGTTGCGATAATCCCAGGGTAACCAGGCGATGTGAGGTATGGTCTTTTCCGCCTTCAAAGATCGGTTTCCCCCGTAATTTCCGCGTAATCATGACAAAGATCATATCGAATATGGGAACGCTCAGGACTAAAACCGGCAGTAAAAGGGTAATAAAAAGCCCGGACATGTGTCTTCCGGTTCCGCTGGTAGCGATAACAGCCAGAGAAAATCCTAAGAACATGCTTCCGGAGTCACCCATGAATATTTTTGCCGGATTGAAATTGTACGGCAGGAAACCAAGTGCGGCGCCGGCAAGGATAATGGCGTAGATATTGAGAGGGTTATGAAAAAACACAAGCGAGATTAAGAATAATAATCCCGCGGAAATAGCGGCAGTTCCTGCAGCCAAACCGTCGATATTATCAAGCAAGTTAAAGGCGTTGGTGACCGCGACGATCCAAAGCAGTGTCAAGGGGAGCGTGATATAGTTGCTGAACGGAAGCCCCAAGGAAACACCGAAATAAAGCGCTATACAGGCAGCTATAATTTGCAGGAAAAGCTTGGTGTAGGGAGTTAAGCGTTTTTTATCATCAATAAGGCCGACGATAAAAAGCACGGTGCCGCCAAGAAAAAGTCCGAGAACGTATTTGTTATGAACGGGGATGATGCAGGCGGTCAGTATGGTTGCCAGATATATACTGACGCCGCCCAGGAGTGCTGTCGGATGTTTATGCCAGCGGTCAGCCCGGGGAAATGAGATAAGATTGTTTTTGAGCGCGCATATCCGTACCACAGGAGTGAGTGCCAGGCTTATGGCAAAAGCCAGGAAGAAATAAAAAAGGTTGGTATGCACTATCCCTGCTTCAAACATGTCCGGTCAACTCCTCTCCCTTCTTTCGTTGTATAAGGGAGCCGCACGCTGTTCCGAACAAGAGCCAGAAGTACGCTGAGACACTGAGGCCGACAGTAATAATCGTTGAACCAAACGCAAAAATGAGCATTGATAGAACGGTTGCTGTTAGCCCAAGGAACATTGCTTTTTCGTCAGGCGATCTTGTCGGAGGCGCGTGAATAAAATATCGGATTGCTATCACAAAAAAAGCGATAAAAATAATAAGGAAAGAAAAAACGCCGACCGAACCCATTTCAGCAGCAAGCTCAAGATAGGTATTGTGGGCATGCAGATTGAGCTCCGATTTGACGGGGTAATTATCAGGCAATTTGAAATCAGGCGTGTGAAGCAGTTTTTCAAAAGAACCCATGCCGAATCCGAAGATGGGCTTATGAGCGTACATTTTTATTGCAGCTTTATAAAGCGGGAGCCTGTTGGACCATTCGGTTGGTATGAGCATACTTTTCAAGCGGTCATTCAATGTTTGGGAGTGAATCCCGATTGCCATTGTCAGTGTAATACAAAGAGCCAGGAATATGGAGATGATGATGCGGTGTTTTTTAAGCGTAAGAATGCTGACAAGCAGTATTCCGGCAATAACCGCAGATAAGGCGATTCGTGAGCCATTCATAAGAAGACATGCGAACAGCGCGCAGAAGATTATTCCCGAAACTATGCGGATGCTTTTTCGTTCACCCGTGATCAATATGCTGAAGGAAAACGGGATAAAAAAAGTAAGGTATAACGGGAACGCATAAAAGTCGATTCGTTTACCGAATACCGACCAGAGCCGGTCAATCATGACGGAGTATTTGGAAAAAACATAGATATAATCCCAGAGCCCTCCTGCGGCAAAAATGGAGCTTGCTATAAGTATGAAAAAGCTGATCATGCGCAATGCCTGCGGTTTTGACTGGCTTAAAAAACATCCGAACCAGAAGAATCCCAGGAAAATAAGATACCGGTCAAAAAATATTGCCTGGCTGCGATAGGGAGTAAAACAGAATACCGTTGAGGTTAAACAGGCAATGCCGAAGGGTATCAGATATGGATTGATCGGTGTCGGTGGAATAATGTGCTTCCCGGTGTTTTTTCGATACGTAATCCCGATCTGTACACAATAAAAAGGAACCATCAGCCAAAAAAATAATTTTGGCGCGTTTTTGGGCAGATAGGGGGTCAGAATGATGAAACTGCCTGCCAATATCCAGCAGATATCGGTTACAAGATTCTTTGCCGTATGTTTTTTGTTTGCCATAAGTATGAACCTTCTATGATGGATACTGTATTATAACATAATTGAATGGAATTAATAGTTTTGAATAAACTCGTATGCGTTTGAGCAGGGCATGGACTTTTACGATTTTGAAGCGGCGTCTTCCCTTACTTTTTCATAGAGTAATTCAATATCATGGACGAGGCGTTGGCGCGTAAACGTATGTGCGGCAAAATCGCGCGCGCGGCTAGCGAGTTTCTTGCGGAGATCCCTGTCATTGGCAAGCAGGACAAGGCCATTCGAGAAATCATCTGCGTTTTGGGATTGAATCCCGATGCCCCGTTCCCGTACGGAAATAGTATTTTGATGGGATCCGGAATTGGTGCCGAGTAAATCAACCACTCCTCCGACTTCGGTTGCAATGACCGGGCGGCCGGACGCCATTGCTTCAATCAGTGAAACCGGTGTCCCTTCATTGATTGAGGTGAGCGCTACGATGTCAAGCCCGCGGTATACTTCGGCAAGATCCTGTTTCCATCCCGTGAACGTAATCGCGTTGGATATGCCTAAATCTTTGGCATACTGCACGAGCGTATCCGTAAGTTCTCCGTCACCGACTACAAAGAATTGAGTATTTGGTATCCCCCCTTTTTTTAAAAAACAGGCCGCAGCTTCTAAAAAAAGACGGTGGTTTTTAATAGGCACTAAGCGGCCGATAATACCGACGCGCATGGGCCGATTATCGGTGCATGGAGCAGGGATCGATAAAAACGGCGCCAGTTCAAACCCCAGGGGTATAACCTCAATGGTGAGGGCCGTTCCGATGCCAAGTTCCAAGAGTTCATCTTTTAAAGTTTGGCTTATCGTTATGATCCGGTCGGTCCTCCGGGCAAGAAAACGTTCAACCAGGATAAATAGCTTGGTTTTCCATTTTCCAAAGTATCCGTTAAAAACGTGGCCGTGAAATGTATGTATCAGGCGGACGCGGTTTTTCCTATGCAGGCTATTATGCGCAATGACCGCAAGCCTTCCGAGGGTACCTGCTTTTGCTGTGTGCGTGTGGACAATGTGCGCCTGTTTGCGGCGAATGCAGGTGAGAATTTTCAGAAAAGATATGACATCATGGAACAAACTAATTTCTCTGCCAAGTTCTGGGATGGAGTAGACAGAGACGCCATTGTCCCGGGCGTAATACGACATGTCCCCTTCTGTTCGTGTGATGTTTCCTGCAACGAGCGTGGCATTAAAACGATTTGCATCGAGGTATCGTGTCAGGAGGATTGTTTGAATCGCGGGACCTCCGATATTAAGCCGTGCGATAATACGCACTACATTAATTTTTTTCGCAGG
This sequence comes from Candidatus Omnitrophota bacterium, assembly GCA_035403145.1. GTDB lineage: Bacteria > Omnitrophota > Gorgyraeia > Gygaellales > Profunditerraquicolaceae > DAONEO01. The sequence goes on along the minus strand of DAONEO010000023.1, from coordinate 1,292 downwards.
TCGCTCCACTTTTTAAGGGGTATTTTTCTTTGTTTTGAGGTATAAAACGATATCGTTTATGATTTCCGTAAGGCCGTAGGTAGTCTTAAACCCGATGAGTTTATTCAGTTTTGTGGTGTCAGGTACCCGGCGTTGCATATCTTCAAATCCCTCTTCGTACGCGGTTTCATACGGGACAAATTCAATTTTTGATTTGCTTTTCGTAAATTTGATAACTTCTCGGGCAAGTTGCTCTATGCTGATCTCTTCCTGGCTGCCGATATTAAATACTTCTCCCAAAGCCTTTGGTTCATTGCTTAACTTTATCAGCGCATTGACGACGTCGGTAACATGGGTGAAACATCTGGTTTGTTTTCCCGTGCCATAGACGGTAATCGGTTTATTATGCAAGGCCTGTTCAATGAATCGCGGCATAACCATCCCGTAATATCCGGTTTGCCGGGGGCCGACAGTATTAAAGAGCCGTACGATTATCGTGGGGACCTGTTTTTCTTTCCAATACACATAGGCGAGCATTTCATCAACGGCTTTTGCGGTTGAATAGCTCCATCTTGTTTTCAAGGGCGAACCAAGGATCCGGTCATCGCCTTCTTTTAAAGGGCCGTTAACATTCTTACCGTAAATTTCTGACGTTGACGTGATAAGGATCTTCTTATTGTATCGCTGCGCCATCTCTAAAACCATCTCGGATCCCTTGATATTCGTGGTAAGGGATTCAAGCGGTTTCTTTACGATCAAGTCGACTCCGACTGCTGCGGCCAAATGAAAGATGACATCACAGCGTTCAACAAGTTTATCGACTAATGTTTCGTTAAGGATTGTTCCGACAACGAGTTGAAAATTCGGATTATTTTGCAAATGGGATATGTTCTGCAACCTTCCGGTTGACAGATCGTCCAAAACACAAACCGTATTCCCCGAATTAACCAGTTTATCCGATAAATGCGAACCAATGAACCCTGACCCGCCAGTAATAAGAACTTTCATTGTTGTTCCTTTCTAAAGTGTTGTATACGTTTGAATATCATAATATAAGGCTTCGTGATTTGCAAGTATGAATATACGGGAATGTTTTTGTATCATCCGCCGGCAGCGGGTCCCTTGAACCATACGATCACGACAGCAGCTATTAAAAAAATAATGATCCCGCCGAGAAATTGAACAGGTTGCTTGGTACTATCGCGATGGAGCCGGTTAAGATATGCGATACAAACGCTCCCGCCAGCGTAATCATAGCGGGCAATTGCCAGCAGCTTTTTTATCAGTCCGCCCAGCGCGCGTATTACTCTGCT
>DAONEO010000022.1:0-7806 GCA_035403145.1 Candidatus Omnitrophota bacterium | reverse complement strand
CGGGCCGCTAGCTCAATTGGTAGAGCAGGACCCTCTTAAGGTCAAGGTTCTTGGTCCGATTCCAAGGCGGCTCATAAATGAGCAGACACTTTACGGAGCCCCGTAAACGGGGCGACGTAAAGTGTAGGCACCTAGTCTACGGCTGTTGCCGTCTGCGAATTTACCCCAGGCCTACGAGAAAATTCCTATAGAATTTTCGAGTGTTTAGGCATGAGGGAAATGACTCAGGTAAGTTATAAATCCCAGCGACAGAATACTTACTCAAATAAGTATGTGAAGTCTCTGGGATTATTTATTTATAGGGATATTGGAAAAATGGGGAATACTGAAAAAGCAAATTATGTGCAGGGTGGGGTCAGAGAGATGCTGGCGATTGCGGTTCCGATGGTTATCTCCAATGCCTGCGATACTGTGATGGTATTCACAGATCGTCTTTTTTTGTCGCGTTTGAATCCTGAATTAATGAATGCTTCTATGGGCGGAGGCCTTACGGTATTCATGATGATGTCGTTTTTCCTCGGTCTTACCGGATATACCACGGCTTTGTCTGCGCAGTATTTGGGTGCTCGGCGAAAACGACTTTGTGCGGTTGTTTTGACACAGGCGGTGATTATTTCTCTTATGGCGTATCCGCTTATACTACTGTGCCGCCCGTTGGGAGTTATTTTGTTCGAGAAGATGGGAGTTAATCAAGCGCAGCTTGGCCCGCAAAAGGTATTTTTTAATATCCTTATGCTCGGTGTAATTATCAGCCTCTTGCGTAACTGCTTGAGCTCGTTTTTTTCCGGTATCGGCCGTACTGGCGTGGTGATGGTGGCTACATGCGCCGCAATGATTATTAACGTTGTTTTAAATTACGTTTTGATTTTTGGGAAATTCGGATTTCCTTCATTGGGGATACGGGGTGCTGCCTATGCAACTATTACTGCTGGGGTGTGCGGTCTCATGATCTTATCGGTCGCGTATTTTAGAAAAAATATCCGCGCGGAATTTCATATTAAAGAGTCACTCCGTTTCGATACGATTGTATTCAAGAAATTGTTGCACTTTGGTTCATCCGTTGGTTTGGAAATGTTTTTAAATATCCTGGCGTTTAACGGGATTGTGTTGCTTTTTCATTCTTATGGTCCGGCAACAGCAACAGCGGCGACAATCGTGTTTAACTGGGATATGGTTTCTTTTGTACCTTTGATTGGGATTGAAATTGGCATTACCAGTCTTGTAGGCCGTTGTATGGGAGCGCAAAGACCGGAGATCGCACATCAAACAGTGATGTCAGGTCTTAAAGTCGGTTTATTGTATTCTACTGTTATTCTGGTGTTATTTTTGGGATTCCCGGGATTACTCGTTGGCATATTCCATCCACAAGTGCCTGATGCAATCTTTGCAGCTGCGGTGCCTACTGCGGTTTTTATGGTTCGTTTTGCCTCGTTTTATGTGCTTGTTGAAGCGATGTTGATTGTTTTTATCGGTGCTTTGCGTGGTGCAGGAGATACATTTTGGGCAATGAGAATGTCTGTTGCCATCCACTGGGTTATGGTTTTTGTGGTTTGGTTTATGTTGCGTAAACTGGGTGCTTCTGCCGAGGCAACCTGGACACTGATGGTTTTACAGTTTTTATTGTTCTCCGGATTTGTGTTTATGCGATATAAAGAAGGAAAGTGGAAGCATATCAGGGTGGTGTATCCTGAACCAGTGATGGCTCCTGAACCTGTTTTCCATGAGACAAGGGACCTGTAAATACAAGGGACCGTTTCTATTTTTTAAGTTTTTAAAGAAGCAATAGAAACGGTCTTTTTGTTTACTACGGAGTATCCCTCTACCGGCGGAATATAACCTATGAGCTACGAGCTAAAATTCCTTTTTTATCTTCAACTGTATTGCTTTGTTATCGGTAGTAGTTTGGTTGGCGATTGTTTTTGAGGAAGGAGTGGTTATTGCGGCTTCTCCTTGAATAGACAAGGTTTCGGTCAGTTTGTGCTCCAGGCCGACGCTTTGGGTGGTTGAAACCGAGGTTTGATTTGTCAGGTTTTGTTCGATGCCGTAGATTACGTTGGTAGCGGGTGTGATTCCTTTTTTAATCTCAATGCCCTTTTTTCCCTGGTCGAATTGCAGGGATACCGATCGTATTCCAAGGGATTCTTCAAGTTTTCGTTCCGACCCTCCAAAAAAAATGTAATCAACGAAATCTTTGACTAGGTCCGGAGAGAGCTTTTTCTGGGCGAAGGCTTCACGCGTGCCTTCCCAGGGACTGCCGGTTAGTACCATTACCATGAGTTCTTCTTCAGGCAGAGGAGGCGTTGAACTGAGTTTTAAAATGGGATTTTCCGATGTTCCTCTCAGGGAGATGTTTATGATGGTATCTCCAATGGTTGATGAACCGCCTATATTAAGAGCAATTTTCTCGCACGATCCGCCTAACACGACTTTCCCCCCCTGGATATCTACGGTTGTTTTGGGGAGTATAATTTTTCCTCCTTTGAGCGTGATGTCACCGAATATCACGGCCCCCTGTCGATCCCGGGTGATATCAAACGATATGTCACAAGGGATATCGTGCCCCGAAAAGTTTTGAAATCGGATATTCTTAATGACGAATCCGCCGGTTATACGGGGTTTGTGGAGTGTATTGCGGATACTGATATCCAGATCGGTAATTTCAGCATTAACAAAGGTCATGTTTTGCTGAGGTTTAAGAAAATCAGGCAGTGCATGTATAGTGAGAGCTTTGGAATATATGTTTAGGTCTAATAAGCCATTTTTAAGCGTGCCATAAAAAAGGATAAGGCCGGTTTGAGGGATTTGAAGTCTTCCGTTGGCGAGGGTTATTGCTGTTTCCGGAATATTGAAAAACGGGCAGGAGATTCTGGTTTCTTGGATCTTAGCTGTTGATTGCGCAGGTAACTTATTCAGGCCGCTGATTGTAATATCTTTGAGTGTTATGCCGTGCGCTAAAGTACCGGTGGTATTGGCTATGACAACTGATTTTGCCTGGCTTATATGATGGGTATATGATCGTATGACAAAATGTGCTCCCGGGGATGTGAAAAAAATAAAGTAGACGGCTCCGATGAGCGAGCATACCAGGAATCCTGTGAATAGAATGCCTTTTTTTAGTATCATACTATGATCTGTTCGTTTTGTTGGAGTACGTTTCTAACTCGCAGCCTTTCGCCGCAAGAGATGGTGTGTTTCAGGCACATTGACAGTGTGCAGAGAATGTTTAGCATGACCAGTCATTTTTCCGCGGCAGGGAATTTTGGAACGGTATGTTCGAAACGCTGTTTTCTTTCCCCGAAGTTACCTTATTCTAATACCGGAGTTTTAATAATTCAAGTATGAAATGAGAGGATCCCTGGCAATAGAAAATCAGGAGAGGATGAGGTTAATCAGGGAATTTCCTGATGAAAGTTTATAAGGAAGTATTTGCCTAGAGTCTAGGCTTGATGTAAAATAATAAAGAACTGCCGGGTTACATGTTGTGGCTTGATGATCTCATCACAAGAAAGGGCACGGTGGCACTATGAAAAGAATCTTTGTGATAACGTTTGCGGGCGGGGTGCTGGCTTTTGGTTTATTGTTTGCTTCGGCAGCATGGGCTGAACCGACACAACAGGAGCTGAATCAGTTAAACCGTGATATTCAACAAAAAGAAACGCAGCTGCAATCGCTGACCTTTCAGGTGCAGACAAAAGAAGAAGAGCTCAAACGTCTTAATCGTGAACTGGATAGTTCTAAAAATGAGCTTGATGGGGTTGAAAGGAAACTGGCAGATACTAAGAATGAGCAAAACAACGCAGAGAGTGAACTGCTGAAAGCAAAGAATGAGCTGAGTGATGTTACCAGCAATGTTGATGAGGCGAATAAAAAACTCAATTCTCTCAGGGTTGATCAGTCGGTAAAGTCGAAGAGGTAAGTTTTCTATACACGCTGCATGGGAACAAAAGCCTACCAAATTCTCGAACACACCGCCGATATAGGCATCCGTGTTACGGGTAATGATCTGGCCGAGCTGTTTACAAAAGCTGCTTTGGCGGCATTTGATATAATCGCTGAAAAAAAATCGCATTCTGAGAAAACCATTGAACTCTTCCTTACCCAGGAAGCCGGTGATGTTTCAGAGCTTCTGGTGAATTGGCTTAATGAGCTTCTTTCGCTTGCCGCAGTCAAAGGCGGTATCTTTACGCAAATTTCATTCCAGGAAATCGACGCACATAATCTAAAAGCAGTCTGCTTTGCCGAGTCGGCGCAGGCATATCGCATGAAAACTGAAATCAAAGCCGCAACATATCATGCGCTCAAAGTTGAAAAATCAAAATCCGGGTGGCTTGCTGAAATTATCTTTGATGTCTAATAAACCATGTCTGAAAATTACCCGATACGCTTAGAAAAAATTGATGATTACCGTTGGCGGATTCCCCGGACTTGTAATCCGGGGATGAAGGTGTGCGGTATCATCTATGCCGATGAGAAACTTCTGAAAGATATCTATCACGATAAAGCCCTGGAACAGGTTGCAAACGTTGCTTTTTTGCCGGGGATCGTCAATTATTCTTTGGCTATGCCGGATATTCATTGGGGATATGGTTTCCCGATCGGCGGGGTTGCGGCAACTGATATTGAAGAAGGCGGGGTTGTTTCTCCCGGGGGAGTCGGCTTTGATATAAATTGCGGCGTCAGGCTTTTAAAGACAAATATGCAGTTTGAGGATATTAAAGATCATTGTACTGATTTAATAAACGCGCTTTTTTCTGATGTGCCAAGCGGTGTCGGCGCCAAAGGTGATATCCGGGTTACTCAAAAAGAAGAAAAACAACTTTTAGTTAAGGGTGCTCGCTGGGCTGTTGAACAGGGGTTTGGCGTGGAAGCAGACCTGGAATGTACCGAAGAACGCGGAGAAATAAAAGGCGCTGATCCGGATGCTGTTTCGGAACGCGCCTATGAGCGCGGTACAGCGCAATCAGGCACACTCGGGTCCGGGAACCATTTTCTCGAGGTGCAAGTAATTGATCAACTCTATGATGCCGGGCTTTGCGATACGTTCGGTTTACGCCAGGGGCAGGTACTGGTTGCGATTCATTCCGGTTCCCGCGGTTTCGGGTATCAAATCTGCGATGATTATGTTAAGAGCATGGTGCATTGTTTGCAGAAGTATCACAGTACTGTTCCTGACCGGCAGCTCGCCTGCGCGCCGGTGAATTCGCCGGAAGGGAAACAATATCTGGCTGCAATGCGATGCGCGGCAAATTATGCCTGGGCGAATCGCCAGTGTCTAATGCATCGTGCGCGTAAATCATTTGAACGCATCTTTGGTGTTTCTTGGCAGCAATTAGGTATGGAACTTATTTACGACGTTGCCCATAATATTGCAAAAATTGAGACGTATACCGTTAACGGTAAAGAGAAAAAGTTATGCGTTCACCGGAAAGGTGCCACCCGTGCGTTTGGGCCGGAGAACCCCGCGCTTCCCGAACGCTACAAAAAAACCGGACAACCGGTGATCATTCCCGGTGATATGGGGCGCAACTCATATTTATTGGTCGGGACCAAGAAAGCGGAGGAAGAGACGTTTGGTTCGACTTGCCATGGCGCCGGAAGGCTTATGTCGCGTACCGCGGCGACGAGGGATATAAATTTAAATGTGTTATTGAAAGATTTGAAATCTAAAGGTATAATTGTGAAGGCTTCCGGTATGGGGACTCTTGTCGAGGAAGCGCCGTCCGCATATAAAAACGTCAATGATGTGGTTAGTGTCGTGCATAACGCCGGCATTTCAAAGCGTGTTTGCAGGATGCGGCCGATAGGTGTTATTAAGGGGTAATTCCCTTCGGTACACCCCAGGGGTGTCAAAGAGGAGAACCATGCTTGATATTAAATTTATTCGGGAAAATCTTTCGCTTGTAAAGCAATCGCTTGTTGATCGGGCGCTTACGCTTGATCTTGATAAGGCGATTAATGCCGATGAAGAGCGCCGTACAATATTGAATGAACTTGAAACGCTGCGCGCCGAGAAAAACAAAGCAAATGACGAGATCGGCATGTTGATGAAAGAAAAGAAGGATGCTTCGGCGATTATCGCATCCATGAAAGGTATTTCAAACAGGGTTTCTGAACTTGAGGCGCAGCTTTCTGCCTGTGAAGCTGAGCTTGGGCATATCCTTTTAACGATTCCCAATATTCCGCATCCTTCAATTCCGCGCGGGGATCCTTCGAAAAATGCGATTATTCGTACCTGGGGAAGTCCGCGGCAGTTTGATTTTAAACCGCGCACGCACATGGAGATTTGTCAGCAGCTGGATCTTATTGATTTTCCCCGTTCGACCAAGATTACCGGATCCAACTGGATCCTTTATAAAGGCTGGGGCGCTAAACTTGAGCGCGCGTTAATCAATTTTATGCTTGATTTGCATACCTCAAAACATGGGTATACGGAGATCCTGCCGCCGTTTCTGGTGAATCGCGCTTCGATGACCGGTACCGGCCAGTTGCCGAAACTTGAAGAGGATATGTATCGCCTTAAAGATGATGACCTGTTTCTTATCCCTACAGCGGAAGTTCCTGTTACCAATATCTATCGCGATGATATTTTAAATGAGGAACAGCTGCCGATTTATTTTGCGGCCTATTCCGCGTGTTTTCGCCGTGAAGCAGGTTCATATGGAAAAGATACCAAGGGGTTGATGCGCGTGCACCAATTCCATAAAGTTGAGATGGTTAAATTCGTCAAACCGGAAACCTCCTATGATGAACTCGAGAAGCTTGTCGGCAATGCCGAGACTGTTTTACAGACGCTTGGTCTGCCGTATCGGGTAAAGATGCTTGCGACGCAGGATTTGAGTTTTTCCGCGGCCAAATGCTACGATCTTGAGGCATATGCCGCTGGTGTCGATAACTGGCTTGAAGTTTCAAGCTGTTCAAATTTCGAGAGTTTTCAAGCGCGGCGCGCCAACATTAAGTTCAGAAATAAAGAGACCAGGAAAGTTGATTTTGTGCATACGTTAAACGGTTCAGGTGTGGCGATGGCTCGTACCATGATTGCGATTTTAGAAAATTACCAACAAAAAGACGGCACGGTAATCATTCCTGAAGTGCTACGGGGGTATATGAATGGCCAAGAAAGAATTCAGTAACGAAGATTTTACATCACTGCCCGGCGACGAGGCTGGATTTGATGCGGCGCCGGTAAAGTCCAGTAAATTAGCGGGGTTTCTCGGTAAACTTTTTGCCGTTACGAAGTTTGTGCTTGGGCTTTTACTCCTGCCGTTTGTCTATTCGATCACCGTTTCGTTTTTAAAAGAGTTGCCTGCGATCAGCGACCCGTTGGTGAACACATTCTGGGCGGGTGTTATTTCGATTGTTTTGGTTTATTTATTTGTTTGGGAGCCGGCGGTTTTATATTCAAAAGGCCAGGGGGTTGTTGCTATCCTTTTTATGTTTTTGAAACCGCTTGTCAAAGTAGCACCCTATCTTTTGCCGATTTATACCATCATCGTTTGTCTTGTGTACTGGTTTATTTCATTGTTCAATAAAGACCTTATCGGCTATTTCATTTTTCTTTTCGGGTTTACGCTTGGCATGCACCTTATTTTCAGCGCTAAATCGTTGCGCGGTAAAAAAGGTGATTTCTTAAAAGGAAATTATATTTTCGGGTTTTCCTTTGTCTATATTTTGAATGTGGCAATGGCGGCATTTTTCTTGAATCTGGTGTTTGAAAAATATTCGTTTGTTGGTTTTGCGGATCACGCCTATCTTATTGCCTCGAATATCTTCCAGGCGGTATTTACGCAGTTGTTTGCAGTGAAATAG
>DAONEO010000021.1:0-10427 GCA_035403145.1 Candidatus Omnitrophota bacterium | reverse complement strand
AGGTGTTCAAAGGAGGTGACGCATATGAGTTGCGGATGTTGCGGGACAAAGAAGAAGAAAGTTGCAAAGAAGAAAGTTACAAAGAAGAAAAAAAGATAGCGTATCTGCATTGGCGGTGCGCCAGTGCATCGGCGCACCGTATTTTACGAGCCGGTCGTTGTTCGATAAATACAAAAAGGTCAGCAAAGGAGAGTATATATGGCTAAATATCGTTGCACCGTGTGTGGGTATATTTATGATCCGGCAGTAGGAGATCCGACCACCGGGATAAAATCCGGGACTTCATTTGAGAATTTGCCTGCGGATTGGGTTTGCCCTGAGTGCGGGGTCGGCAAGGACATGTTCGAGAAACTTTAAATCCATGCATAAAATTGCCCGGGAAATAATTTCGTTTTTTCAGGCGCAAGGAGCTGTTATTGTCTCGACTATAGACGCGCATGGGTTTCCGCATAGTTCCTGTAAAGGGATAATCGAGATCAAGGAAGACGGCTTTGTCTACCTTTTGGATCTTTACCACGGGCAGACATCGCGCTTCCTTAAAGCTAATTCTCATATAGCACTCACAGCCGTTGATGAACATAAATTCAAAGGATATTGTTTAAAAGGGGTTGCCCGCATGGTGACTGATACGATCCTGGCAGAGGAACTTTTAGAGGCTTGGGATGTGCATATTACCAGCCGTATAACGCAGCGGCTTTTACGAAATATACGCGGCGACAAAGGACATACAGGGCATCCTGAAATCCTTTTGCCGGATCCGAAGTATCTTATTGAAATAGAGATCCAAGAGATCGTTGATTTAACGCCGCATCACATAGTGTAAGGGGAGAAAACATGCCAAAACAAGTGAAAGTCTATAGCACGCCGACATGTCCGTATTGCATACGTGCAAAACAATATTTGAAAGAAAACAATGTCACGTTTGAGGATATTGATGTCTCGGCACATGAGGATGCCGGTCAGGAGATGATCCAGAAGTCGGGACAGATGGGGGTACCGGTTCTTGATATCGAAGGGACGATTGTGGTTGGTTTTGATAAAGAAAAGATTAAAAACGCGCTTGGTTTATAAAATGTACGATTTGATTATTATCGGCGCAGGTCCCGCAGGGATTACTGCGAGTGTTTATGCCGCGCGCAAACGCATGAATTTCCTTGTTATCAGCCGGGACATCGGAGGACAGACTGCCTGGAGCGGTGATATTGAAAACTATACCGGGTATCAATTCATTTCCGGCCCTGAACTGGCTGCAAAATTTGAAGAGCACATGCGCCAGTATAAAATCCCCCTGAAAGAAACGGAAGAAGTTGAAGATTTCCGCCGGGATGGCGACGGGTTTATAGTAAAGACTGCCAAGGGCGAATATAGGTCAAGAACTGTCATTGTTGCTTCGGGGAAACGCTCGAAAGAACTGGGGGTCCCTGGAGAAAAAGAGTTTAAGAACCGCGGGCTTACCTATTGCGCTACCTGCGACGGTCCGCTTTTTAGCGGCAAAGACGTGGCTGTGATTGGCGGCGGGAATTCCGCGCTTGACGCAGCCATACAGTTAATGAAAATTGCCCGGCACATAACCATTGTTACTAGTGCCGGTTCTTTGACGGGGGACTCGGTGATGCGGGAGCAGGTTGAAACAAGTCCTTTGGTGACGGTTATGAATAATGCGCGCGTTGCGGCTGTTACCGGCGATAAATTTGTCAGCGGGATTACGATCGTAAAGAACGGTTTGGAAGAAAAACTTCAGGTGCAGGGTGTTTTTGTGGAAATCGGCTTAACTCCGAACTCGTATTTTTGTACAATACTTGAAAAGAACCAGATCGGGGAAATTAAAGTAACTATTCAAAATGAAACAAATGTTCCGGGAGTTTTTGCCTGTGGCGACGTAACAGATGTTCCTGAAAAGCAAATCATTATTGCTGCCGGTGAAGGTGCCAAGGCAGCTTTAGGCGTTTTCCGGTATCTTATCCAAAATCCCCTGCATGGCTAATATGCTCAGAATGACTTCTTTATGCAAAGAGGCTTTATCAGCCAGAAAATTGAAACAAATACTTTCCGCTCCTGTGTTTCTTGTAATTCTTGCCGGGGGATGGTTTTTCCCGTTTCTGGGATTCTTTATTCCGTTATGCATGGTTATGGGAATCGCGCTTGCTTTTTGGCGCGGCAGAAAATGGTGTGATTGGCTTTGTCCCCGCGGCAGTTTCTATGATGTTGTGATGCAACCGTTAAGCCCGCAGAAAAAAATCCCCGCATTCTTAAGAAGTATGGCGTTCCGTTTGGGTATTCTGGCCGTTCTTATGATTATCATGGGGACAAACTTAGTTGTACGTTGGCCGCATGCCGGTTCCATCGGGCGTTTTTTCGTAATCATGATGTCCGTAACGACAGCGCTGGGTATTATTCTGGCTTTCATCCTTCACCAGCGAGCCTGGTGTCAGATTTGTCCTATTGGCACGATTATTAATCTCATGAACAAGGATGCATATCCATTGAAGATTGATTCGAGACTTTGTATTGCATGCAAAGCGTGCGCAGATGTTTGTCCTATTCAACTGAAACCCTATACCTATAAGGAGCAGGGAGTGGTAGCGGTCAAAGAAGCGGATTGCCTTCACTGCAATCTGTGTATTGCTGTTTGTCCTAAAAAAGCGCTCTCCCGATAATTACTATGCCAGATAAAACAAAATTTAACGAGCTGAAAAAGGTGTTTGACAGGCTGCATGGTCCCGGCGGGTGTCCTTGGGATGTGCAACAGACGCATGAAAGCCTTTTGAAATATCTCCGTGAAGAATCCCGCGAGTTTATCTGCGCCGTGCGTAATAATGATTATAGTAATATGCAGGAAGAGTTGGGCGATGTATTGTTGCAGGTGATGTTCCATGCTCAGATTGCCAAGAAGAACAGGAAATTTGATATTGAGGATGTGATCGATACGCTTATCAGGAAACTTAAGCGTCGTCATCCGCATGTATTCGGAAAAACCAAAGTTGATTCGGCGCGGCAGGTAATTATTAACTGGAATAAGATTAAAAAGGAAGAAAAGAAGGGGAAGCTATAGATAGAGGCGCTTTCCGGTCCAATCGGGATGTTGTGCCTGATATAAGCCGGAACGTGTTTTTTTTACGATGTGAAAAAAAACAGATTGACGTGTTAGTGAGTTTGTGGTGAAATAATGGCGATACTATAAATACGGGGAGGTCGTTAACCGGCCTGAGAGTTCCGCGTTCCAAGCGGATTACCCGCATAACCTGAACTGGATAATGCCAGCGTAGGAATAGGGAACACCGTTTGACCCTTATGCAATACTGGCGTAAGGGTTATTTTTTTGGCAGGCCTTCCTTCGACGCTCGCACCCGGTTCTTACGCGGGAGGGAGTATGTTTGCAGCAGTTGGTGAAGCGAGCATCAGCAGGGCGATACTCAGGGAATTCAACGCATGGTTTGATGACTATATTGTTTCGGATGTGGTTATTGTGGGAGCCGGCCCAAGCGGTTTAGTGGCTGCGCGGGATTTGGCACATGCCGGATTAAAGACACTGGTTATTGAAAGTAATAATTATCTGGGAGGAGGATTTTGGGTGGGCGGGTATTTTTTGAATACGCTTACGTTTCGAGCGCCCGGTAATGAGATACTTGATGAATTACGCATTCCGTACAAAAAGGTTGAAGAGGGGCTCTATATCTCTGATGGCCCAACAGCATGTTCGAAATTAATTGCCGCAGCCTGCGACGCTGGAGTGAAGATCCTGAATCTTACGAAATTTGATGATGTTGTTGTACGTAACGGCAGGGTTGAGGGGGTTGTTATCAATTGGGCACCGGTTTCCGCGCTCCCCCGGCAGATTACGTGTGTTGACCCGATTGCCCTGGAGACGCGTGTTGTGGTTGATGCAACGGGACACGATGCCTGGGTAGCAAAAAGCCTTGAGAAAAGGGGCTTATTGAAAGTCTTGACCTTTGGCCCTATGGATGTGGTTGGTTCCGAGGATATGGTTGTTGAAAAAACCGGTGAAGTTTATCCGGGGCTTATGGTTTCCGGGATGGCTGCCGCAACAGTATTTGGAATCCCGCGTATGGGGCCGACTTTTTCCGGGATGCTCTTTTCCGGAAGAAAGATTGCGCGACAAATAATAAGTTCTTTAAAAGCTAAAAAGCAAACCAGCAAGCTTTAAGAAGAGTTATTGGCTGGAACCTGGAGCGCTTCCGTTGATTTAATATCGACGGAGGCGCTTTTTATTTGCTCCGTTCTCAACGGCTGGAAAAAAATATTAAAAAAATACTTGACAAAGTTAATGTTTCTTGTATACTCTACTATGTTGATGGAGATAATAGAGTTGAGGAGAAGCAATGAAAATTACATTTAAAGGTGATTACGCTTTAAAGGCAGTGTTAGATTTAGCGTTACATTATAATAAGGAATTAGTGACTGCTCATGATATGGCCACGCGTATTGATGCACCGGTGAAATTCTTGGAACAGGTTTTGCTTGAATTGAAAAAGGGCGGGTTTGTTGAAAGTAAGCGGGGTAATATTGGAGGATACCTTTTATCCCGCGCGCCGGTAGATATTACAATCGGCGATATTGTTCGTTTTATTGAAGGCCCGATTGAGCCGATTGCTTGTGTCAAACACGGCTATACGGCATGTACTGACGTTTATAAATGCGCATTCAGGCCGATCTGGCAGAATGTTTATGAAGCGACAACCCGCGTTATTGATACGGTAAATTTCGAAACACTGGTTAACCAGATTGACGCCGCAAGTCAGACGTTGATGTATTCCATATAACGGTAAGGATGAATAGTATGAACACAATGACGTGTTGCAGGTACATGTGTTGTTGCCAGGCAGGGGAGGGATTGCCTATGTAACCTTATTACGATAAGGTTTTTGGGCACGGACGATCCCCACTCCCGGATATAAACTCGGTTAGTGGGTTTTTTGTTGGATTTAAGCAGAGGAGTTATACATGAGTACTCAGCAGAACGCAAGAAAAGTTCTTAATGATTCGATTATAAGTGAAATCAGTGCGGCGGTTGCATCACTTGATTTTGGAGAGGTAACTATTAAGATTCACGATAAAAAGATATTACAGATCGAGATAGCGGAAAAAAAACGTTTTGATGATGTGTGGAAGCTGGAGGAAGGGGGTGGTATTTAGATTTACCGGTGGTTGGTTTTTCCTCTGTCCGGATATCCGGGAGAGTTTTTAAAAAAATATTAATCGTGCAATACAACCAGTCAGCTGGAGTAAAGCCATAGTTTTGATAAGGAGATAGTATCATGAAGAATAGTGTGTTAGGAGTGGCACTCATCGTGCTGGCGGTTGTATTTTCAGTAAAAAGTGTTTTTGCAGGCCCTCCCTTTAATAACTTGGAAGGTGTCGGCGGTATCGCGTATAACCCGTTGGCGTATTTGGCTGATTCCGGCGAGGAATTCGTCAAGGTTGGCGATCACAATGTATTGGCAAAACCCCGTTTTGGTGCCTGGTATGTGAATTTACCTGATGCTAAAATCGATTGGACATCATTGGGAGTCGCTACAACTTTGCTGAAACGGCTTGAGCTTTCGTATGGATATCAGAATGTTGCCTGGGAGAATCATCCGACTTTCCATAAGAATAACCTGGGGGCAAAGCTTTTGCTGGTTAAGGAGGATTCTTTTGATACGAAATTTGTTCCAGCAGTTTCCATAGGGACAATATACAAGAATACCAGTAATAAATCTTTGCGTGACGCCGGGTTATCGACTCTTCGCTCAAGCGGAGAAGATTGGTATGCCGTGGCGACGAAAACTATTACGCAACTGCCGGCTCCGGTAATTTTATCAGGCGGCGTACTTTCTACGCAGGAGTTTGTTACCGGCGTACTCGGGTTTAATAATAAAAGGAAGTTGACCGGTTTTGCCAACATTGAGATAGTTCTTCCCAAGGGTTTTGTTGTTGGGTATGAATTTAAACAGGGAGCGCGATTTTCAAATGTTCAAAATACCAACTATTGGGATGCGCATGTGGCCTGGATCCCCAACAAGAACCTTACCCTGATCGCCGCCTACACCGGAACAGGAGATTACAATAAAGCCGGGAATACCAGAACCGGGTTGGGAGATGGTTTTGTTATAAGTGCGCACTATGCGTTTTGATGGATGCGAGACAACATATAGGTAAGGGGAGTATTTTTCCCCTTACCGAAATTAAACCTTTCTCTGGTTGCAGCCAGACGTAATAGGGGTTATAATAAACAAAACTGTGAAAGGAGCTATTGATGAGTAAGATTGACGCTAAACTTAAAATTGAGACCCTGGTCCTTCACGGGGGACAGGAGCCTGATCCGACCACCGGTTCCCGCGCTGTACCTATATATCAGACGGCAGCATATCAATTCAAAGATACGGATCACGCAGCCCGGCTTTTCGGGTTAACCGAAACAGGTAATATTTATGCGCGATTGATGAATCCAACCACTGATGTTTTGGAAAAACGCGTTGCGTTATTGGATGGAGGTGCGGGAGCGCTGGCAACAGCCAGCGGCCAGGCGGCTATTTCTCTGGCGTTGTTGAATATAGCACAGTGCGGCGATGAGATTGTTTCCGCGGATAACCTTTATGGCGGGACGTATACGCTTTTTCATTATACCTTCGCGCGCATGGGCATACACGTAACATTTGTCAAATCAAATGATCTTGCGGCGTTTAAAAAAGCGATTACTCCAAAGACAAAAGCTATTTATGCCGAATCGCTCGGTAATCCAAAATCAGATGTCGCCGATATCGAGGGGCTTGCTACAATCGCTCACAAAAACGGCATTCCGCTCATTATCGATAATACCGTTTCGCCGTATATTCTGCGGCCTATTGATTATGGCGCCGATATTGTTGTTTATTCGGCGACAAAATTCATCGGCGGCCACGGGACATCCTTAGGGGGATTGATCGTTGATTCAGGAAAATTCGATTGGACGAACGGTAAATTCCCGCTTATCTCGGGAGCTGATCCGAGTTATCACGGTATTGATTTTGTAAAGGCCTTGGAACCGCTTGGTAACATCGCCTATATTATGAAAGCGCGCGTAACACTTTTGCGTGATCTCGGGCCGGCACTTTCTCCATTTAACGCATTTCTTCTTTTACAGGGGTTTGAAACATTGCATTTGAGGATGCCGCGGCATTGCCAGAATGCTTTGGTTGTTGCCCAGTACCTCGAGAAAAATCCGAAAGTCTCCTGGGTTAATTATCCGGGACTTGCAAAAAGCCCCGAAAAAGCCAAGGCAGATAAGTATTTGAAAAAAGGCGCGGGCGCTATTATCGGGTTCGGTATTAAAGGCGGGTTGGAAGCAGGCAAGAAATTCATCAATTCGCTGCAGTTAATTTCGCATGTAGCCAATATCGGGGATGCAAAAACTCTGGCGATCCATCCGGCGACTACGACGCACCAGCAGTTGTCTCCTGAAGAGCAGCGTGCAACCGGAGTTACGCCTGATTTTATACGGCTTTCCATCGGGATTGAGCATAGTGATGATATTATCGCGGACATTGAACAAGCATTAGCAAAATCGTAAGGAGGTTTATTATGTCCCGGATATTTTCTGATATTACCAAGACCATCGGCAATACGCCGTTGGTTAAATTAAATAAACTTTCCGCAGGTTTAGATGCGACGATTTTGGTCAAGCTTGAATATTTTAATCCGCTTTCAAGCGTTAAAGACCGCATTGGCGTTGCCATGATTGAAGATGCCGAAAAAAAAGGCTTGGTGAAAAAAGATTCGGTTGTGATCGAGCCGACAAGCGGAAATACCGGCATTGCCCTTGCGTTTGTCTGCGCCGCAAAAGGGTATCGTTTGATTTTAACGATGCCCGAGACGATGAGTGTTGAGCGCAGGCAATTACTGCGTATACTCGGTGCGGAATTAATTTTGACCGAAGGTGCAAAAGGGATGAAGGGCGCGGTGGAAAAAGCTGAAGAGCTTGTTAAAAACACGCCGCATAGTTTCATGCCGCAACAGTTTGACAATCCGGCGAATGTCCAGATCCATCGAAAAACCACTGCCGAAGAAATTTGGCGTGATACGGACGGCGCGGTCGATATTTTTATCGCCGGCATTGGTACGGGGGGTACCATCACCGGCGTCGGAGAAGTCTTGAAGAGTCGTAAACCTTCTGTTACAATAATTGGACTGGAGCCGAAGGATTCTCCGGTCCTTTCAGGAGGGAAACCCGGGCCGCATAAGATTCAAGGCATTGGCGCCGGTTTTGTCCCCGGAGTATTGAATCGTGCTGGTATCGATGAAATGATGCTTGTTGCGCATGAAGATGCAGGGGTTATCGCGCGCAGGCTGGCTCAAGAAGAAGGGATTTTTGCCGGTATTTCAAGCGGCGCTGCAGTGTGGACCGCGCTTGAAGTTGCAAAGCGGCCGCAATCAAAAGGCAAAACTATTGTAGTGCTCCTGCCGGATACCGGAGAGCGCTATTTATCGACTTGGTTGTACCAGGAGTTTATGAATGAACCCAAAAAGTAAAAGTGTAGGCATCGTAAAAACACAGTCCGCTACGTTTGACCAGGAGCTTAAGCTGGAGTCCGGCCAAAAGCTGGGCCCTATTACGCTTGCCTATGAAACATATGGGGTATTGAATCAATCCAAGACAAACGCGATTCTTGTTTGCCATGCTTTTTCAGGCGATGCCCATGCCGCCGGGTTTCATGAAGGCGCAAAAGATCCGGGATGGTGGGATGCTCTTATCGGTCCGGGGAAGGCGCTGGATACGGAAAAATATTTTATTATCTGCATCAACTGTATAGGCGGATGCAAGGGGAGCACCGGCCCTTCGTCGATAAACCCGAAGACCGGTAAGCCGTATGCGCTTAATTTCCCCCTTATTACCATTGCCGACATGGTTGATTCTCAGAAGCTTCTCATTGATTATCTGGGTATTAAGAAGCTGCTCTGTGTTATTGGCGGGTCAATGGGCGGCATGCAGGCCTTACATTGGGTGACAGCCTATCCTGATGCAGTCCAAAGCGCCATCCCTATTGCAACCGCCTTAAAACACTCACCACAGCAGATTGCTTTTGATGAGGTTGGCAGGCAGGCGATTATGGCAGATCCATATTGGAATAACGGCGATTATTATGATAAAAAACATCCTGAAAAAGGTTTAGCGGTTGCCCGTATGATCGGGCACATTACCTATATGAGCGATGTTTCTATGGAGGAGAAATTCTCCCGCCGCCTCAAAGGTGATGATTATAGTTTCAAGTTTACCGCTGATTTTGAGGTGGAAGGGTATCTTCGGCATCGCGGGGACACGTTCGTGAAACGGTTTGATGCCAATTCGTATCTCTATATCACTAAAGCAATGGATTATTTTGATTTGTCCGGGGGAAAATTCCTTTCTTCTAAGCGGCATGTCGATGTCCGTTTCTTGGTGATTGCTTTTAAATCAGATTGGCTGTACCCGGCGTATCAGTCGCAGGATATTATCCGGCAATTGAAGATACAAGGGCTTGATGCCACCTATTGCGAGATCAATTCGACATACGGACATGATTCGTTTCTTTTGGAGATAGATGAGGAATCGCGTCTTATCAAACATTTCCTGGATAAGACATTCCGCGGCTATGATATTCGGACATGACAGATACTACAAAACACCTTGATTATGCGATTATTGAAAAAATCGTAGAGCCCGGCTCCCGCGTTTTGGATCTTGGCTGCGGTTCAGGCGAGCTTATGTATCTTTTGGCCAAGGGAAAGAATGCCAAGGTGCAGGGAATTGAGCTTGACGAACAGGCGATCTACCAGTGCGTTGAAAAGGGAATGAGTGTTTTTCACGGAGACATCGATAGTGGTCTTCCCGAATATCCGGATAAGTCTTTTGATTATGTGATCTTGAATCAAAGTCTTCAGGAGGCCAAGAAGGCGGAATTTGTTCTTGATAACGCTCTTCGCGTGGGAAAGTATGTTATTGTCGGGTTCCCGAATTTCGCGCATTTTTATTCGCGGGGGATGCTTCTTTTTCGCGGCAAGTCCCCGATTACTGAATCCCTGCCGTATCGCTGGTATAATACGCCGAACTTGCACTTTTTGAGCATTAGCGATTTTAAGGATTTCTGTCAGCGGAAAGATATTACGGTAGAAGCGGCCTATTATTTAGGCGAGAATAAACAAGTGTATTTCTGGCCGAATCTCCTGGCTTTAAATGCACTTTTTGTCATTACAAAGTAGCGGGAATTCAACTCCGCGTTGCGGAGTTGAATTAAACAAGTTTTAAGAGGGTGAACCGTGTCAACTCCAACTCAATACAGTGCAAAATTTACTGTGTAAATTATTGCACTTTCGTTGGAGTTTCGGGTATGAGTTGAGGAAGAGTGTTTAATTCCGTATTGCGGGATTACTTGCAAGCGGATGCCCGGTTGTTTAAAGGCGGGAAAAGCGTG
>DAONEO010000020.1:0-11276 GCA_035403145.1 Candidatus Omnitrophota bacterium | reverse complement strand
GGCGGAATTCAAACTTGCCTGTCCGCCATGCTTTGTGGCGGATGACTTGTGACATTGCAACCCGGCCATTTTTTAACCGGCTACAGTTTCGGCCGTTTATCAACAACCCGTTGCGCCTTGCCTTCGGAAACCGGCAAACTCCCGGGCTCATGCAATTCAATACGCGGATTAACAATTATCGAAGCGCGCAATTCAGAGTGAATCCGCGATTTCAAACGATCCAATTCGTTCACCTCACCACTGAACATCTTCGAATAAATCTCAACTTTAACCGTCAACGTGTCAAGCGCCCCTTCCTTATCAAGATGCACCTGATAATTAGTGCCGACTTCCGGAATACGCATGATAACTTCTTCGATCTGCGAAGGAAAAATATTAACGCCGTTTACGATAAGCATATCATCGCTTCTGCCGGTAATGCGGCTTATACGACGATGCGTGCGGCCGCATGGACAGGTCCCCGGAACAACACTTGAAAGATCGCGCGTGCGATAACGCAACAAGGGAGTCGCTTTCCTGCAAAGCGTAGTAAAAACAAGCTCTCCTGTTTCCCCGTCTTTCAAAAGTTCACCGGTCTGAGGGTCAATGATCTCAAGAAGAAAAGAATCTTCCCACGTATGCATCCCATCTTTATAGACACATTCAAAAGCAACGCCCGGCCCGTTCATCTCGCTTAAACCGTATGAATTATACGCCTCTATCTGGAATAACTCCTCGATTTTCTTGCGGGTATTCTCAGAATACGGCTCTGCTCCTAAAAATGCCTTCTTAAGCGAAAGGTCCTGTATCGTAATGCCGCAATCCGCGAGAAGCGAATAAATATGCAGGATATAACTGGGAGTAGCATGGATTACCGTCGTATGAAAATCTTTCATCAACTGAATTTGACGCCTGGTGTTGCCGCTCCCCGCCGGAATTACCGTCATGCCAACCCGCTCAGCGCCATAATGAAACCCCAATCCGCCGGTGAACATGCCATACCCGGTCATATTCTGGAACATATCTCCGCGATGACAACCCGTTGACACAATACAACGACAAAGAAGTTCGGCCCATGTATTGATATCCTCCTGCGTATGATAGATAACCGTAGGGGTCCCCGTTGTGCCGCTTGACGTATGCAAACGCACGACATCATCCATAGGAACAGCCAGGAGGCCGCGCGGATACGACTGGCGCAAATCATCTTTCGTGGTAAAAGGAATACGTTGTAAATCGGCACAGGTTTTTATATCGGCTGAAGACACAATACCCGCTTTTGTAAGACGATTTTTGTAAAACGAAGTCTGTAACGCTGCATCAACACTCCGGCGTAAACGCTCAAGCTGCAGATGCTCAAGGTCATAACGGGAAATTGTTTCAATCGCCTTATTAAAATATGCTATTTCCATTTACGCTTTCACGACCGCATCACTGGTGACAATCTTTACTTTCGCTTTTGTTAATGTTTCCAAGGCTTTATCGATATTCTCAAAGCGGAAAACCAACAACGCCTTGTCCAATTTCTTTTCAACAAAGGCATACATATATTCGATGTTGACATTACTATCGTTTAAAACCTTAAGGATATTGGCAAGCCCTCCTGGTTTATCCTCCACCTCAACAGCAACAATCTCAGAGAAACTCGCCGTAAAACCATTTTCCTTCAACAGGTTCAACGCTTCTTGCGGCTTATCAACTACCATGCGCAGCACGCCGAAATCCTGGGTCTCGGCGACATTCAAGGCACGAATATTAATCGCATTATCACCCAACAGCTTACAAACCTGGTACAGCCTCCCTTTTCTGTTCTCGACGAAGATGGAAATCTGGTTTATCTTCATGGTAGCTCCTTTGTATACGCAACGTTTCGTATCGCGTAGGACGTTTTATTTTTTACGCGATACGCTCTACACACGACGCAATACGCGAATTATATTTTTCTCTTATCCACAACCCGTTTTGCCTTGCCTTCGCTGCGCTCAATGGTGCGCGGCTCAACGAGACGCACTTTTGCACCAATGCCCAGCGTTGACTCAAGCTCTTTCGTAATTTTTATCTCCAACTCGTGTAATTTCTTAAGCTCGTCAGAAAAAACCTTTTCTTCTACTTCAACAAGGATCTCGATCTCATCCAGATGTCCTGCTTTTCGATCAACAATAAGTTGATAATGCGGCTGTGTCCCCTCAATGCCCAGAAGAACATGTTCAATCTGAGACGGAAATACGTTAATGCCGCGGACAATAATCATATCATCGGTACGCCCGGAAATCTTGGTAAGACGAGGCGTAGTCCTGCCGCATACGCAAGTATCATAACTAATCCCCACGACATCACGCGTGCGATAGCGTATAAGAGGAATGCCTTTCTTCGTTATTGTCGTAATAACCAGTTCTCCGGTTTCCCCGTCTTTCACATAATGCCCCGTCTTGGGATTGATGACCTCGGGATAAAAAACATCCCACCAGATATGAAGGCCTTTTTTATGGGGACATTCCATAGCAACCCCGGGACCGATAATTTCAGATAAACCGTAAACATCAAGCGCGCACATGTTCCAGCGCGATTCAATCTCTTTTCGCATTGACTCACTCCAGGGCTCAGCACCGAATACTCCGATCTGCCAACTTGAAGCCCGGGGATCTAATCCCATCTCTTTTGCTTCTTCAACCATATACAGCGCGTAACTCGGTGTGCACGCCAAAACACGGGGTTTAAAATCATTCATCAGCTTCAACTGTCTTTTCGTTTGCCCGCTTGAGGCCGGAAGGATCGTAAGCCCCAATTCAAGGGCGCCATAATGTGAGCCAAGCCCACCCGTAAAAAGACCATAGCCATAGGCAATCTGGATCATATCTCCCGGCACAGCGCCGGCACAGGCAAATGACCGCGCCATAACTTCTCCCCACAATTTAACGTCTTCCTTGGTATAGCCGACAACCGTAGGATTCCCCGTTGTACCGCTTGAAACATGGATTTCCTGAATATTCTTAAGCGGCTGAGAGAACAATTTAAAAGGATAATTATCCCTCATATCATCCTTGGTGGTAAAAGGGAGCTTGACGATATCATCGATAGATTTAATATCGGATGGCGTAATGCCGAATTGATCGAGTTTAATTTTATAGACAGGATTGTGTTTGTAGACGTACTGAATAGTTTCTTGCAAGCGCTCGGATTGGATATTCTTCAAGTTCTTCCCCGATGCGCACTCCATTTTTTCATTCCAGATCATCCTTCGTCCTCCTTACTTCAAAAGGGTAGCAGTGCCCGGATATCGGTTAGCGCTACCGTTAACCGCAAACCGAACTATCCGCTTTCTCTTCCCTTCAGAAACATCTTCTTATTTTCTTCAGGATTTTTGTCTGCGAAAACTGTATTTATTGCTGCAAACCAACTTTCAATTTTCAAGGGAAGGTAGCGCGACAAAGCGCCTAACAAAAATATATTCAGAAAACGTTTATCGGCAAGATATGTATGGGAAGCATCGAAGGATGCAATAAGATCAATTCCTTTTGGTTTCAGAAAGCCAACCATACGGATATGCTCTTCCTTATGAAAAGAAACCAAATAATCAACACTGCCTTTGGCAATGAGCGGCGAGAAAACTTTTTTCCCAAACCGCACATGCGACTCAACGGAACCGCCGCGCTGAGCCATGCCGTGCACTTCAGACTTTTTAACATGGTATCCTTCAACAAGTGCTGCCCAACCGCAAATCTCAGACGCAGCCAAAACCCCCTGACCGCCGGTGCCGCAAAATAAGATATTCACAACCGTATCTTTTTTCATGATTTCCGGATCGCGCCCGGGATACAAACTTCGGCGCACAAATTACATCCCGTACACATATTTTTATTAATATCGATCGTGCCGTCTTCCTGACGCGTTATTGACGGGCAATTAATCGTTAGACAAATCCCGCATTTTTTACAGGCTTCTTTTACATACACCGGCATAGCAGCTTTTGTGCGCTCAATCAAGCGGCAGGGATACCTGCTAATAATAACGGAAAGCGCGTCTTCTGCTATACGCTGTTTAATCAATGCCTCAAATTCTTTCATGGAATATGGGTTAACCACATCCACATGATCAGCGCCGCACACCGTACAGATATCTTCAAGAACCAGCTTTTTGGTCGGCTCACCGGTAATGGTTACACCCGTTGCAGGATGCGGTTGATTACCGGTCATGGC
The DNA here is from genome assembly GCA_035403145.1 of Candidatus Omnitrophota bacterium. Classification (GTDB taxonomy): domain Bacteria; phylum Omnitrophota; class Gorgyraeia; order Gygaellales; family Profunditerraquicolaceae; genus DAONEO01. The sequence goes on along the minus strand of DAONEO010000020.1, from coordinate 7,101 downwards.
AGTTGTGGCATTATCAACAATAATCAGAAGCCCTTTTGCTTTATTGTAGGCGGCGTTAATCAAGCCGGTGATACCCGAATGCACAAACGTTGAATCACCAATAATGCCGACAGCAGGCTTCTGGCCTGCCTTACCAAAACCTTCCATAAACGTGACTCCGCTGCCCATACACAGACACGTATGCAGGCTTCCCAACGGTGGCAAAGCGCCGAGAGTATAACAGCCGATATCACCGTTGACCGTAAGCTTTAATTTTTTCAAAAGCCAGAATGTCTGCCGGTGCGGACACCCCGGACACAATACAGGTTTGCGCGTGGTAGAAACCTCTTCAGGTCTTTTCTTCCCCTGCACAATCAAGGGGATCAATTCAGGCAACAACTCACCAACTCGAAAACTGGCATCTTTTGCCTTAATCGTGACTCCTAAAGCGCGAATTTCATGCTCAAGAATAGGATCAAGTTCTTCAATAACATACACCCGCTTAACCTTCTTGCAAAAATCCCTGATTTTCTTTTCGGGAAGAGGATAACTGAACCCAAGTTTCAAAAAAGACGCCTCAGGATACGTTTCTTTCGCGTACATATAGGAAATACCGGAAGTAATAATGCCGATATTTTTATTTTTAAGTTCAACTTTATTAAGCGGTGTTCTCTCGGAATATTTTTGCAGTGCAATCATCCTCTTCTCTAAATCTATATGGCGAACGTAGGCATTACGCGGCACCATGACATATTTCGGCACGTTTATTTTGAATTCTTTTTTGGGGGCTTCGACACGCTCAGCTAGAAGGACATTCTCTTTGGTATGGCAAATACGGGTAGTCATGCGCACCATAACCGGTATATCAAATTGCTCGCTTATTTCAAAAGCTTTCTTTGCAAATTCCTTTGCTTCAGCGGGACTTGCCGGTTCCAATAACGGTAATTTCGCCATACGAGCGATCCAGCGGTTATCCTGTTCATTTTGGGAAGAATGCAACCCCGGATCATCCCCGCTCACAATAACAAATCCTCTGCCAACTCCCGTGTAAGCAGACGTCATCAAAGGATCCATCGCAACATTGAAACCAACGTGTTTTGCGCTAAAAAGTGAGCGTACCCCGGCAATAGAAGCGGCTAAGGCCACTTCAAAAGCGACTTTTTCGTTTACCGACCACTGAGTATTAACTTCGGAAAACCGGGACAGATACTCAAGTATCTCGGTGGCAGGAGTGCCAGGATACGAAGCGGCAACTGAAAGCCCTGCTTCATAGGCTCCTTGCGCCAAAGCCTCATCACCGGAAAGTAATGCTATGTGGGAATGTTTTGAAGAAGACATAATAAGTTTATTATAACGATTTCTTCCCATTAATCAAACTGATTTTCGGTTTATTTATGGTTATTTGAGGGATAAAAAGCTATGCATAGCAAACAGTTAGCAAATGAGCTCATGGCTCATAGGTCATAGATTGCTTGCCGCCGGAGGCGGGGTACTTCGCAGCAAAAACGGTACGGGTTGCAATGTCACCTGCCTGCGGCAGGCAGGCAAAGTCATAAGGTCACATGTTTGTTTTCCGCCAGAGGCGGAGTACTAAGATTTTAATTTAAGCTGTTACTATAGACCATAGTCTATTAACTATCGACCAGGCGTACGTATGGAGAACTCATCCGGAATGCTTTTCTATGCGCTATCAGCTACGAGCTATGAACTATCTATACGGCTCAAGACCACCCTGAGAAAAAACTAACTCTGCAGTTTTGCCTGAATAATCAAGCGAAATCCAATCTCCGGAATTCTTCTCTACCCAGCGGTAAGAAAACAAAGCTCTCCCCTCTTTTGAGGGAATTCCATAACGCTTTTTATACGCATCACGAATTACCGAGCCAATATGAGCGTCTTTCCACTGCAGCGATACCATATTAAGAAGGAGATTTTCAGGAGTAAAATCAAGTTTTACTATGCACGCAGCGCCAAAAACCGTATCGCTGAAAAAAATACTGTTTCCTGACTGACCAGCAGCAGCTATCCCCTTCTCCTGCAATAAACCGCACGCTTCTTGCCGCGGCATACCCCAGAAAAACTGATCAAATTGATAAGAAAACGCTGTGGCAGGAACAAAAAACAACAAAAACACAACACTATATCGTACTATACGAAACCGCATGCCAATCTAGATCTCTTCCTTATGATGTTTAATCACTTTACCTTCAACCATATAAACCACATCTTCGGCAATATTCGTCGTATGATCGCAGGCGCGTTCCAAATATCGGGCGATAAGAAGCAACGGAACAGCCCGTGTTGCCGATGTCGGGTCTTTTGCCATATAATCGTTGATAAGCTCGCTCTGGATCAAATTGCGCAAACGATCAGCTTCACTATCTGTACGAATAACTTTGCGAGCCAGTTCAATATCCCTTTTAATGAACGAATCAATGGCATCCCGTATCATATTCTGGGCAACAAGCGAAAGTTGCGGGATATCGATCAGCGGTTTTAAAAGTGGCTTATCCGCTAACTCCAGGATACGCTGTGCAATATCAACCGCCAAATCAGCAATACGCTCAAGCTCAGCGTTAACTTTCATGCCGGTCGTTAAGAAACGCAAATCGCCTGCCATCGGCTGATGCCGCGCGATCAAATCAATACAATGCTCATCAATAGCAAGCTCAAGCGCGTCAATCTTATTATCTTCATCAATAATTTCGCGCGCCGTTATGGCATCACGATTCTTAAGCGCCTCGGTAGAGCGAAAAATAGCTTCCTGGGCCAGAACCGCCATCTTCAGAAGTTCTTTATGCACGCCCTGCAAATCTTCGTCAAAATGCCTTTGCATTGAAAACCCTCCTTGAATACCTAGTATCCTTGTTAAGTGAAACCCGCATTACGGAGTTGAGCACCTACTGTTTTTATTGAGCGCCTGCCTGCCGCAGGCAGGAAACCCCGCGAAGCGGGGTTGGACACCATTCATAAACGCATTAAACGCCTTGCGTCAGAATGAAGTCCCGCAGGAGCGGCATATTACCCATAACGACCGGTAATATAGTCTTCCGTCCGTTTATCAACGGGTTTGGTAAAGATCTCTTCCGTCTTGCCGAATTCTATCATCTCACCCAAAAGCATAAAGCCGGTATCCTGAGAAATGCGCGCTGCCTGCTGCATATTATGCGTTACTATTATTATAGTATAATTATTTTTAAGTTCATACATCATTTCCTCGATACGCTGCGTAGCCTGCGGATCAAGCGTTGAACACGGCTCATCCATCAAAAGGATATCCGGCTTTACCGCAATAAGACGTGCAATACAAAGCCGTTGTTTCTGCTCAAGGGAAAGGCTTAACGCCGGCTTGCGCAATTTATCTTTCAACTCATCCCACAAGAGGACAGAACGCAAACTCTCTTCTGCCCGCTCATCAAGATGCATCTTTTCTCCGCCGTGAATCCGCGGCCCGAAGACGACATTTTCATACACCGAAAGCGGAAACGGATTGGGCCGCTGAAAAACCATGCCGACTTTTTTGCGCAAAGAAACCAGATCCGTGCGCGGATCAATAATATTCTCTTGGCCGATCAAAACCTGACCGTCCATACGAACACCCTCAACAAGATCATTCATACGGTTAAAAACACGCAGGAGAGTCGATTTGCCGCATCCTGACGGACCGATAATCGCGGTAATGCGTTTTCCCTGAAAAGAAACGCTCACATCTTTCAGGGCATGGAATTCGCTATACCACAAATTGAGCTTTGTTACGTCAATAGCAGCCATTATCCAAATCTTCCTCGAATATAATCGTCTGTACGCTGATCAGACGGCGCGGTGAATATTTTATCGGTTATATCAAGTTCAACAAGCTGGCCTGACAAGAAAAATGCCGTCTTATCCCCGACGCGCGCCGCTTGTTTGACATTATTGGTGACCAGTACTATAGTGTACTGTTTTTTAAGCTGCACCATCGCATCTTCTACCTTTGCCGTAGAAATCGGGTCAAGCCCCGAACACGGCTCATCGAATAAAATCACTTCCGGCTCAACCGCAAGAGTCCTGGCAATGCAAAGACGCTGCTGCTGCCCGCCGGAAAGCTTAAACGCCGACGTGCTCAACCTGTCTTTTACCTCATCCCATAAATACGCTTTTTGTAATGCCTCTTCAACTGACTTCTCTATCACACGTTTATTGCGCTGGCCATGCATACGCACACCATACGCAACATTCTCGAAAATTGAGAGCGGAAGCGGAGCAGGGAGCGCAAAAACCATTCCTACCCTGCGGCGCAAGAATTCAGGGTCAAAAGAATTAATATCTTTACCGTCCATGAGAACACGCCCGCGCATTCGAAAACTCAATTGCAAATCGTTCAAACGGTTGAGCATGCGTAAAAAAGTCGTCTTGCCGCTATTTGATGGCCCAATCACGCTTAAAATACGATGTGCCTCAACCTGTAACGTAACACCTTTAAGCGGCTGCACCGAACCAAACCAGATATTCAAATCCTGAATGTCGAATTTAATCATATCATTTCCCGTATTACGTATTGCTCGGTAAACGGTTATCGGTTTTCGGTGTTCGGTTAGCGTTGATCGATAACCGCAAACCGATGCTGCTTACCATTTTTTCTTTTTTCTAAATTGATACCTGATTATAATCGCCACCAAATTCATGAATAAAACCAACGCCAGCAATACAAGCGCTGTTCCATAGCGGATTTTTTCATCAACATTCGGCACCTGCGTTGAAATAACATATAAATGATACGGTAACGCCATCGCCTGGTCAAAAATCGACTTCGGCAACTGCGGCAAGTAAAAGGCGGCAACCGTAAAGAGGATCGGCGCAGTCTCTCCGGCGGCTCTTCCTAAACCAAGGATAGTCCCTGTCAGAATCCCCGGAAGGGCATTCGGTAAAACAATATGACGAATAGTCTGCCATTTGCTTGCGCCAAGAGACAAGCTGGTTTCTCTAAATTGATACGGCACACTCTCCAGGGCTTCCCGCGAAGTGGTAATAATAATGGGCAGGATCATAATACCCAACGTTAAAGAACCCGCGAGAATAGAAGCGCCAAACTTGCAGAAAACCACAAAAAGCGCTAACCCGAATAACCCGTAAACAACAGACGGCACGCCGGAAAGATTCACGATCGCCAGGCGGATAATCCGCGTCAAAAAATTGTCGCGGGCGTATTCGCTTAAATAAATCGCTGCCAGAAGGCCGATCGGCAAAGCAAACGCAATCGCGCCACCCACAAGATAAATTGTACCGATGATCGCGGGGAAAATGCCGCCCGCACGCATTCCTTGCCGGGGCACATCAAAAATAAACTGCCAATTGATCGCCGGGAGTCCTTTTTGAACAATAACAACAACGATCAAACCAACCGGCACGACGACTAATAAGGTAGCCAGTACAAGAAAGGTAAAGGCAATTTTCTGTGAAGTCTTTGAATTCATAGCTATCTTTTCTTATGCAAGAATAAATCCGCGGTTACGTTGATCCCGAAACTGATTATAAATAAAACTATCCCAACGGCAAAAAGCGCAAAATAATGTTCACTCCCCACAACCGCCTCTCCCATTTCAGCAGCAATAGTCGCGGTAAGCGTACGCACCGGTTGCAAAATGCTATGGGGAATGATCGCGGAGTTCCCGGTAATCATCATCACTGCCATAGTCTCACCGATAACCCGGCCGATTCCAAGCATAATAGCAGCCAGAATCCCTGATGAAGCTGCCGGCAGAATAACCCGATAAATCGTCTGCCAATGCGTGGCACCAAGCGCTAAAGCACCTTCCTTATACGTTTTGGGAACAGAATACAATGCATCTTCTGCAATTGAAACTATCGTCGGCATCGCCATAAACGCCAGGATTATTGATCCTGATAACGCAGTAAGGCCGGTAGGCAGATGAAAGGTTGTTTTTACCCACGGCACTAAGGTAATCATGCCGATAAAACCCAGTACGACACTCGGTATTGCTGCCAAAAGCTCAATACCGGACTTGAGGACTTCTTTAATGCTATGCGGAGCAATTTCAGCAATATAAACAGCACAGGCTACGCCAATAGGCACGGAAATAATGGTCGCGCCCACAGTAACCAAAAGCGAGCCAAGCACCAGCGGCCAAATACCAAACTGACCCGGCTCAGAAATAGGATACCAGTTTTTGCCGAATAAGAAATCAAAGGGCTTGACGGTTTGGAATACCGCAAGCCCTTCTTTTAAAAGAAAAATAAAGATAAGCCCGACGAAGATGATCGAAGCAATCCCGCAGATAAAAATGAGCTTCTCTATTATGAATTCTTTTATTGTGCGAATACTCACCAAAAACTCCGTTAAAACTATTTTACCGGAACAAAGTCGGTTTTAAGAACTATCTCCTGTCCTTCTTTAGAAAGAGTAAAATCAACAAATTTCTTAACTAAATCTTTCGGCTCTCCATTGCTATAGAGAAAAAGCGGCCTTGAAATAGGGTATTTCCCGTTCACCACGTTTTCTATGGTTGGCGCCTCATATTCTGACAATTCATTCTTTGCAACATGCAACGCTTTCTGTTTTGGCGAAATATATCCCATTCCATAATAACCGATAGCGGAAGGGTTCTGCGCAACCTCATCGGCAATCGCCTGTGATGACGAAAGCATCAAAGCATCAGCAGCAAACTCTTCTTTTGAATTCGGATCAAGCTTTCGCACCACATGCTCCTTAAAATAAACATGTGTGCCGGAATTAACTTCACGGGAGAGAATAACGATTTTTGCATCCGCTCCCCCCACCTCTTTCCAGTTAGTAACTTTTCCTGTAAAAATCCTGGCAAGCTGATCAATGGTAAGCTTGCTGACAGGATTTGTCGGATTCACGACAACCGCAAGGCCATCAAGGGCGACTTTAATTTCAAAAGGATTCACTCCCTTTTGTTTTGCCAAAGCAATCTCTTTATCCTTGATATTACGGGAACTCATCGCAATATCGCAGGAATTGCTAATTAAACTGGATAAACCTGTGCCTGAACCGCCGCCGGTAACCGCAACAAACTCCGTTGAGTTTTTCTCCATATACTTTTCCGCCCAAGCCTGGCCAAGGTTTACCATAGTGTCAGAACCTTTAACTTGAATCGAATT
>DAONEO010000019.1:15576-17123 GCA_035403145.1 Candidatus Omnitrophota bacterium | reverse complement strand
AACCCGTATTGTTTTAAGCCGTGAAGTCCCCGCCACTGGCGGAACTCAACCTAAGAGCTATGACCTACGACCCATGAGCTCATAAGCCGTTTCTAACGGAACGTAACCTATGAGCTATCAGCTATGATCTATGAACTAAAATTGAATTTATCTTGAAGTAATGCGTTGACAAATCGCAGTCGAAGAGATATCCTAATATTGTGCGTAAATCATTGCTATTACTATATCTTAGGTTTATTTGCCGACTGAATACGTGCGCCCGAATTATTCATTTTGCCTGCCGTCGTTATAACGAAAGAAATTTTCTGATAGACCCCGAAACAAACACCACACTTACCTATAATGCGTTTAGCGTCCGCGTTGCCAAAAAAGTATTTGATCTGAAACACCAGGGGTTACATCCCGGCGAAGTGTATGTGTATTCTGCGCCTAATTCGCTTGAATTTTTTGAAACGCGCGCTGCGTGCCATAAAATGGGGGTTGTTTTTTTTGGGATCCCTGCGCATCTTTCTTTGGATGTAAAAGAGTATTTTATCGACCAGGTAAGAGGCAGGAAATTCCCCGGGGTATCAACCCTTAATTTAAGTTCCGGAACAACTGGTAAAGTCCCCAAAGTCGTTATCGTAAGCGACGAAAATTGGGTTAGCAGTTTATACGGGTATATTCGGAATGCTACCATTCCCCTGGGGCCGAAGGAGACCTTTTTATGCACGGTGTCGTTTCTTGCTGCCGGTTCAGCAACATTTTTACCGGCGTTTGCTTCGGGTATGGCCTATGTTGTGGTGAAAGAGGATATTTCATATGAGCGGATCGTTGCGCATATAAAAACATACCATGTTACCCGCCTTTATTTAACTCCCAGCAGATTGATAGAATTCATGGAATGGTGCAAAAAACATAAAGAAAAACCGGCTGGCCTTCGTAATATTATTACCGGCACAGAGCGTCTGCCAACGCGCGTTTTGCGCGAGGCAATACAATATTTTGGCCCGATCATTACCGTGGGGTACGGAATGGTTGAAGCATTGCCTCCGCTTGCGATGCTTTCTTCAAAGGATTTGGATCGGGTAACAAGCGCCGGCCTTATTTGTAAGGGCGTTCGAATCAAAATTACCCCGGAAGGCGGTATTGCCATAAAAGGGAAAACTGTCAGTTACGGGTATTTAAACAATCCGGAAGAAACCAAGAAACGATTTTTTGAAGATTGGTTTTATTCAAATGATTATGGCTGGATCGATAGGGATAGATATCTCTATGTTTTAGGGCGCAAAGAAGACATTATCCTTGATAAGCCGCAGCGTGTTTTTGCCGGAGAGATTGAGGAAGAGCTTGTTAATGCGTTTGATTTTATTAAACATAGTGCGGTGTTGCGTACTGAGGCGGGAATTGTTGTTTGTGTTTCGTTGCGCGGGAATGCCACGAAACCGGAAGCTGATATGAAGATACGCGATTTTTTGAGCAGGACAAGTTTAAAAGTTTCGATTATTCCTGATAAGGTGATGATCATGGATGAGCTGCCGATTAATGCGTTAGGTAAGCTTGATCGG
>DAONEO010000019.1:9006-15476 GCA_035403145.1 Candidatus Omnitrophota bacterium | reverse complement strand
ATGGCGAAACTAATTCTCTGGAACTCAATAGCGAAACGAAGACGATCGATCAGCGATACGTTTTACGATAACGGCCTTGCGACTTTACGCGGGTATCTGCAGGATAAAGGCCATGAGATAAAGATTATCGATTGGGCGCGCAATGATTTTTTCCAGTCCCTGACGCCGCTTTATCTTGCCCGGTTGTTGCGCTTTATCTATGGCGCCATGAAAAAGAGCAAATCCCCGTGGAAACGGAAATTTTTGGGTGCTGTGTCCATCCAGCTGCAAGAACTGCTCAGCGTAATTCAAGAAGCCCGTCTTAAAATGTATCTTAATAATTTCGCGCGGAGAGTAAAGAAAAGTACCGCCCATATCGTCGGTATTAAACTTTGGTATGGTGAAGCTTATCAGAACGCAAAGTATTTGGTTGATTTGATCAGGAAAATATCCCCGCAAACAATTACCATTGCAGGCGGGTATCACGTAACACTCTACGAAAAACTTTTGATGGAAGACAGCGCGTTTGATTTAGGAGTTGTTTGTGAAGGCGAGTTTACGCTGGATAAGATCCTGAAAATCATTGATGAAGAAAAAGGCGATTGGAACAAAGACGTTGTTTTAGCTAAAATTGCCGCGTATGCCGAAGCGGGCGCTCTTGAAAACCTTTTGTATCGTAAAGACGGCCAGATTATTCAAACGAAACGGCGGGAAGTTAAAGTCCATAGTTCAAAAAGCATTCCCGTATACACTCTTGATCCTGAAAAAGTCGCTATTCACGTTATGGTTGAGTCATTAGGCTGCGATTGGGGAAAATGCAATTTTTGCGTTCATCCGCAGTTTTATCCGAATTATGCTTTGCGGGATCCCGAAGAAATTGTCACTGAGATCAAATCTATGGCAGGCAACGGTATCGGAGTTTTCCGTTTTGCCGGCTCTGATACGCCGCCGGCTTTTGGCGCGCGTATTGCTACGCGTATTAAAGAAAATAACCTGCATGTTGTTTTTGGTATGGGGTCGAGGGCTATCCGCAACGCTCAATCCCAGTTTGACGCTTTGGTTGCTTCTTATTCTACTTTGATCCGCGGCGGGATGCGAGCGGTCTTTATGGGCGGTGAAACGGGGAATGATGTTATTAACGATTGTGTGATGAATAAGGGGATTGGGTTTGATGACCTGGTTTGGTCGATTAAAGCCCTGCGGGAAGCTCAAAAACAGGCAGGAGAGAAGGTTTTCTTGAGCCTTGCCTTTATTTATCCGGCTCCTTTAATGGGGAAAGTCACCTTACGGCAAGTTGAAGAAGATAATATGCGGTTGTTGAAGGAAACCATGCCTGATAGTGTTATGATTACTCCGCCGGGCCCGTTTTTGCATACGAAGTGGTATAATGAGAAAGATAAATTCGGTTTTCAAATTGACAGTTCGCTTATTAAAACGGCGATGTCGTATGAATACGTATTGTATAAACCGCCGCATTTGTGGCCGAAACTTGATATTTCTTTGGAAGGCAGGAGTTTTGCGCAGCTTCTTGTGGAATGCAATGATTTCCGCGTTCGCGTTGAAAATGAGCTGCATATCCCGACGGATATTTCCGACGAGCATTTTTTGATGTTTTACGCGGCTGGAATCCGTTCGGCTGAACAGATTGAAAAGATGAAAGCCGAGACTATGCTGGATATTGTCTCGTGCGATTATAGGGTTACCAACCAGCTTGCGCGAAAGGTGAACGAGTTTAGCCGCAAGTTGACTCAAACATGATTGGTGATCGGTTTTCGGTTAACGGTTAGCGGGAAAGTTTATAACGCTAACCGAACACCGATAACCGCTAACCCATGGTAAAACACATATGAAAATCGTAACATTACAACAAATCCAAAAGAATTATTTATTAGGCAAGACAATTATTAACGCGCTGAAGGGAATTAACCTTGAGGTGGAGAAAGGTGAGTTTTTGGCGCTTGCCGGTCCTTCGGGAAGCGGTAAAACTACTGTTTTAAATGTGCTTGGTTGTATTGATAAACCTACTTCCGGAAAAGTCTTTATTGACGGGCAGGAAATTGGCGGGCTTTCCAGTGATGCTTTGGCGCAGATACGGGCTGATAAAATCGGGTTTGTTTTTCAGAATTTTAACCTGCTGCCGGTTTTGACAGCTCTTGAGAATGTTGAATATCCGCTTTTGAATAAATCAAATGCCGGCGGCAATAAACGGGACCTGGCGATGAGCGCTCTTGAAAGCGTGGGGTTGGGGAAATTTGCCCAACACAGGCCGCTTGAATTAAGCGGCGGACAGCAGCAAAGGGTTGCGGTTGCCAGGGCGATTGTAGGCGCGCCGCTTATGGTGATTGCTGATGAGCCGACGGCGAATTTAGACCATAATACCGGCCTTGAGATTCTGCATCTGATGAAGAAAATAAACCAGGAGCATAAGACGACGTTTATTTTTTCAACGCACGATCAGAAAATTATGGATATGGCTGATCGCGTCGTCAGGATTTGGGACGGAGAGATAGCGCCATGATCACGTTAAAGATTGCCGTCAGGAATATTTTCAGGCACAGGACCCGCACTATTATAACGCTTTCAACAATCGTATTCGGGTGCGTTGCGCTTATTTTTGCCGGAGGATTTTTTGAGGATATTTTTGATCAAATGCGCGAAAGTTATATCCAGGCGCATACCGGCCATATCCAGATCTTCCATAAAGGGTTTTCAGAAAAAGGCGTTATTGAACCGTACAAATATTTGATTAAAAATCCCGACGAGGTTTCGGATATTGTCCGTACTTTAAAAGGGGTTAAGTTTGTCACTCCCCGGTTAACGTTTTCCGGTTTACTCAGTACCGGAGAAAACACCATTTCTTTCATGGGAATGGGGGTTGATCCTGCGTTTGAAAAAGCGTATCCTTTGAAAAGCAATGATTTGCGCCAAACGACAAAAAGCCTGACGTTAGGAGGCGTCCTTGTTGTTTCCGGCAAGAACCTTGATCCGAAAGATGAGTTTGAAGTGATGCTCGGTAAAGGGCTTGCCGCTTCAATGGGGTCCCGCGTCGGCGACGGGCTGGTTCTTTTAACGAATACGACATCAGGTTCCGTGAACGCGCTGGATGTCAGCGTGAAGGGTATTTTTTATACGTCATCAAAGGCGTTTGACGATATTTTCATACGATTGCCGATAAAGACAGCGCAGAAACTTCTTTATACTGATTCGGTACAATCGGTCGTGGTGATGCTTGATAAGACAAAACATACCGCCGAAGTTAAGCGGGAACTTGAAAATATTTTCCGCGCCAAGAAAATGGATCTTGAGGTAAAAGCATGGAATGAGATCTCCGATTTTTATTCAAAAACTGTCGTATTGTTTAACCGGTTGTTCCTGATTATTAAGATCGTGATTATCGTGGTTGTGATCCTCAGTATTTTCAACACGATGAATATGGCAGTCTTGGAGCGGGTTAGTGAGATCGGCACAATTATGGCGATGGGTGCTAAACGGAAAAACGTCTTGAAGTTATTCATGTACGAAGGGATAGCGCTTGGTGTTATCGGCGGGGCGATCGGTGTTGTCCTAGGCGCACTTGTCACGTATTGTATTTCTGTCATCGGTATCCCTATGCCGCCTCCGCCCGGAGCCACGATGTCGTTTTTATCGACGCCTAAAGTTGTGCCGTCAATGCTTTTGTTTTCATTTGTTTTGTCGGTGGTAACAGCGCTTATTTCTTCCTTGTATCCCGCATATACGGCTTCACGGTTAGAGATAGCAGAGGCGCTTCGGCATAAATAGTTCAAAGTGCAGAGTTCAAGGTTCAAAGTAAAAGCAGATTGCCTGCCTGCTGCGGGCAGGCCGCGCCCATTGTTCGTTGTCTGTGGGGTAAATCGGGCTCGCAATGACGAGATGAGTTCATAGTGCAAGGTGCAAAGTTCCCGCCATTGGAACGTTGGCGGACAGGCAATGTTTGAGTTCCGCCAGAGGCGGGGTACACATTTTTAGATTGCCACGCCCATTGTTCGTTATCTGTGGGGTAAATCGGGCTCGCAATGACGAAAGAATTGTCATTGCGAGGAGCCCGATAGCATAATCGCAAGGCGACGCGGCAATCTAAAATAACAGAAGGGGACATTTTTCAAGCGTACTAAAACGATTTTGAGTCAAACAGAAAAGTGTCTCCTGACCATAGACTATCGACTACTATGATGAAAAAACTTTTATTCATAACATTCTTATTTATTCCAGCCATTTGTTTTTCCGAAATGGTTCCCGAAGAAATTATCAAGAAAGTCGATGAGGTACGCAGCCCGCAGATCGATTACACCACAACTGTGCAGGTGAAGAATTTTTCCGCTTCCGGAGAAGGACAGAACTCTACATTCGAAGTGTTGGTAAAAGGAAGCGAAAAGACCGTGATTAAAACTATTCTTCCAGAGGTGGAACGGGGGAGAGTCCTTTTGATGCGGGATAGGAATCTCTGGGCTTTTTTCCCGAATGTTTCCAAACCGCTGCGGTTGTCAATGCAGGAGCGGTTGACCGGGCAGGTTTCCAACGGTGACATCGCGCGGGTTAATTTATCGGGTGATTATACGCCGAAGTTGTTGCGCAAAGAAAAAATCGGGGACAACGAGTATTTCGTCGTCGAACTTATTGCCAAGACTCCCGATGTGACATACGGAAAAGCTATTCTGTGGGCGCAGGTGGATAATTTCTGGCCGCTGAAGGCTGAGTTTTATGCTTTTTCAGGCCGTTTGATCAAAATTTGCAGCTATGACGAGTATAAGATGCTTCCTGATATTATGCGGCCGACCCGATTAGTACTTGAAGATCCGATTGTGAAAGGGAAGAAGTCTATTATTACGTATGATTCAATTACCATAGAAGAACTTCCGGAAAAGTATTTTCTTAAAGATTATATGAAAAAGTTAGTTGAATAGTTTACAGAAAGCAGTGGTGTTCGGTTTTCGGTTAACGGTTAGCGGAAAAACTTATACGCTAACCGAACACCGATAACCGCTAACCAAAATTATTGTGAAAAATTGTAAAACAGTCGTAATAGCATCAGTTTTTTGGGTTATGTTCGTAGCATTTGCGAATGCGTTTGAATTTAATCCCCACGGCATAGTTAAACAGGAAACTGCTGCGCGAATTTCCCCACCTCGGAAATTTACGAAGTTAAAAGAAGAACTGCAATTGATCGGTAACGGTGAAATCTCCAAAAACCTTAATTTTAAAATGAGCGGGCGGTTTTCTTACGATCCGGTATGCCGCTATACCGATACGTTTCCGGTCCAGGTTCGTTCTGATCAGCAGAGTCAGATAGAATTGCGGGATACCTACCTTGATTATTCCAAGGGGCCGTTTGATCTGCGACTGGGGAAGCAGCAGATTGTGTGGGGCGAAGCAGTTGGATTGTTTTTTGCCGATGTTGTTAATGCCAGGGATTTGCGTGAGTTTGTTTTGCCTGATTTTGATATGATCAGAATCCCGCAATGGGGGACTGATTTCGAATATACCAAGAACGCGTTCCACGCGGAGTTTGTCTGGCTGCCGGGGATTACCATGAATAAATACGGGGTGACCGGGTCTGAATTCCAATTCCCGTTCCCGGTTCCTGAAGGGACTTTATACACGTATGTGGACCCGCAAAAACCGAAAACCAGTTTTAATAACAGCGAGGCCGGGTTGCGGCTGTCATATCTATTGAACGGCTGGGATACCAGCGTGTTTTATTATTATACCTGGGATAAGGCCCCTGCCATGTACCGGACTATTTCCTCGTCGGGAGTGTATCAATTCAGCCCGCGCTACAATCGATTGAATTTAGTTGGAAGCACCTTTTCCAAAGAGCTTGGCGATTTTGTACTCAAGGGGGAGTTTGTTTTTAACCGTAAGGGCAATTTTTCCATTATGGATGCTGCTGATCCTGATGGCATAAGCCGTAAAGATTTCATCGATTATCTTATCGGGCTTGATTACACGTTTTGGGGTAAAATTGATACGAACGTTCAGTTCATGCAGCGGGTGATTTTTGACTACGACAAGAGATTATTAAATGAACGCAGCGTAAATAATTCAGTTTCATTTTGGGTGAGCAGAAAATTCTTAGAAGATAGACTTGAAGCCGAGTTTTTGGTTATTACAAGCTTAATGGAGCCGGATGTTATGTACCGGCCGAAATTAACGTATACGTTTAAAAATAATTGGAAATGCCAGGTTGGGTTTGATTTGTTCCAGGGCGTTTCAGGCGGCTTGTTCGGCAAGTTTGAGAAGAAGAAGCGTGTATATACTCAAGTAAGCTATACGTTTTAGTTCATAGTTCAATGTTCAAGGTTCAAAGTTTGAATTCCGTCAGAGGCGGGTAGCCTACCTTTAGATTGCTTCACCCATTCTAATTTTATATTTTTGGGTAAATCGGGTTCGCAATGACGAGATGAGTTTATAGTGCAAGGTTCAAGGTTCAAAGTTTGAATTCCGTCAGAGGCGGGTAGCCTACCTTTAGATTG
>DAONEO010000019.1:0-8906 GCA_035403145.1 Candidatus Omnitrophota bacterium | reverse complement strand
TAGACTTTGAACATTGAACCTTGCACTTTGAACTAATCTACGAGTTTTTATTCGGAAGTGCGGTGCGAATCGCCCGCATCAAATCTTCTTCGCTGCAGCTTTTAGGCAGGTAACAATTCCCCTCACTATCCAAATTTATATTCTCAAGAATTCCCTGTTTCCCGCTTAAGAACTGGAAGGGTAGATTGGTGATGAAAATTATCGGTGTGTGCGCGGTTACGGGGTTTGCGCGGATTTTCGTCGCTACGCTATCGCCGAATGCTTTCGGCATCAGGATATCAAGCATGATTAAGTCGGGAGCTTCTTCTTCAACCTTCTGCAGGCATTCTTCCCCGTCATAGGCAGTAACTACCGTGAATCCTTTTGTTTCGAGGGTGAGTTTGAGGATTGCGATTATATCAGGTTCGTCATCCACAATAAGAATTTTTGCAGGCATTTTCTTATGATGTTATTGTAGAGAAGTCGATGTGCGGATAGAAGAGCTTGAGCTGTGCCATTTGCTGGCTTGATGCCTGTTTAAAGATGTCGGATTTCTCAACGAAGAAATAGCGCAGATCATCCGCGGCCATTATGAATTTATTGTTTAACTTATCGGGGTCAGTTGGTTTCCCCAGGAAAATTTGAGCTATAACCGGCCTTTTTTTCTGCTCGCACTCATTTTTTATATTTTTGAGGTCGAGGCACATAGCGATTGCCGGCGCGCCATTGACGCTATCATATGTTTTGATCCCGCCTATTTCTGAAAAAAGCAGGAAATCATAGGTAAGTTTATGCTTGGGATTAATGGTAATGCACATGTAATCCATATTCAATTTTACCGAGGCGTAATCAAAAAGCAGTTTGAAAAGGTTGAATACAACCAGCATTTTTGTGGAATTGGTCATCATGGAGATGCCTTCGGAAAAGAGCTCGTTGTCGGTTGCCAGCATTGCAATTTCACAGATACGGTAGTTTTTTTGACGCAAAGCGGCAAGTTCCTGGCTGTAGAGATTGTCCATGGGCAGGCCGATGCTTGTGTCAGGGATGATAGTGACGGTCGAAATGAGCGTATCTTCAAGTTTTCCGATAAACGTTGTGGTTTGGGGGAGCGCGTTAAAGATCGAATAACGCATATGTGACGTCGTGTGTTTCACGTAACCGCGTTCAAGATATTCCCGGTACACAAGCGAGTATGCCTCTTCGGTTTCCTGCCGGGTGCGCGCAATACGGTACTCGATTGTTTCTAATATTGTTTCCGGGTCGGTTATATTCATAGTTTAGGCGTGAATCCTGTGGGCGTTGTGCCCGAGTAATTCGTTAAAAATAAATCGGAGATATTCCCGCCGGTTGTTGGGATCCATTATGCTGAAGCGAATGCCTTTGGTAAACATGCCGTTTGATTGTTTTTGGCACCAGGCAACCGTCGTACGTACTGTTATGGGATTTTGATTGTTATAGAGGCGTAACGAAACAGTGATGTCTGTCCAGGGAGTAATTTCGCATGAATCGGTGAATTTGAGGCCGCTGGCACTGATATCGTTTGCTACGGTAGGTTTTGACCACTGGGCGTTGAACGGAAGCTGGTACGAAACAAGAACAGGAGAGGTCAGACGGTCAGTTTTACGTTTATCTTCCGAAAGGATCCTTTTGAGTGTTTCATATCTCATTGTTTTGCCTTTTGTGATGTTGCAAGCTTGACCAGCCTATCTTTTAAAGTATGCGCTATAGTTTGGTAGATGTCAAGATTTTCTCCGCTGCCGGAACTTAATTCTTGCGGGGTGAGCGGTTTTCCGAAAATGACGCGAATTTTACGAGGACGCGGGAATAATTTATCAGGCGGCCAGGCATCATGAGCGCCGTCAATATAAACGGGGATGACGGGAATAGCAAGTTCTTTTACGAGTATGCCTATCCCCGGTTTAAAATCTTTGATTGTGCCGTCAGGAGAGCGGTCGCCTTCAGGGAAGAGGCAGAGGATTTTGTTATTGTTCAGTACGTATCCGCAGAGCCCGAGGCTTGTTTCCAGCGTGCTTGTTGGTTCAATGGAGATAAACCGAAGCAGTTTCTTGAGCCATTTGACCGTCCAGGAGTCGATATACAGCGTGTAGCCAAGGAAGTAGGTTTTAAAAAGTATTTTGTTCGGTAATGCGGCGGCAACCAGAGGGCCGTCAAGGAAACTGGTGTGGTTTGGGCAGAGAATAAACGGGCCTTGTGTCGGGAGGTTTTCGCTGTCACGGCTTGTTAACCGGAAATAGGTTACCGTTAAAGCCCGTAAAATAAGCGCAAGAATAGTATTTGCCAGCAACGCTATAAACGATTGGTTTAAGACAACGTTTTGTTGTATTTTTTCGTCGGTTGTCTGCCGGACGATTTCATGCAAGCTTGTAGATACCGGTATTTCTGACGCAGGGGTTTTGAACTCCTGCTGGAGTTCTATAAGGACATCCCGGATTGTTGCGATGAAAAAGAAACGCTGTTCATCAAGTTTGCGTTCGGTTATTTTTTGCAGCTCGAGAAATAAACCTACGCGTTCCAGGGAATCAAGGCCGAGGTCTAATTCCAGATGGTCACCGATGTGGATTTCCCTTTTAAGCATTTTTGAGAAATGAGTGATGATTTTCTGCGAGAGCGGCTGCGCAAGAAGAGCCGTGTCTTCAGGGGAGAGTTCCTTTGTATTTTCTTTTGCCTCCGAGTATTTTGCGTATTTCAGGTAATTTCTCTCAACTTCGTACCGTTTGATCTTACCCAGTATTGTGCGGGGTAGATTTTCCGTGATGACGAGATATTTTTGTATTCGTTGGTACGGCGCTAATTTAAGGGAGAGATTCTCGATGTGCCAGCGGATCTTATCTTTAATTTGCCCGCTTCCGCCGTGGGAAATAAAGTATGTAAGGTCCGGCACGATTATCGCTGTTAACTGGTCTCCCGAGCGGCTGAATTTTGGTTTAAAAATACAGAGTTCTTCGATAAAGGGGCATTGTTTGTAATGCGCTTCCAGTTCTTCAGGGGATACTTTCTTGCCGGAACTTAAAATGATTGTTTCATTTGTCCTGCCGGTAATAAAAATGAAACCGTCAGCGTCAATATATCCGGCGTCTTGCGTATAGAGCCAGCCGTCCTTGATGCGTTGTGAGGAGCCTGCGTCATCCTTGTAATAGCCGCGCATGATATTGTCGCCATGGACCAGGATTTCTCCGTTTACGACTTTGATTTGAATGCCCGGCAGAGGTTTGCCTGCTGAACCGATTTTTGTTTCCCCGGGAAGATTGAACGATACTACAGGCGCTGCTTCTGTAAGGCCGTATCCTTCAAGGAGCGTAAAACCCCAGGAGGCAAAAGCCGTGGCGATTTTTGGCTCTAACGCAGCAGACCCGCTAATGAGCAGACGAAGATTTTTCCCGAGTTTCTTATGTATTTCGTCAAGGATCCCCGATGCCGGGTTCATGCCGAATAATTTCCGGCATGGCGCGTTGATTGATAAAGCAATACCGGTCAGCAATCTTTTTGTAAAAGGAAGATGAGCTATTGTATAGGTAATAGTATCATAAAAGACCTTAAAAAGCCGCGGCACTCCCAGAAGCATTGTTACGTTTGTTTGCCGCATGCAGTCGCCTATCTCTTCAAAATCGATATTCGCCGGGAAACTTATTGTTGCGCCATTCAATAAGGGAAGGAGCAAGGTGACCATAAATGGATATGTGTGATAGAAGGGAAGTATGCAGATAAAACAATCCGTCGGTTTCATGATATCCAATTTTTTCAGGGATTCGATATCTGCCAGGAAATTTTTATGAGAAAGCATAACCCCTTTTGGCAGGGCGGTTGTTCCTGAAGTATAAACAAGGCTTGCCAGGTCATGAGAAGAAATTTCCGGGGATTGGAAAGGCGCGGTTTCCGGTTCGTGACCGGGTTTAAGTTCTTCAATGGAATCGATAGTTAATACCGGAATTGTTTGGTTTTTTAAGGCATCTTTTAAAATAGGGAGTAAATTAGTGCTGGTGATAATGAGTTTTACTTCAGAATGGTGCAGAAGGTGTGTTAATTCCGGCGCTTTTAAAAGTTGATAGAAGGGGACCGCGACAGCTCCGTTCGCCATTACAGCAAAATAGGAGATAGGCCAGTACGGCGTATTTTCAAGGATTATAGCGACGGGTGTACCTTTTTTGATCCCCAGGTTATTTTTGAGAAAATGCGCTAAGAAATCAATTTTCCTGATACATTGGCTGAATGTGTAGCTTTGGTAGGTAGCGCCTGATTTGAAGAAAATCGCATCTTTGTCCGGGAATTCTGAGCAGGTTTGTTTGAATATCCCATAGATATGGGGAACAATTTCTGTATTCATGAAAAGCATTATACCATACAGTTTTATACCGGACAAGAATCGAATTGTGATAAGTCTGGTATTTTCAAGGGGTTTAAGCCTTGACAAAGGGGTCCGTAAGTGGTATACTTTCTTACCTTTTTGCCGAATTGGCAATTCTTGAAATCTAATAGAGAGAACGTATGGTATCAGATAAACAAAAACACATTGGACTAGGTCAGGTTTTTGCAAGTACCATCCAGTCTTTCAGGAATCATCCGCAGCTTTTTCTTCCTTTTGTCGTATTCTTCATTCTTGAAATCGTGGTGCTGCTTTTTGTTTTTATTATACCGCGAGACCCGATAGTCAAACTCTTTGGACCTCCTATACGTACGTTGTGGGGTGAAGGGTTTCTGCACTATCCTTTTAATTTCATACTTTTGCCGAAACTCGCCTCGCTTTCCAGGCTGGTTTTAACGGTTTTTGCCGGTTCTTTTACCACCGGTTGGGCGGTTTTTCTTGTTTGGGCGCTTTACCAGAAGAAGACACTGCGTATTTCCGAAAGCGCTTCTGAGGCATTCAAAAGATATATGTCGCTTTTTTTCGTGGTTCTCACCGTTACGCTCGTTTTATATTTCTTTGGAAAATTGATTGGTATCGGCTTATTGAAGTATTTCGGCGCAGGGCATGCGAAGTTGCTTTTTATTCCAGCACGCGTATGGCTTGGGCCTATTGAGGCGTGTATCGGATTCATTTTAAGTATTGTAGTCCAGGCGATCTTTATTTACGCGGTGCCGATTCTTTTGTTGAATAATGATAAGCCGATTCGTTCCCTTGCCCGTTCCGTCGGGATGTTTCGTCGCCTTCCGGTTGTTACCACGTTATTGGTTTTTTTCCCCATCCTTTTATATGTGCCGATTATCGTGCTTTTGAGCAATACACAGTTTCTTATCGGCAGGGTTTTTCCCGAGTTTGTCTTATTGGTCCTTTGCGCGGGGAGTGTTATCACGTCGCTTGTGATCGATCCGTTCATTACTGTTGCCAGCGCCTTTATTGTTATTAAGGATAAGGAGGCGCGCCACTCATGAAACGGACACTTGTGCTGGTTGTTGTTATGCTAAGTTTTGTTTTGGCAGGGTGCGGTGATGACCGCTATGCCATGGAAAAACGTTTTTGGCAGGCGCAAAAGCAGATGGAGAAGATTTTCCGTAATCCCGATGCTTCGCCGCCGAGAGAATTGGCACGGGTTGTTGCCGTCCAGGAAGCTTTTTCGAAACGGTATCCGAAAACAGCGCTTGCGGTTTCAGCGCAATTTAATATCGCCCGCCTCTACCTTGTCAAAAAAGATTATCGCAAGGCCCGTCTCCAGCTGCAAAGAATAGTGCGGGAATATACTAAGTTTCCGGCGGTATGTGCCGAGGCGGTATTTTTGACGGGGAATTCTTATGAAATTGATGATAAGTGGGGTTTGGCTCTTGAGCAGTATAAGAAGATAATGCAGGTGTATCCGACAACCCGCCGCGGTATGGATGTCCCGGTGTATATCGCCCAGCACTATAAAATTAAATATCAACCCGATAAGATGCTGGAAGCTTTCCAGGAAGCAAGTTTGCATTATAAAAATCTCGCGCAGAAATATCCGCTTACCCCGTTTGGTTATACGAATTATATGCTGGCGGTCAATTGTTATATTGCCGTCAATGACTGGCAGAGCGCGTTATCGACGTTGGATTCTATGGCACAGGTGTACCGCGATAAACTGCCTCTTGACGGTATTTATATGAATATGGCGGGCATTTATTTCAGGGGATTCAAGGATAAGATAAAAACCAAGGAAATGCTGGAAAAGATCCTGAAAGAATATCCCAAGGGCAGGTTTGCCAAGATGGCAACGCTTTTGATCAAGGAGCTTGATAAGAAGTGAGTGACGTTAAGATCTCTTACGACCAGGAAAACGGCGCGTTATTGCAGAGTTTCTTGAATTGCACCCTGAAAGAAATTATGGCGGTTATTCACGCCGAATGCGGGTCTTTGTTTTTATTTGATTCCGAGCATGAGGAGCTTGTTTTAAGTTCTTTTTATAACGCGCAAAAGCTTTCTATCCGGGGGATGAAAAAAAGGATCGGCGAGGGTGTTTCCGGTAAAGTCATTGATATTAAAGCCCCTGTTTTGGTGAAGGATATTAATTCCGACAGCCGTTTCAAACGCAACGGTTTTGGCCATTACCGTACCAATTCGTTTATTTCAATACCTATTTTTAGCGCCGACAGGCTTTTAGGTTTGATCAACCTTACCGATAAATCAACGGGTGAGCCGTTGAGTGACAATGACTTGAAGATCGCCGTTACGATTTCGCGGTATGCGTGTTTGGCGTTCGACAGCGTTCATAGTTACACGCTTTTAAGGCAGGAGAAAGAGAATCTTGATAAACAGAAGGCGCTTATTGAAAAATACGCTTCCGTGGGAAAACTTGCTACCGGGGTAGTCCATGAAGTCAATAATCCGCTCGACGGTATTATGCGCTATACGCATATGCTTTTGGATCATGCCCCCGAGAAATCCGTTGAAAAAGAGTACCTTCTCGAGATCCAAAAAGGGTTGCAGCGTATCGCCCATACCACGAATTCGCTCCTTGAATTTTCCCGGCAGGTCAATTCAGGTTCGGTTGTCCATTCTAAGAAGATCGTTAAGATTTCCGAAGCGCTCGATGACGCGCTCGATTGTTTTTCGGAGCATTTAGGCGGTATCCACGTTGTTAAGAAACTGGGCCACCCGCGCGATCATATTATTGATCTTGGTTTGCACCACGTGTTTTTGAATATTATCAAGAATGCGATTGAAGCAATGTCCGGCACAGGGGAACTTCTTATTGAAACGCAGGAAACCGCCGGAATGTTTTCTATAAGTTTTCAGGATTCAGGCGTCGGAATACCGGATGATATTGCCGGGAAGATATTTGACGCGTTTTTTACGACAAAAATAGTAAATAAAGGTACGGGTTTGGGGCTGGCTATCTGTAAGGAAATGGTCGGCCGCTACGGCGGAAAAATTGAAGCAACAAGTTGTGCGCAATCCGGAGCCCGGTTTACCGTTTTAATCCCCGCAAAATTCCTCGAATATGCAAATTCCCAAGTCACCGTGTAATGTCAATAATAAACGTATCCTGATTGTTGATGACGAGCCGTTGGTACGAGGTTCATTGCGTGAGATGTTGAGCCTCTGCGGTTATACGGTATCAATCGCGTCAAATGGCCGTGAAGCGGCTGATATCCTGAAGAATTTCCCGGCCGATGTTGTTATAACTGATATGCGGATGCCTGAGATGGACGGGATACACTTGTTGAAATATGTTAAAAGCGAGTATCCTGAGATGCCTGTTATTATGATGACAAGTTTCGGCAGTATCGATACCGCGGTGAGCGCCATGAAAATGGGCGCGTATGATTACATTACCAAACCGGTCATTGACTCGGAAATAAAATTAATACTGGAGCGCCTGATTAATGAAAGAAATCTTGAGAAAGAAAATGCGAAGCTTAAAGAGCAGCTTTCCGAGGTCGTGAAAGAATCGTTTTATGATTTGGTCGGTAAAGATGAAAAAATGCAGAATTTGTACCGTCTTATTGAGGCAGTTGCCGATACACGCGCTACTGTTTTAATCCGCGGTGAAAGCGGTACGGGAAAACGGCTTATTGCGCATGCGATTCATAAGCATGGCAGTACTGGCGAGCAGAAAAAACCTTTTGTTGAAGTCAGTTGCGGCGCTTTGACTGAAACACTACTTGAGAGCGAACTGTTTGGCCATGTCAAAGGCGCTTTTACGGGGGCTTTTAAGGACCGGGTCGGTCGGTTTGAGCTGGCTAATGGCGGGACGATGTTTTTGGATGAAATTGACGCGTTTTCGCCGGCACTCCAGGTGAAACTTTTACGCGTCCTTCAGGATGGCGAGTTTGAGCGCGTGGGTGATTCAAAAACCTTGAAAGTCGATGTGCGGATCCTTGTGGCAACGAATCAAAATCTACCGGATCTGATCGCCCAGGGGAAGTTCCGTCAGGACCTGTTTTACCGGCTGAATATTATTTCTATCGAAGTGCCGCCGTTGCGCGAACGCAACGGCGATATTTGTCTTTTGGTGCAGTCATTTATCAAAAAGCACGCCCGGCATATGAATAAGAAAATTGAATCAATTTCTCCGGAAGCTATGCAGGTGTTAATGAATTATTCGTGGCCCGGGAATGTGCGTGAGCTTGAAAACGCGCTTGAAAGAGCGGCTATTTTATCGAAGACGCCGGTTATTCAAGCGCATGATCTGCCTGATTTCCTGATACATCCCAAAAAACAGGAATCTGATACGGCGGGTGGTATGCAGGCTGATTCGTTAAGTTTAAAGGACGCCTTGAAGAACCCTGAACGTGAATTGATTGTAAAAGCGCTTAATACGGCTGATTGGAACCGTAATGAAGCAGCACGTTTATTGGGAATTAACCGCACGACCCTGTATAAAAAGATGGCTACCTTTGGCCTTCTAAAAGAAAAACGTTTGAACGTCTAAGATTTTTCCGTAGTTACTTCTAGCTTAAAACTATACGGGTTGCAAAGTCACAAGTCGCAACGTTACAAGTGGTCG
>DAONEO010000018.1:0-25066 GCA_035403145.1 Candidatus Omnitrophota bacterium | reverse complement strand
AACATGTAATTTTTCTTGCCGGTGTTATGCGTACCGTTAGAGATGGATTCGTTGGCAATAATAAGACAAGCCATACAAAGGATATTTGTGTGTTTATTGCGTATCTGGTTTTGATCGGTACTCTCCTGATAAGCCCGTTGCCGAAGGCGTCCGCCCAGACTCCGCTTATCAGTTCACGAGGGAACGTTTCCTATAGCAATAACACGGCGCTTCATACCAAAGTTATTACGGTTAATACGAACGCTCCGGGTGTTTTGTGTTATCCTGCGTTTGCCTGGAATCATATTAACCGCGGTGCGTCAATATCCGAGATCGCCCGTTCGGAACAAGCGACTGCCGCGGTTAACTCCTCGTATTTTACTATGCTGCCGCGCCAGCGGTATGCGTTAGGCTTGGTTGTGCGTGATGGTGTTATCCAATCATTTGCCCCGTATAACCGCACGACGTTGATCATTACCAAAGAAGGAAAACCGGTTATTGTTTCTCCCGGGGTGCGCCTGCAGCTTAGTTTTAAGACCGGTACAATGCGCGGGTTTTTTACGAACGTGAATATGCCGCGCGGCAAGCATGACGTTGTTTTTTATACTCCGTTCTACGGAGCAACGACTCAAACCAAACGCGGCGGCAGTGAGGTTATCTTACGCAGAAGAGCCGGCGTTTTTTATATCGAAAAAACGCTTTGCACAGGGTGTAATTCCGTTATTCCCGGTGATGGAGCAGTACTTTCGTTTGCCGGGCAGCTTCCCGGCCGCATTATTGAGGGGAATACGATATCGTTTGTTGTCGACAAATTAGGGGTTCCGTTTGATACTGCCGCTCAGGCGGTGCAGGCAGGACCGCGGTTGGTTAAGAACGGGAATAATGTTTCTTTGGCAGCAGCCCGCCGGGAGCGCATTCCGGTTGATATCCGCGCACATGCGGCAATGCGTACGGCAGTCGGTATCACCAAAAACGGCAAACTTATCATGGTTGTTTCAACGGGAGAAATTACGCTTTCTTCATTGGCGCAGAAAATGATCAGGCATGGAGCAGTTGATGCCATGAACTTTGACGGCGGCGGATCTTCCGGTTATTTTTTTAACGGCAATAAACGTCGTAACGGCAGACTGGTGCCTACAGTGTTTGTGGTTAGAGAAGGAAAGACGTATCTTGGGATTTCTCATGCTCCGGCTGTGTTGCCTGCGGCTGCGAAAGTTGTTGCCGAGGTAAAAACAGCAGATCTTTATATGAAATACAGGGTTCCTGCGCCAAAACAAGGCCGTATAATTCGCGGCGGGATACCTTTTGTGCGGAACAATGTTTTGTTTGGCGCAGGTGTTCTCTTGATCGGTTTATTTATGTATATATGGGTACGTAAGAAAACCGGGGAATCAAGAGGATCGGTGTCGTCAGTAATACGGTGCGGTTTCGACCATGCGTACACAGGGCCTGTTCTTATTGAGAATCATAGAGATATCTATCCGATACTTGAGGAATTATGTGATCCGGATATCAGTGTTGTCAATTTTGATGCGCATGATGATGCGACGATTCCTGAAGTTTATGCTTGGAAAGTAGGATGCGGCAGTTGGGTTGCGTTTGCTTTACTCAAAAGATACGCACGAGAGGTTGTGTGGATAAATCCTGCCTGGTTAATAAAGAAGTTTCTCTATATTTTCAAGCGTTTTAGTATTTTTGAGAAGAGTAAAACCCTTATTTGTGAGCGTACCCTTCGTAATGTACCGCATGTTACCGGGAGGGTCGTCGTTTCAATTGATTTCGACTATTTTTCATCAGCGCTTGGGCCTCGGCATCGGCCATCGGAGCGGGAAATAGAGGCGTCTATTGCCGAGCTTATTGGGATGCTCGCACAATGGGATATTACTATTGTGCAGCTTGTGTTGTGTACGTCCAGAGTTGGTAACTGGGTGTATTGGGATCAGGTTGAATTTATCCGGGAAAAACTTAGTGAAGCTTTGGAAAGATTAAGCCAAGGAGGTGAAAACCATGAATGAACGCAGGGGAATGCGTAGGTGGCATACGTTGCACCCGGCTATTGTTTTGGTTGAGGGTGCGCAAAAATCTGCCCGATGCAATATCACTGATGTGAGTCTCAAGGGGATGCAGCTTTGTTTGCCGTTTCCGTTACGCAAAGATGAGTTTGTGACAATAAACGTTGAGCTGTCTTTCGATTGCGCTTTTAAAGCACAGGTGTGGGTGGCGTGGGAAAAACGCGTGGGATATACGCATGTGCATGGACTGTATTTTACTACTATTGATGAATCTTCCCGTGAAGCTATTTACCGGTTTATGCGTATGCAGTTTCCCCAGCAATTACAATGCCGACATGACGACCATCCCTCAAATAAAGGCGCTGAGCCGGCAGAAGACAACCGGGTATTTGCCCGCTTTCCCGTTGCTATGGGGGGAAAGTTATTGGACCTTAAAAACAACCGGGAAGTTCCTGCAGAAACCCTGGATATAAGCGCAAAAGGTGTCGGAGTGATGACGAATTGCGCGTTAGAAGTAAAAACTCCTTTGGAACTTTGGCTCAACGTTCCTGATAAAGGCGAGCCGTTGTATTCCCGGGGAGAAGTTGTTTGGTCGGTAAAATCAGGAGCTGATGAATATCGCGCAGGTATTAATTTGGAGCGGGCTGACTTGATGGGGCTCAGCAGAGTAATGAGAGCGTAGATGAGGCTGACAGACCATAGGTTGCGTTTCGCAGGAGCGGGAAAACATTTTTTACTTGTGACCGTGTGACGTTGTGTCATTGTAACCCGGACTGTTTTCAGCTTAAATAATAGTTGACCGGCAGGCTAAGATATGTTACATTCATTGTAATTTTATCCTTCCGGGTGCCGCCATTTTTGGTGCGCGTCAAGTGAAAGAAGGCTTGAAAAAGTCCCATTTCGATGGTACACTTTATAAATATTGTGTAACAATTGAGGAGGAACTATGAGGCATGTTCGTTTTGGTTTTGTAGGGATTTTCCTAGGGGCATTGCTGCTTGCAGGGTGCCAGAATTCCACCACGACAACAACAGTTAAAGGTCAGAAAGTTATTACTGTCTGGCATTGGATGACTGACCGCGAAGCCGCCTTTCAACAATTAGCAAAAGACTACGAAGCCAAGACTGGTGTTAAAGTAAATTTTGAGTTATACGCTCCTTCCGATGCATATTCCCAAAAAGTTCGTGCCGCAGCACAAGGTGTTACTCTCCCGGATGTATTTGGCATTTTAGGCGAAAAGCGTGATTTTGCTTCCTTTATCAAAGCCGGGCATATTCTTGATTTAACTCCGTATATGGAAGCAAATCAAGGCGAATGGAAGAATCAGCTTTTTCCTAAAGCCTTGGCAATAAGTGAGTTTGCTGCCGGGAATACCTATGGTATCACTCCCGGGTTTTACGGTGTTCCTATTGATGTTATGACCATTCAAATGGTTTATAATAAAGATCTTTTTAAGGAATTGGGCCTTGATCCTAATAAGCCGCCGGCTACTTTTGCCGAGTTCATAGATATAGGTAAGAAAATTAAAGAAAAGAATATGCAGGGGTTGGTTTCCGGATGGGGCGAGGTTTGGATGATCGATTGCCTTGCCAATAACTTTGCTTTTAATATTATGGGAAAAGATAAATATCTGGCGACTTTGCGCGGCGAAGTTCCCTATACCGATCCCGACTGGATTAAAGTTTTATCGCTTTTTAAAGAGATGCAGGATTCAGGTGTTTTGGCTACCGGCTTGGTTACCATGATCAATAAGAATGCCGAACAGTTCTTTGCTAATAGCAGGGCTGTTTTTGCATTTAATGGTTCCTGGTGTGTTAATGTGTATAAAGGGATGAATCCCACGTTAAATTATGCCGCCATGCTTCCTCCGAGAGTTTCCGATAAGTTCCCCATGTCGGTGTGGGGAGGAGCAGGTTCATCGTTTATGGTCAATGCCCGCGCCGCAAATAAAGAAGAAGCGGTTAAATTTTTGCAATGGCTGACGGATAAAGACCAGCAGGCATATTTGGCTCAAACAACCAATAATCTTCCCGCCAACAAAGACAGTTTAAAAAAGATTCCCGATATTTTAGCGCAATTCTCGGCAGGTATGGATGTGGCAACGCATCCGAATGTGTGGGGTATTTCGGAATTTCCTGCGGTTATCGAAGCCTTGGATAAAGGGATCCAGTCCATCATTATCGGAGAAAAAACACCTGAACAGATCGCTTCTGAGGTGCAGAAGATTAAAGAACGCGAATTAGCGAAAAAGAGAAAATAGGCTTTCGATCCAATGAGACTTAAATCAACGCTCGAAAATTACGTTTTTGTCCTTCCCGCGGTAACGATCTTTGTTATTTTCTACGTAATACCGTTTATCTGGGTTTTTCAGTTAGGTTTGTTTGATTGGGACGGCATTTTGCCGACAAAGACATTTGTCGGTTTGGCTAATTTCTGGGAAATCTTTACGCAGGACAAGATCTGGTGGGCTTCAATGCTCAACGTCGGGTATATCACGCTTATCGCCCTGACTTTCCAGAATCTTCTGGCGTTTCTTTTAGCATGGGCGTGTGACCGGGAAATTAAGATGAAGAATTTTTATCGTGTTATTTTCTTCATCCCACCGGTCCTTTCGGAAGTTGTTGTGGGGTTGGTTTGGCAATGGATCTTAGACGGAAATTACGGGCTCTTGAACGGATGGTTGCATCAGGCTGGTTTACAGGCATGGGCGAGAAACTGGCTATCGGACCCGCAGACAGCATTGACAACCGTTGCCGTAGTGCATTGCTGGAAAGGGTTTGGCTGGGGGTTTTTGATTTTTCTGGCTGGTTTGCAGACTATCCCCAAAGAATTGTATGAAGCAGCGCGTGTTGACGGTGCTAATGCCTGGCATTCATTTAAGCACATTACGGTTCCTCTGATGATTCCTGTTGTGGTGCTTGTTGGAATTCTTACGGTTTTGGGTACTATGCAGGCATTTGTTTTGATTATTGCCATGACCGGCGGCGGGCCGGCGTACCACACGCAGGTTCCGGTTTTGCGGATTCTGGCTTCTATGCGAGGTTCATCGCGTTTCGGTTACGCCTGTGCCCAGGGGATTACCTTTGGCGTTGTCTTGATACTGATCTCATTTATTCAATACCGTTTTTCAAAACAATCACGGAATACGTGAGATTGAAATTTACTGTACATTAAACACACGACTAAACCATGAAAACAAGCGCATATTATAAGACAAAAAAAGTTCTTATTAACGTTGGCGTGCACACGTTTCTTCTGGCTGTTTCAGTGACCTGTATTTTTCCGCTTCTCTGGATGGTGGCGTCCAGCCTTAAGACGCAAGAGACTATTTTTAAGGATATGTCTCTTTTCCCGGCCAATCCGCATTTTGAAAATTATGTGCGTGCCTGGGTTGAAGGCGGGTTTGGCAGATATTTCTTGAACAGTATTTTCTATACTGTTGTTGTAGTCGTCGGTATCGTGGTAGTTTCATCTATGGCGGCGTATGCGTTTTCACGGCTTAAATTCCCGGGCAAGAATTTATTCTTCTTCATGTTTATGGCAGCTATGATGATTCCTATCCCGGGGAGCTTTGTCCCGCTCTACGTATTGCTTAATAAACTGCATCTTCGCAATACGCCGATCGGGTATATCCTGTGCATGGTAAACGTCGGATTATCGACCAGTATTTTCTTGTTAAAGACATTCTTCGATAAGATGCCCAAGGAACTTGAAGATGCCGCCCGTATAGACGGGTGCTCTAAGATCGGTATCTGGTGGCACGTGGCATTGCCGCTTGCAAAACCGGTTTTGGCAGTTGTGGTTGTTTTAAACGCGCTTAATGTGTGGAATGAATATATTTTAGCGTTGATTGTTTTTGACAGTAAACCGTTAATGCCGCTGCAGGTTGCTTTAACACAGTTTGGCGGCGAGTTTGTTACGCAATACCCGCTTTTAATGGCAGGCCTCACGATTACTGCATTGCCGATTATTCTGGTGTACCTTTTAATGCAGAAGTATATCGTCAAAGGCGTAACCCAAGGGGCGCTCGTGGGTTAGTTTGTGTCCAAAACGTATGAAGAGAGTACTTTCTTTTCACAGCTCGAATCCTGATATCAGAAAAATGAATGTGGTTTTTCTGGTGTTGGGATTTGTTTGTTTCGGATTGTCAGGTGTTTTTGCCCAGACAGACGATACGCTTCGTAATGCAACGGCCGTTGAACAAAAAACCGCGTCAGGTGTTGCGATACAGCCGACCAGCGGTGAATTGATTAACAAGGCCTGGGATGCCAACGGTAAGAAGAATTTCGATGCCGTTTTTGAAAGTACCCGGAAGCTGATTGATTTGTATTCGGCGGATGCCGATAAACAGCAGGCATCAGTCAAGAAATTATCAAAGGCGCGGGCTGAAATTGAGTCGGTGCAATTGTTGAATGATGTTGCAACCGCTTATTTTATCCAGGGCGAAGCCTATCGCAGCCAGGGCAAGAATGATGAGGCAATACGGGTTTTTAAAATTGTCGTAGAAAAGTATTGTTTTGCCCAGGCATGGGATCCCCGTGGCTGGTTTTGGTCTGTTGCAAAAGCAGCGCGCGAGAGTATCCTAAAATTGAATCCTTCCGAGCAGCTTGTTTCTCCCTGTCCCGAAGAAAAAGAAAAAGTAAAAATCAAAGTTTCAAATACTCCCACGAAGGTCGTTCTCTATGATTCCGGGAAAGAAGATGTGGTCAATTATGAAAAGTACGGCGAATTTTTGAATGCCGGCACCAGGGAATATAGATATGCGGTTAAGGACCAGGAAGGGTTAAGTGCTGCGGTTGGTGAAGGGGTCTATCCGAATACAACATCGATTCGCTGGGACCCTGAATATAAAAAAGCGCTTAAAGAGAAGAGGCTTGACGGCGATCAATGGGATTTTCTGCAGTCTCCGGATTTTGAGGCTGCGTTTTTGAAATGGGCGACAGCTTCTGAACCGCAAGGAGTACGTTTATTTTACACGGGGCTTGTTCTTGAAAAGGCAGGGCTTATTAAGCAGGCGA
The DNA here is from genome assembly GCA_035403145.1 of Candidatus Omnitrophota bacterium. GTDB lineage: Bacteria > Omnitrophota > Gorgyraeia > Gygaellales > Profunditerraquicolaceae > DAONEO01. Next base: position 18,057 of record DAONEO010000018.1, on the reverse strand, counting down.
TCAAATGTTATTATGCTATCGCAGTGCACTTCCCGGGCGCCTATGGCTGGACGTATTGGCATACGCCGTGGTATGTGGGGCAAGCCGCTGTCGGGAAAATCCATTATCTCCTCAGGAAAGACCCTTCCCTCGGATACAAACTTGTCGATGCCAATATCGCAATTGAAAATGGTTTTGATAACGATGTTTCAAACGACGTGGTTGTGGCAAATCCCGGCCGATTCGTTAAGATCGGCCCCTTGGAAAATTTAAAAGCGAAACCAAACCGCGATCTCATCAGTATTAAAAAACGTTCCGGCAAGGGGAAGGTGTATGTCCAGCAGTATGATACCGGTGATTGGGAGCTTATTGTTGATGGCAAGCCCTATACTATTCAAGGTATAACGTATGCTCCGACGAAAATCGGCCAATCCCCTGATTTCGGGACACAGACGAGTTGGATGGAGGATGACTTTAACGCTAACGGCAAGGTCGATGGCCCGTATGATTCATTCGTTGATAAGAACAAAAATAATGTGCAGGATAAGGATGAGCCGGTTGTCGGCGATTTTAAATTAATGCAGGAAATGGGAGTCAACACCATCCGCCAATACCATCATCCGCTGAAAGTTGATAAGGTTGTTCTTCGTGATATGTATGAAAAGTACGGTATCCGTGTTATTTTAGGCGACTTCCTGGGAAAATATGCGATTGGTTCAGGCGCTAACTGGAACCCCGGCACTGATTATACGAATGAAGAGCAGAAGAAAAAAATGATGGAGTCTGTCCTGGGCATGGTTCGTGAACATAAGGATGAACCGTATATTTTATTTTGGCTCTTGGGCAATGAAAATGTCTATGGCTATGGCTGTAACGCGGATAAAGAGCCGGATGCGTATTTTACTTTTGCCAATGAAGTAGCAAAAAAGATTAAAGAGATTGACCCGGATCATCCGGTTGCCATTTGCAGCGGCGATATTATGTTCCTTGATAAATTCGGCAAAGATTGTCCGGATATTGATATATTCGGTACGAATGCCTATCGCGGTGAATACGGGTTTGGATTTTTCTGGAAACAGGTCAAAGATTATGCTGATAAACCGGCGTTTATTACGGAGTTTGGTTGTCCTGCGAAAGCAGAAGGAAAAGCTGAAGATGAGGCGGAAGAGTTGCAGGCGCAATATCATTTAGGTTCATGGGAAGATATTGCCAATAATATGGCGTTTGCAGGCGGCGCGGGAAATGCTATCGGGGGCGTTGTTTTTGAATGGGTTGATGAGTGGTGGAAGGCCTATGAGCCCAGCGTTCATGATGTTAAGGCTTTGTGGGCGGGACCCTTTCCTGATGGATATATGCACGAGGAATGGCTTGGTGTTACCAGCCAGGGTGATGGTAAGAACAGCCCATTCTTAAGACAATTGCGGAAATCGTATTTTACGTATAAAAAACTGTGGAAATAGTATGAACAAAAAACGGGAGGATGTACAGATGAAGAAGATACTCGCAGTAGTGGTGGCGATGTGTTTGCTTATTCCTGCGGCAGGATTTTGCGCTGAGGAAGCAGCAAAGGCAGCGGTACCGGCAGCAGCACCAGCAGTAAAGGGAAAATCGTTCTTGGTTTATGCTGACAAGAAATCACCGGATAATCATTTCATTCCTTCAGGTTGGATGGGAGATGTCGGTGATATTAAACTTGACGACCAGTGCATGGAGAATGCGCACGGTGGGACAACATCCTTGAAGTTTACCTTTAGCGGTAAAAGAACGCAGGGACAGGGTTGGGCTGGCGTCTATTGGCAGAATCCGGCAAATAACTGGGGAACTAAAAAAGGCGGTTTTGACCTGACCGGCATGACGAAAATTACATTCTGGGCGCGCGGCGCAAAGGGCGGGGAAGTTATCCAGAAATTTGTCGTCGGTGGTATCAAAGGGCAATATCCTGATACAGCTAACGTCGAGATGGGGCCGGTAACATTAACACCGCAGTGGCAGCAATATACGATTAACCTGGCGGGTAAGGATCTTACCTATGTCAGCGGCGGTTTCGGATGGGTTACAACAGCGGATTTGAATCCGGAAGGCGCAGTTTTTTACATTGATGATGTCCAGTATGAGAACGATCCTGCAATGAAGCCGGAAGGTAAAAAACAGGAAGCAATGCCGTTCTATGTTTTTGCCGACAGGTCAAGTGCCAAGAATCATTTTATTCCTTCAGGGTGGATGGGAGATTATGGCGATATTAAAATTGAGACCGGTTCAACTGAAGATCCCTATTTAGGGGATACCTGTATTAAAATCATCTATAGCGGAAAAGGCACCAATGGCGCCCGCTGGGCAGGCATGTATTGGCAGCACCCGGCAAATAACTGGGGTAATGTTGACGCAGGTTTTGATCTTTCAAAAGCGGCCAAGGTTACATTCTGGGCGCGTGGCGCAAAAGGCGGCGAGCGCATTGAAGAGTTCAAGATGGGCGGCATCATGGGCGAGTTCTCTGATACCGATACCGCGGGTATCGGTCCGGTTGTCTTGAACAAAGAGTGGACACAATACACCATTGACTTAAAAGGCAAGGACATCTCCAATATTATTGGCGGGTTCTGCTGGGCAACGAACGTTGACGTTAATCCGGAAGGATGTACGTTCTATCTGGATGAGATTAAATACGAATAAATTAGTTCAGAGTTCATGGTTTATAGTTCATAGAATGACCGTAAGCCGCAAGGGATTAATCCTTGCGGCTTGCGGTTTTTGTATTGCGGCACTTATGGTTGGTGCAGCCCCGCAGGCAAAACCAAACAAGGTTTCCATAAAGACACTCCCCAACAAAAGTTATCAGCTTCTTGTTAACGGCAAGCCATTTATCGTAAAAGGCGTTTGTTACAGTCCCATTCCCATCGGCAAAAATCATGAATATGACTGGTGGAGCGATCCGGCTAAGCCGTGGATTACCGACGGGAAACTTATGAAGGAGATGGGGATCAATACAATTAGGATCTATCAGACCGGAGAAAACCCCGAAGCGGTAAAACAGGTTATACGGGATTTATATTCTTTATATGGTATTCGGGTTATCCTTGGGCACTGGCTTGGTTTTTGGGAATATCCCTGTCCGTTGTACGGTGACAAACGTTTTCAGGATCGCATTAAACAGGAAGTTGTTGATATGGTTATGCTCTATAAAGATGAGCCAGGGGTTTTATTCTGGACTCTTGGCAATGAAAATAATTATTCCTGCCTGGGGCGCGTTAACCCGTGGACCTCGGACGATATTGAAAAAGAAAAAGAACCGCAGAAGCAAAACCAGATGCGGGCGGAAATTTATTATTCCTATGTTAATGATATCGCAAAGGCTGTGCATGCGGTTGATGCTAATCATCCCGTTGCGTTGGGCAACGGGGAGCTTGTCGGTCTGGAGACTGCGGCAAAGATGTGCACGGATGTTGATTTGATCGCCTGTATCATTTATCGCGGGAAAACATTCGGCAATCTTTTCAAGTCGTTGCGTATGACATTCGATAAGCCTATTGTTTTAAGCGAGATTGGCGCTGATGCCTATGATGCGTATATGAATAAAGAAGATCAGAATATGCAGGCGTTTTTCCTGGAATCACAGTGGCGTCAAATTTATGAAAATGTCGCCGGTCGCAAAACAGGGGAAGGTAATTGTTTAGGCGGTGTTATTTTTGAGTGGACTGATGAATGGTGGAAGCATAATGATTCTGATCCTGCGGGTTGGTCCGATCATTCCCTGGAACCGGGTTGGAGCAACGGGCAGTATTATTTCGATATCAAGGCCAAAGATAATAAGAATATGAATGAAGAATGGTTTGGTATTGTGGCCCTTTCTTCCGAGATAGAGAACGGGATTAACAAGCGCGTTCCGCGTAAAGCCTATTATGTTATCCGGGAATTCTGGAAAAATCCCGGGCAGCATATCGGTCAAAAACAAAAAGCAAAAACCAGGAAACAGTAAGCAGGGATGACTATGAAAAAAATCTTATTCGCGGCTGTTTTGTTTGCGTCTATTTTTATTATGCGTGTCGGGTGCGCGGTTTGCCAGGAGTCGGATTCGCTGGCAGCAATGACCAAGGAAGTGATGGAAGCAAAGACAAGCGCAGAGTTACAGAGCGCTTTTGACGGGTTAACCGCGTATTATTCCAAAGAGCATTCGTTTGCGAATTATATTACGTATTTAGAGTCGCTTGCTCAAAAGAAAAAGAATCTTGCCCCGTATACCGATTACTATATCGCTTTGGCGCGGTATTTGCAGCTCAAGTATCTTGAAAGTGAGCAGCTCTGGGATGAATATTTTGCTCAGGGGAATGCCTATCGCGATGAATTGGTCGGGCACGCTGCCAAGTCAATTGCAGAGACTGGTCCCGACGAGAGCGTGCATGCCAACGCGGTATTTTTATTGTGGCAGTTGCATAACGACCAGCAGGATACATTTCGCGAGAGTGCGTTGAACGATCTTATGAAGGCTACCGAAGCGTTGAACCAAAAAACATCCGATATCGGCACGATAAAAAATATCGCTGACGGGCTTCTTGCGGGTCAGGAAAAATCAAAAGCGCGGGAAGTCTACCATATGTACGTCCAGAAATTATTGAGCGGCACGGTTAGTAATGAGACCCTTCATTCCGAAGCCGAGTCATTTCGAGTTGCCGGAAATCTTGATCTTTCCGAGATTTTGTATGACGCCTATTTTGACCGCCTGCAAAAGGAAGGCGACGTAAAAAAGACGGCTTCAGCCTTACGTGAAGCGGCAGTTTTGTTTTCCTATAAAGATAAAGATCCGTCAGACCCGCAGTATTCAGAAAAACTCTTTAAGCAGGCCGATCAAAGCACGAGCGGGGCTGCACTTGATGAATCGTATTCGTATGTCCGCGCTTTTAATCTTGAAAAATCAAAAGAGTTTCTGGATGCCCAGGCCGCATTTGAGAAATTACTGGAGCGTTTCCCGCAGACTCGGTATAGTGATGAGGCGTTGTATAAAAATGCTTTAATTAACGTGTATGTTAAGCGTGATATAGACGCGGGGCGTGCGACTTTTGAGAAGCTTGGAGCGATGGAGCATCCCACACCGCAGGCGATTGCCAGCCTGTATCAGCTCGGACTTCTTGCCCAGTGGCAGGGAGAAACGGAAAAGGCAAGCGCCTATTACAATACGCTGTTGGGAAAAGCGCAGGAAGGTTTTCAAGATACGGTTACTTTAGCCAGACAGCGTTTGGCTGAGATTGAAGAGACACGCCCTATCGAAAGCAATCTTAAAACGTTCCTCGATGTTTCCTTGAAGGCGGAGGCTCAGCCATATAATGGCGCAGGAGTTTCTTTAAAGGCGACGCCTGTGAAAATTGCCCGCGGGGATGAATCGACACTATCTGCTATTGCGTATGCCGGAGAGAGCGGGTGTATGCAGCCGGAGATCCAGTATCTGTGGTCGGGGTATCTTGGCAGCGCGCAACCGGAAGCGGGTGTCTCGGAATTTAATACGCAATATAGACAATCCGGGAATAAAGAGATTAATGTTGTGGTTGTTTCTCCCAGCGGTGTTATTGACCGCGGAATATATCTGGTTGATGTGGAATAAAACAGGGAATTCTTCCGGATTTGAGCCCGGAGTTTCTTTCCTGGAGTAACAGGCTCGTGTGGGTGTTGATCTTCATTTCAGGGAAACAGTGATTTTGCGCAAGGGATTAAAATTGCTTGACGTAACCCCCCTTTCATAGTATAACTAAATCGATAAAATAATTATTTCTATCCGCTTCTGCTGCTTATACTTCAAGCGGAAATTCTCTTATAATTGCCACGGGGAAAGGTACATAAATCGATGCGTACGACCGAATTCCGCAGGGAGGAATTCTCCGAGAAGGAAAAACGCACGATTGATATCCTGGAAATTTTGCGTAGGTACGGGCCAATCAGCCGTCCTGAGATTTCCAAGGAAATGGGCATTAATGTCGTTACGATTTCCAATTATATCGACGACTTTATTAAGCACAATCTCGTTTACGAAAAAGAGCTTGATGTTTCCGAAGGCGGCAGACGGCCTACCCTTTTGGATTTAAATCCGCGCGCAGCATACACCATCGGCGTGGGGCTTAACCTGGTTAACATGGTTGGGCTTTTAACGGATTTAAAGGGGAATATCATTACAAAAACGCAGATTGCCCGGCCTCAATCGTTATCGGTGCGCCAGGTTACTGAATGCACGATGGAAATTGTGCGTGAAGTTGTCAAGCGCTCGAAAGAATATGTGCCGAATCTAAAAGGTGTCGGTATCGGGGTCGCGGGTCTTGTTAATAAGAAGACCGGCGCTATCCATTGGCCGCAAAAGGTCGATCAGTATTACACCTACGCGACTGTTGATTTGCAGTTACGAGAGCTCATTGAGAAAGAATTTAATCTTCCCGTTTTAATAGAAAACGATGCAACCGCCGCCTGTTTCGGCGAGCATTGGCTTGATCTTGAGCGCGGATATAAGAATGTATTGTATATGTTCTCAGGCGTGGGATGCGGCATAATGATTAACGGCGAGATCTTTACCGGTTCTCAAGGGTATGCAGGAGAGACAGCCGTTTATAATTATAAAGAACAGGATGCTTTTAATTGTCCGGCGGCCAGGAGTTGTTTTATAAAACGCTGGGAGATGGATTTAGGAATTGTTGAAGAAGTTAAGACAAAGCTCGGTCAGGATACAGCGGCGGCGGCTTTGTTCAGTCAGATTACTTCAACAAATGTCGCAGACGCTACTTTAAAAACTGTTTTTGCAGCTGCTCGCGCGAAAGAAGCTGTTTCATCGGCGGCATTGCAGGATGCTGCGCATCGATTGGGCATTAAAATCTCTCAGCTCGTCAATCTTTTGAATCCGCAGGTTGTTGTTATCGGCGGGGGGTTTGAAGAAGCCGGAGAAGAATTTTTAAATAAAGTAATTGCCACGGTCAGGGATTGGTCGTTTCGCGAGACGACTGAAGATCTCAAAATCACATATTCGCAATTGCGTGAAAATGCTGTTGCGATCGGCGCCGCAAGCCTGGTAATGCAGAATTTGTTTGCACGGCTCGGGTAAGCCAAGAGGAGGGGTGATGGATCAGAAAATCAAGTTTGTTCTTATAGCGCTGGGCGGAATCATAATTCTTTTAATTGCCAGTTTATTCATGAATTTTAATTCGAAGATGGAAGTTGAGCGAGAACGCGATTCTTTGAAAAAAGAGAACACTTCTTTAGTTGCCCAGGTCAATGAATTCATCCAGTCAAAACAGCAGTATGAAGACAAATTAAATGCCCTTTCTTCCGAGATGGATAAGACGCGTCTTGAACGCGACGAATTGCAGAAAAAATATGATATCATCGATAAGGCCCGCGAAGAGTTGACTGCTCAATTAAAGCAAGCCAAAGAAAAATCGAAACAATCGCCGGTTGTTGCTCCGCAGCCGCAATTCACCTATACCCCGGGAACAAGCCAAGCCGAAGATGCCTATTGGGCCAATGTTGTCAAGGCCAAGACCGATATGGAATTTCAGCTTGAATCCATCCGCGGTGAACTTAAGAACTTTCAAATTGCGAATGAACAATTACAGCGCGATAAATCAGGCCTTGAGCTTGAGGTGACGAATCTTTCCCGCGAACGCCAGGAGTTGAAACGGAAAATTGATTATAATCAGAAGATTATGGATAGCGTCGCGCAAGAGCTCGTCCGTGAAAAGAACGATAAATTCCAAACTGAGGATTCTTTTAAGACCATTAAGAACGAGAATCAGCTTCTTCGCCGTCAGCTGCGTTCATTAAACGACCGTAAGGTGGTATTGGAACGCCGTATGATGGAGTTGTTGGAGAAGAATAATGGATACGAGAACAGATTTGGTGAGATGGATACGATGCTGCGGGATAAAATGTCGCAGATTGATATGTTGAAGAAACAAGTATACGCTACGAAAGAAGGCAAGACCAGCATGGGAGGCGCCAAAGACGACTCCGTTGAACTGGCCCCTATCGTTGTGCGCCCGAGCCTTGAGGCGCCAAGCGCCCCTGTTGCAGCGGCTACATCGGGCGGTCGAGTCTTGGCTATTAACAAAGAAAACAATTTTATCATCGTTGATATCGGGGAAGATGCCGGTGTTAAGGTCGGCGATGTGTTGCAGGTGTTACGTGAAGGTAAACAGACGGCATCTCTTGAAGTTATTCAAGTCCGGAAATCAATTGCTGCTTGTGATGTGAAAAAAGGTTCTGCCGCCATTTTGAAAGTGGGCGATATCGTTAAATAAGCAGATCAAGGCTTTGCTTGCAAGGATAGATCAATGGTGCGTCGTAAAAAAGAGTCTTCCTCGAATGTTTCTATTGAAGATGTCGCACGTCTCGCCGGTGTTTCTATTACTACCGTTTCCCGCGTTATTAATAAATTTCCCTCGGTAAAAGAGCGCAATAAGCGTAAAGTTCTTGATGTGGTTAAAGATCTGCACTATCAGCCGTCGATTCTGGCGCAGCGTCTGGCAACAGGTAAGAGCAATGTTATTGCCCTGGTTGTGCCGCGGTATGAAGGGATGTTCTATTCGTTTTATCTTCTGGAACTTATTCGTGGTATCGGCACGCTCTGCGAGGCTTTAAAACTTGATCTGCTGCTTCACCTGACGGACAGCCGTTCTTCGATAAGCGTGCGCGGCGCCGGCGGCATGATTTTTTCCGATCTTATCGGCAATCGTCACCAGCTTGAAGCAGCGCTTCAGCAGAATATCCCTTCGATAGTCATTAATTACTACGTTAAGGATCTTGACGTCGATTGCATTGCCGTTGATAATAAAGGGGGCGCATTTTCTGCGGTTGAGTATTTAATAAGCCACGGCCATACAAAGATCGCCCATATAACCGGAGACATCGTAACGCAAGCCGCAGCGGATCGTTTGGCCGGGTATCAAGAGGCACTTGTTAAATACAATATCCCTGTGCGCAAGGAGTATATTCTGAAGACCGATTATTCACGGGGGCAGGCGCGTCAGGCAGCCGAGACGCTTTTTAAACTTGCGGATCAGCCAACCGCACTTTTTATCGCGTCTGATTCCATGGCGCTTGAGGTGATGGCTGTCGCGCGTGAATTCGGGAAAAATGTTCCTCAGGATATTTCGATAATAGGATTTGATGATAATCCTTCGGGCTTATATGGTCCTGTTGCTTTGACGACTGTCAGGCAACCGCTTATAAAGATGGCGCAAGAAAGCGTGAAACGTTTGTCTTTGGTCATGTCATCAAAGAAGAGACCGAAAACTGAAAAGATTTTTCTGCCGACAGAATTAGTTATTCGCGAATCCTGCCGCAGCCTATAAACGCGCAACACCACTCGTCGATGAAACACAAATTCTTGTGTACTCCGGTTTTAAGAACACAATCTGTAGTATTTTTTTTGTTGACAGCATTTTTGACTGCTATATAATAGGGGTGCAATAAATCCCACATTTTCACAACCCTTCAACGTGCGGAGGTAACCATGGCGTTACAGCTTTCCGAAAATGCGCTTAAAGTGCTTGAGCGCAGATACCTGAGCAAGGACGCATCAGGTAAAGTGACCGAAACTCCCGAAGAGATGTTTAGCCGGGTGGCTCGGGCAATCGCAGCCGCGGATAAACTCTACGGTAAATCAGAGCAGGAGGTAGCAAAACTTAAGGACTCATTTTATTCTGTTATGACCGAGTTGGCATTTTTACCGAATTCTCCCTGTCTGATGAACGCCGGTAAGGAACTCGGGCAGCTCTCCGCTTGTTTTACCCTGCCGATCAAAGATTCCATGGAATCGATCTTTGAGACGTTAAAGTCGACGGCGATGATCCATAAGTCGGGCGGCGGCACGGGATTCTCTTTTAACAGATTGCGTCCGAAAAATTCAGTGGTTTGCTCAACGGGCGGTGTGGCTTCGGGGCCCGTCTCTTTTATGAAGGTTTATGATGCGGCAACCGAAGCGGTTAAACAGGGCGGCACGCGGCGCGGCGCAAATATGGGGATCCTCGGGGTTAATCATCCTGATATCATGGAGTTTATTTCCTGCAAGGATAATACCAAGGAGATTACGAATTTTAATATCTCCGTCGGGATTACCGATGATTTCATGAAGCATTTGGAAAAAGGCGAAGATTACGATTTGATCGATCCTCATACCAAGAAATCAGTGCAACGGCTTAATTCTAAAGAAGTTTTTGATTCGATCGTAACGCATGCGCATAAAACAGGTGAACCGGGGATTATCTTCATCGACCGTCTGAATCAGCATAACCCGACGCCGCAGTTGGGGGCTATTGAGAGCACTAATCCGTGCGGAGAGCAACCCCTGTTACCGTATGAAAGCTGTGATTTGGGTTCGATCAATCTCTCGGTAATTTTTAAGCGTAAAGGCGCTTTCACCGAGGTCGACTGGGATAGGTTGCGTGCAGTTACACGGCTGGCGGTACATTTCCTGGATAACCTTATTGATGTTAATAAATTCCCACTGCCTGAAATTGAAAAAGCGACGAAGGCGACAAGAAAAATCGGCCTCGGCGTTATGGGCTGGTCGAGTTTATTGATTCAGATGGGAATTTCCTATAATTCCGAAGAAGCGGTAGCTCTTGCCGAGAAAGTAATGAAATTCATCCGTGATGAGGCGATGGCGCGTTCCGAGGAGCTCGCAGGCGAGCGCGGTACATTTCCTGCGTTTAAAGGAAGCATCTATGATAAAAAAGAAGGCGGAGTAAAACTGCGCAATGCCACGTTAACGACCATTGCTCCGACGGGAACCATCAGCATTATCGCGGGGCCCTGTTCCTCCGGCATCGAGCCGTTGTTTGCGGTTGTGTATTATCGCAACGTCATGGATAAGGATCAATTGGTTGAGGTCGATCCTTTGTTTGAAGAAATTGCCCGTGAGCGCGGTTTTTATTCAAAAGAGCTCATGGAGAAAATTGCAAGTCGTCCGTCATTGCAGGATATTACCGAAATTCCTGAAGATGTGCGTAAGCTTTTTGTTACTGCGCATGATATTAAACCTGAGTGGCATGTGCGCATGCAGGCGGCATTCCAGAAATATGTGCATAACGCGACCTCCAAAACGATCAACTTTCCGCATAACGCCACAATCGATGAAGTCCGTAAGGCGTATTTGCTGGCGTACGAACTTGATTGTAAAGGTATTACTATTTATCGCGATGGAAGCCGTGAAGAGCAGGTCTTGAATGTCGGGGTAGTGAAAGAGCAGACCAAAGAGTCAACCAAGGTTGTTGTTGAACCGGGCAAAATCGCCCCGCGTCCGCGTCCGGAAGTTGTTATGGGAACGACGACGAAAGTCGCTACCGGCTGCGGGAATTTGTATGTTACTATTAATCTCGATGAGGAAGGCAGGCCGTTTGAGCTTTTTACGCAGATGGGTAAAGCGGGCGGTTGCGCCGGTTCTCAGCTTGAAGCTATCGGTCGTCTTGTTTCGCTTGCATTCCGTGCAGGAGTTGAATTCAAGTCGATCATACAACAATTAAGCAATATCCGTTGTCCGTCTCCGTCATGGGAAAAAGGGCAGCGGATTTTTTCATGCGCGGATGCTATTGCGCGGGTTATTGAGCGCAGGCTTGTGAACGGTATTGATGCCGAGGCAAAGTTGCAGTTTGAGCAGACAGCAATGAAACATTCGCATCATGATGATAAGATCGCGATTGGTGTTCCCGCAAAAAAAGGTGATATTATCGGTGTTTGCCCCGATTGCAGCGGCGCATTGCGTCATGAGGAAGGCTGTGTCAAATGTCTTTCCTGCGGTTACTCAAAGTGCTAGGCTGAGAATATAGTCTTATTGTATGTCTTGTGAGGTTGCGCTTACCATAAGTGCAACCTCATTTGGCTTTCTGGAGGGTTTTCATGGAGGCGGGCGGTTTGGAAGTAATGCTGCGATTCTCGGGTGAACTTAAAGAACCTGTGGCTGACATATGCCGCAGGCTAGAGGAAAAAATTTGCCTGAGCCATGCCACATTTGAGATTAAAAAAATAACGCCCGCTGGTTTTTGTCTGGTATTATATGGCATGCATATGGGTTTAGTTGCCGGCAGCAAGGATGCAGAAGCTGTGATTGCGGAATTTCTTAAAAAAGTTCGAGATCGAGGAATTAATTTAGAAGTGGTTTAGAAATACGGTTCGCGGCTTACGGTTATTGGTTAGCGGCCCATGTTTTGCTAATCGAAAACCGAAAACCGAAAACCGAATTATCGTATTTTCTATGCATTACGACATTCTCGTTATCGGAGCAGGGCACGCGGGTATTGAAGCAGCACTTGCAAGTAGCCGCATGGGTTGTAAAACCGCTCTGATCACTTTAAAAAAAGAGACTATCGGCCTTATGAGCTGTAATCCGGCTATTGGCGGGGTGGGAAAAGGCCAGCTTGTCAAAGAAATTGACGCACTGGGCGGCGCAATGGGTTTAGCAGCTGACGCCTGCGGCATTCAGTTCCGTATTCTTAATGCCTCAAAAGGAGCGGCAGTTCATTCCTCGCGCGCGCAAATTGACATGTATCTCTATAACAAATACATGATTGATTTGGTGACCAGCCAAAAGAATCTCACTGTTATTGAAACAGAGGTAACGGAACTTCTGATTGAAGACGGAATAGTTCGTGGTATTAAGACGAGCGCGCATGAAGAGATTTCTGCCACATGTGTAGTAATTGCTGCCGGAACATTTTTAAATGGTTTAATTCACGTTGGTTTGGAGCATAGGCCGGGAGGCCGCATTCATGAGCAAGCCTCAGTTGCCTTGGCAAAGAATTTAGTTGATGCCGGATTAACGGTATTACGTTTTAAAACCGGGACCTGTCCGCGTTTAGATAAGAATTCCATTAACTATAGCGGCCTCAAAATTCAGGAGGGAGATAATCCTCCGCAACCATTCTCGTTTTCCACGAAAAAGTTTGCACCAAAACAGGTTCCGTGCCACATAACCTATACCAATACAAAAACACATCAGATAATTCGCGATAATCTTGATCGCTCGCCGCTCTATGCCGGAAAAATCAAGGCGACGGGAGTGCGATATTGCCCGTCTATTGAGGATAAAATTGTTAAATTCTCCGATAAGGACCGCCATCAGGTTTTTCTTGAGCCGCAAGGTCTTACCACGAACGAAATATATCCGAATGGAATTTCTACCAGTCTACCTGAGGATGTGCAGCTTGATATAATTCATTCCATTGAAGGCTTAGCAGAGGCAAAGGTTATTACATTCGGCTACGGAATTGAACATGGCGTGGTTGAGCCAACGCAGCTTTTTGCTACACTTGAGACGAAGGCGATCAAGAATTTATATTTAGCCGGGCAGATTAACGGCACAACAGGGTATGAGGAGGCGGCTTCCCAGGGATTAATTGCCGGGATTAATGCTGCGTTACGTGTTACGCAACGTCTCCCGCTTGTTTTAGACCGCGCCAGCGGGTATATCGGTGTTTTAATTGATGATCTGACCACGAAAGGTACGAATGAGCCGTATCGCATGTTTACTTCGCGCGTTGAATACCGGCTTATTTTACGGGAAGATAACGCTGATCAGCGTTTGGCAAAATTTGGATATGACCTGGGATTGGTTTCTTTAGAGTGTTATCGTAGAGTTCAGGAAAAAGAAAAGGCAATAGCAGCGGGAATCTCGTTTTTGAATTCGCATCACCTGAAACCGTCAGCTAAGACTACGCAGGCGCTTGAACAGCTTGGTACGGCACCAATTCGCAGGCCAACAGCGCTTTCCGAGATTTTGAAACGTCCTCAGATAACATTTGCACAGCTTCGCCAGCTTGACCAGGGAGTAGAAACCATCCCTGATTTTGCTTCTGCCGGCGTAGAAATTGATGTAAAATATGCTGGGTTCGTTACCCGGCAGTTAGCCGAAGTCGAGCGTTTTAAAAACCTGGAGAAAATAAAACTTTCCGCTGATATGGATTATACCCTTGTGAGCGGGCTTTCGCGTGAGATTCGCGAAAAGTTAACCCGTTTTAAACCATTGAATCTTGGACAAGCGTCGCGTATTTCAGGAGTGACACCTGCGGCAATTTCCATCCTCATGGTTTACCTTAAGAAACTACATGGATAAAAAAAAGAATTACGACGAGCTTAAAAAAGTAATCGAGGCCATTGGATTCACTTTTTTCGGCGTCGCCGATATCGCAGGAGTAAAGCAGGAGTTTAAGCTCTCCGAGGCATTACTGAAACGTTTTGATACGGCTCTTGTTTTAGGGATGCGGCTTTCCGGCAGTATCCTCGAGGAAGCCCAGACGCAGCCGACCCCCCTGTATTTCCATCACTATCGGACCGTCAATGTTTTTCTTGATCAGGCGGCGCTGCGCCTGACGAATGCGATTCAGGAAAAAGGATTCTCCGCCGCGGCAATCCCTGCTTCGCAGATTGTTGACTGGGTTAAGCAGACCGCGCATCTGTCGCATAAAAAACTCGCTGTTTTAGCGGGAATTGGCTGGCTTGGCAGGAATAATCTTCTGGTTACCAAACAATACGGCAGCCAGGTCCGTTTGGTGACGGTGCTTACCGATATGCCGCTTCCTATCGATACGCCGTTACATGATTCCTGCGGCAGCTGCCGAAAGTGTATCGCTGTGTGTCCGGCCGGCGCTATTAAAGAGCAGCAGGAAGATTTTGACCACATGGCTTGTTTTGAAAAATTGAAAGAATTCCAGCGTTTGAAGCTGGTTGCTCAGTATATTTGCGGTGTTTGTGTACGTGCCTGCGCCGGAAGGAGCATGGAATGAAAGAGAAAATCCTTATTGTTGATGATGAGCGGGATATTGTTAAACTCATTGATTATAATTTAAAGAAAGAAGGATTCAAAACGTATACAAGCTATGATGGTAAAGACGCGCTTGTCACTGCATTTGAAGAAAGGCCTGCTTTAGTTATTCTTGACCTGATGCTTCCTGAAATTGACGGGCTTGAGGTTTGTCGCCAGCTTAAAAAAGACGAAAAGACCGCCCAGATCCCTATTATTATGCTTACGGCAAAAAGTCAAGAGACTGATAAAGTTGTCGGACTTGAATTAGGTGCGGATGATTATGTTACCAAGCCTTTTAGCGTTAAAGAGCTCATCGCTCGTATAAAGGCAGTTTTACGGCGTGGTAAAGAGTCCGTAGAGTCAGGTGAGACTTTTCATGACGGAGATTTGCTGGTGGATTTTGCAAAGATTACGGTTACGGTATCCGGCAAGAAAGTTGAATTAACAGCCAAAGAATTCGAACTTTTGAAAACGCTTCTTAAGGCGCGTGGGCGTGTTCTTTCGCGGGATCATCTCTTAGATACTATCTGGGGCTTTGATAATGCGATGGAAATTCAAACCCGTACTGTTGATGTACATATCAGAACTCTTCGTAAAAAACTTAAATCCGCAGCAAAGCGTATTGTTACTGTAAAGAATTACGGGTATCGGTTTGAAAGTCAGGAGTAACCATGCTTTGGTTGGAGTCTAAGAAAAAGCTGCAATCTCTTACGCAAACCTTACGAGATATCGCTTCAGGAAATTTCAGTCAGCGTGCGCATATTCATTCTTCCGATGGAATCGGTGCATTAGCGCAAAATCTTGATGAAGCACTTGATACGCTTGAAGGCGCTTTGAAGCGTTTGCAGGGTGAAAAAGAGCAAGCCACTGCTATACTCAGTAGTATGGCAGAAGGCGTGATTGCCTTAGACCGCGACACAAGAATTCTTTCCGTAAATCCTGCCGCAGAAAAACTTTTCTCAGTTACCAAAGGCGAAGCAGAAGGAAAATTCCTTCTTGAGGTTATTCGTATCCATGAAATAGCCGATCTTGCTGCGCATGTATTAAAGCAGGGGCAGGGGGCAGTGCGTGAACTCTCTCTTGATTGGCCATTGCGAAAAAATATTGAAATTAACGCGACTGCGTTGTTGCATGCCGGTGCTGTTACCGGATGTTTACTGGTGATTCATGATATAACTGATATCCGGCACCTAGAAACGGTGCGCAAGGATTTTGTTGCCAATGTGTCTCACGAACTAAAAACCCCGCTTACTTCGATTAAAGGCTTTGTTGAGACACTTCTGGAGGGTGCGGTTGATAACAAAAAAGATAGCCGAGAATTTTTAGGTATTATTCAGGATCATGTTAACCGGCTTGATACCTTAATAAATGATCTCTTGATTCTTTCTTCGCTTGAATCGCGTCAGATTACACTTGAACATGGAGCGGTTTCTTTGTCTGGATTAGTGAATAAAGTTATTGCCGGATTTACGACACAGTCCCGAAAGCGAAACGTCACCGTAATAAACGAGATCCCGGAATCTCGCTCGATACAGGCAGATAAGCATAGGATTGAGCAGGTTTTTACCAACCTGATTGATAATGGAATAAAATTCAATAAAGACGGAGGAGAGGTGCGCATTCGCGTCGAAGACTCTTCCGGAGAAACAAAAATTGTTGTTCAGGATTCTGGCAGTGGCATTCCAGAAAAAGCACTTCCTCGGATTTTCGAGAGATTCTACCGCATTGATACTGCCCGTTCGCGTGAACTAGGCGGCACGGGCTTAGGTCTTTCCATTGTCAAACATATCGTCGAGCTTCACGGCGGACAGGTCGGCGTAGAAAGCACCGAAGGCCTGGGCTCGTCATTTTGGTTTACCCTCCCACAATAAACTAACACAACCCCCGTATTCTTTGTAAACGCCCCTGCTCAAGGGGCGTTTTTATTTTACCCACATTTAACCTCCCCCTCATTTCGATTTAATCAGGTTCCTTTATACTTTAGTCAACGAAAGGAGACGAGTATGAATAGAATCGTATTAAAAATCATCGAACGGATAAAACATTTTTTGAGCGAGATCGTCGATGAAGAAACCCGCGCATTGGATATGTTTTATCAGGGATATGCGTGAAGGGTATTAACCACAATAAGGGAGGGAAGAAATGGGCACATGTTTAAAGAGAACACTTGGAGCAATGTTTTTATTTTGTTTTGCCGTGCAGTATGCTTTTGCAGGAGAAATTGATTTACTACTGAATAAGCTTGTTGAAAAAGGTGTTTTAAGTGCAGGGGAAGCGCAAGCTATAGCAACGGAAACAAAAGAACAGATTAAGAGTGAGATCGCACAGGCAAAATCAGAGACACTTCCGCAATGGCTTCAGCAGGTGAAGCTTAAGGGCGATATGCGCCTGCGATATGAATGGGATAAAGATAAGACATTACAGGATCAGTCTCGCGCTCGCATTCGCGCTCGGCTTGGTGTTGAATCAAAAATTAATAATCAGCTTAAAATGGGTGTTGGTATCGCCACAGGTACAACGGGAGATCCCCGTTCACGCAATATCACTTTGGGGAATTCAAGCTCTGCCAATACGCCGGGTTCTTCTAAAGATATTGTCCTTGATTATGCATATGGTCAATGGACGCCGAACAAATATCTGTCAATTATCGGCGGAAAGTTTCAGAACAACCTTTGGCAGCCGCATGATGTTTTCTGGAAAGGCGATATAACGCCTGATGGCGCAGGAGTTAATCTGGCGTATCAGTTCAATCAGAAGCTGAATTTCTTCATGAATAATCTTATGTTTGTTTTGAAGAATGACTCACGAACTGATAAACAGCCATTTATGGCAGCATTGCAGCCAGGGTTTACTTATGCGATTACCGATACGATGAATCTTAAGTCGGCGTTGACATACTATAAGTTCCAATCTGTTAAAGCAGCGCAGAAATTTTCTTACAGCAAATCAGGCAGTTCTCCATATTTGCTTTCCGGGAATACGCTGATCGGTGGAAGATATGCGTATAATTACGATGCGATTCAGCCGAGTGTTGAGCTTTCCTTTGTTGAACCGTTTCAGGGGCTTGTGCCGTATGCTTCAGTATTTGGAGATTACATCCGTAACGTTTCCGGCCTTGAAAATAAAACCGGTTTAGGCGGTTTTGACGCCGGTGTCAAGTTTGGGTATGAAAAAGTCAGCGACTGGAAGCAGTGGCAGACAAAGCTCGTGTACTCAAAACTTGGTCGTGACAGCTGGTTGGATATTTTTACTGATTCTGACCGTTATGGCGGTACTACCAATTCCAAGGCCTTTGAAGGCGTTTTTGAATTCGG
>DAONEO010000017.1:0-29012 GCA_035403145.1 Candidatus Omnitrophota bacterium | reverse complement strand
CTATGAACCTTGAACTCGTCCGCCGCGCTTTGTGGCGGAAACATTGAGCTACGAGCTATGACCTATGAGCTAATTAAGAGACTGATCGTTTAGAGAGCGCTCCGTAAATGCGTTTACCTATATTGGTCCCTAATGCAAAATTGGTAGCCAACTTATTGATTGGTTCACAGCTTGTTGCTAAATACATGCACGTGCCTAATCCTTTGCCTAACCGGTACGTAAGGATCCGTTTACGGTAAAGATTAAAACCCCGCCTGGTCACTTCTGACCGCTGCTCAGCGCTGAATTCCGGAGTTTCAAACACCGGGGAATTATCCCGGTACGAAACAGTGCGCAGGAATTCTTCCGGCGGAATAAGAAACCTGCCGTGAGATTGTATCCATTCAAATGATTCTGTCCCGGGATACGGCAGAAGATTGTAGAAATTAACAAAATCCGTGGGGAGCGATTCGGCAAAACGTATTGTTTCCAAAGCATCCTGGTATGTCTCCTGGGTATGCCCGATTATGAAATTAACGGAATTGTGGATTTTTGCTTCGTTTGTCCATCGGACAGCATCACGAACCTGCTGCAGATGTATTCCTTTTCTGATCGCTTTTAAGACTTTTTCCGTGCCTGCTTCGCATCCATATGAAAGAAAAAAACAACCTGCCGCTTTCATTTTCTTAAGAAGCCGCGGCGTAACAGTATCAACTCGAATACCGTTAAAAAGCTGGAAGCGTATAGCGAGTTTATGCTCAATAATAAGATCGCAAATATCTTCCGCCCGCTGTTTATCCAGGGTGAAACAATCGTCATTAATCGCGAATTCCTGGAAACCCCGTGTGGTCAGGAATTGGATTTCATCAAAGACGTTTTGAGCGCTGCGTGCTCTGAAACGCTGCCCCATGGAGAGCCTGACAGAACAATAATTGCAGCCAAAAGGACATCCGCGTGAAGTAATAAGCGGATAGACTTTGCTGATATTGGATGAATAGCGCTGCATCGGAAAGCTATCCTGATCCGGGAAAGGCAGCTCATCCAGGTTCATGATAGGCGGCCGGTCGGCATTCTCGACTGGGTTGCCGGTATCTTTCCAGATAAGGCCGGCAATGGTTGAATAATCAGGCTTGGGTTTGTTTATTTCATCCAGGAATTCAAGAAGGGTATGTTCTCCTTCTCCTTTAACGGAGAAATCAACATCGAGTTGTTCAAATATCCCGCGTTTTACCGCTGAAACATGCGGGCCGCCGGCGATAATGGGGATTTTTGTGGCAGAGCGAATCTTGCCGATAAGCTCTTTGGCAAATTCAAAACAGTAGCTGAAAATCGTAATACCTATTATATCCGGCTGAAATGATTTGATCTGATCAAGCATCTGCGCATGATCAAAATCAACGCCGTCATCGTAAATAGCAATTTCAATATTACTCTGTTTTAAAAATGCGCTTAGATATGCAACACCAATGTGCGGATGTCCGGCAACCGTGGTCTTATCGCCGAATAACGACTTATTTCGCGGGATAACAAATAAAATACGCTTTTTAGACATACTCGAAGTACTCATTGAATCACGTAATTATACGTTTAAACCTAGGGTATTAGCCGTGAGTATTCTACGTTGTCACTGCGTCAAAAACGCTTCAATTCTTCAATTTTCTTATTGATTAAATCCTTGTGTTTTTCTTCTTCGGAAACCAGGAAATAAAGCAACTCTTTCAGATTCGGATGTTGAGAGATCAGTTTGGTATAGAGCTTTATCGATGCATCTTCTTTGGAGAGTGCCAGTTCTAGGGCTTCAATGTCGATCATATTTACTCCTCGTATGTTCGCAGCTCATTGCTTGTACCCCATAGGTCATAGCTTGTATCCCGCCGGAGGCGGACGCGTAGTTTTTTGTTTTTCCTATCACCTATGACCTACGAGCTAATGCAGCCGTTTCTAACGGAACCAAACCTATGAGCTATCAGCTATGAGCTATGAACTATGAACTAACTACCTATTATTCTTGAAGTATTCCTCGTACCAGCCAATCGTCCGTTTAAGGCCGGCTTCAAGGCCGAATTTCGGTTTCCAGGAGAGCATTTTCTTTGCTTTATCAATAGACAGGTACTGATCTTTAATCTCATGCTTGACCTGGTCAAGAATCCTTGGTTTAAGTCTCTTCTCCATGGAATTCAGGATAAGTTCAACAAGTTCAAGAACATTAAGGTGTATTCCGCTGGAAAAGTTAAAGGCATTGCCGTGGATCTTGGAATCCTGCATCTTTTCTACAAGTGTCATAAGCGCGTCGACCGCATCTTCGACGTAAAAATAATCGCGGATATATTTACCGTTACTGCGGATAATCGGCGTTTCGTTAAAGATCGCCGAGCGGATAGTTCCCGGAATGATCCTGCTGAAATTAAGGTCTCCTCCTCCGTACAGGTTACCGCAGCGCGTTACACACACCGGCAGGCCGTAGGTGTTGTGGTAAGTTTGCGAAATAAGGTCGGCGCAGCTTTTTGAAACGTCATACGGGTGAAGCCCGTGTAGCGCATCGTCTTCACGGTAGGGAAGCTTATCTTTTTCGCCGTAGGCTTTGTCGCTCGATGAAACAATGACCTGTTTAACGAATTTTGAGTGGCGGGCAGCTTCCAGGATGTTCCAGGTACCTTTAATGTTGGCTTCAAAGGTGGAGATCGGGTCGCTATTTGCAACAGTAACCAGGGTTTGAGCGGCAAGATGGAAAATGACCGAAACTTCGTATTCGCTCATTACGCGGTTTATAAGTAAGGGGTCTTCCAGATTACCGCGCACAATGGTGATTTTATCCTTAAGATTAAGCCGCGTGAGATTTGAATTCGGCAGTTCATCCCTGATCAAGCCGATAACATGCGCGTTATTCTTTAACAGATAATGCACAAGCCATGAGCCTAAAAGCCCGGTGCAGCCGGTGACAAAGACATGCTTATCTTTCCAAAATGAATTCATGATCGCTTTCCTTTCCATACAGCCCAGGGCGCATGCCCCGATGCCCACAGATCATTAAGCCGCAAATTATCTTTATACGTATCCATACAGGTCCAGAAACCTTCGTGTTTATAGGCGTTCAGCGCTTTATCGGCGACAACGCGTTCGAAACTGTCTTTTTCCAGTATATCATTATCGTGGATATAACGGAAGATGTCTTTATGGAAAATAAAAAAACCGCCGTTGATCCAGTGGTCAAGAATGGGCTTTTCTTCAAAATGCGTCACGGAATTTGAAGCCGGGTCAATACCGACGATTCCAAACGGCGAAAGGGGTTTTACCGCGCTTAGGGTCGCCAATTTCTTATGCGTGTTATGGAATTCAAGGAGTTTGGCAATATTGATATCGGAAAGCCCGTCGCCGTACGTGGCGTGAAAAAGATCGGTTTTAACGTATTCTTTGATCCGTTTGATCCTGCCTCCGGTGTTTGTTTCAACACCCGTATCAACGCAGGTGACATTCCATTCATTTGATTTGCTGAAGTATTCTTTTATTTTACCGGCTTTATAGCCCAGGCAAAGGATGAATTCATTAAAACCATAGTACGCGTAGCTGTGCATAATATGCCAGAGAATCGGCTTATCGCCTATGGGAAAAAGGCATTTTGGCAGTTCGTCATTGC
This sequence comes from Candidatus Omnitrophota bacterium, assembly GCA_035403145.1. Classification (GTDB taxonomy): domain Bacteria; phylum Omnitrophota; class Gorgyraeia; order Gygaellales; family Profunditerraquicolaceae; genus DAONEO01. The sequence goes on along the minus strand of DAONEO010000017.1, from coordinate 25,399 downwards.
CCATTCGTGTCCCTTTACCGCCGCATAAGATAACTACTTGCATATCCGCCTCGCGTCTATAAACCCTGTCACGGTCCCGCTTAACCCGCGCAGCCAGTCAGGGTTCCTGCTTTGAAAAAATTTGAATATCCAGTACAGATCAATAAATATAATGTTGGCGCTGAACCGGAAAAACTTTTCCAGCGTATTCGGTTTTATCCAGCGCATATAAAAGAAAATGAAATTCCTGATCCGCTCGTAACTATTGGTACGGGCCGAATAAACACCTTCCTGGCTGATGCAATGCCAGGCAACCGCGCGCGGGTTGAATACAAGCGTATACCCCGCATTCTTCAGGCGGAAACAAAAATCAGGTTCATTCCACTCGCCTGTTCCTTCATAGAGATAATCAAACCCGCCCAGCCGGACAAACAAATCTCTGCGGTAACTCATATTACAGGCTTCCAGGTAATCCACTTCAACAGGCGCCGGCAATACCAGGCATGACTTGAAATTCGATCCCGGGCTAAACGCGCCGCTTTTCAAGATCCTGCCGATATCGGTAATCTTATTTTCAAGGATAATGTTAAAATAGATCAGCCCCAATATCCGGAAAAACGGATTTTTTGACGATCTGAATTGTTCGATATAGAACGCAAAGTCCCTGTTTGTCTGCCTATCATCGGGTATAAGTGACGGCCCGCTTACGCCACCGATCGATTCATCCGCCGCAAATGTTTGCCGCACTTCTGTAAGCCAGCCGGGGGACACAACCAGGTCATCATCAATAATACAAACAATATCTGTTGAAGCTTCTTGCCAGCAAAGATTGCGCGCCTCAACAATGCCCGTACGTTTTTGCGTCACAATCTTTGGATGAAGCGCCGGGAATTTCGCGGCAGTAGCGCGCACGCCGCTCTCATCGCCGCCATTAACGATCACGACGCTGAAATCCGTATCGGTTTGTTTTGTCAGCGCATCCAGACAACGGGAAAGATCAGCGTTCCGATTAAAGGTCGTGATTGAAACGGTAACCGTCGCGCATGATGCCTTATTCATCTTTTTTTCGTTTCAAAAGATATGTTAGTGCGCCAAGCGCAGCGGCAGATGCCTTCACAAAATAAACATAAAATAACCCGATAAAAAGGATCGGGTTTTTAAGCGCTTTCCAGTGAAAATACGTCCTGCGCGGCATACTATGTGCAACCGCGAGCTTTTTATTGAATTTATACGCGGGGATGTAGTAATACCCGTAGCGGAAGAATTTCTTTGCTACATCTCTGATAGTCGGGGTTTCATGGTGCCAAATGTAGGCGTCAACAAACGTAATCTTGGCGCCCATTGCAACGATCTTTTGATGGATGATCGTGTGCTCAAAAGTTATAGGCGGGTTTTTCTCGAATTCCACTTTTTTAAAGAACGATGCCCTGAAAAAACGAGGGATCGCCGTGCCGTGGATCGGGTCATCATCATGCAAAGAATGGAATATCTCTTTATCGTACGCGATGACTTTCTCAACAAAGGTGTTATGGATAATAAGCGACTTTTCAAAAAGGGTAACTCCGTCAAACTTCTCTTCTTCGCATGCGTGCACGCAGCGCGCCAGGACGTCGGGCTCAAGGATCTGGTCGGAATCAAGGATAAAGATATAGTCCCCCGTACTTGCATCAGCGCCTGCTTTGCGGGCAGTCGCAAGAGTCGGCGCAAAAACTATATGCGCGTTATAACTCTTGGCGATCTCGAGCGTCGCATCGCTGCTGTGAGAATCCATAATCACGATTTCCCACGCTTGATAGGTTTGCTTTTGTACGGATTCAAGGCATTTGGAGAGCGTCTTTGCCGAGTTATAGGTTGCGACGTTGATTGATACCAGCGGTTGAGCCATACAATCCCTTTCTTATGCCCGACAACGGGCTCCCAGACGTTTTAAATCTTCCGCAATCATCATCTGAACAAGCTGTTTGAATTTTACTTCCGGTTTCCAGCCGAGTTTTCTCCGGGCTTTTGCGTAGTTGCCTAATAAAAGATGCACTTCTGACGGGCGGTAGAAGTTTTTGTCAATGACCGTATATTTTTTCCAGTCCAGCCCGACATACCTGAAGGCAAGCTCAAGGAACTCTTTAACAGAGTGCGTCTGGCCGGTTGCTACGACAAAATCTTCCGGCTTATCCTGTTGCAGCATAAGCCACATGGCTTTTACGTAATCTCCGGCAAACCCCCAGTCCCTTTTTGCCGCAAGGTTTCCCACACGCACTTCATGAGAAAGTCCCAGTTTAATTTCCGCAACGGCATTGGTGATTTTGCGCGTAACAAACTCAAACCCCCGGCGGGGGCTTTCATGGTTAAAGAGGATCCCCGAAAGAGCAAACATCCCATATGCTTCCCGGTAATTTCTCGTGAGGTCAAAACCGGCAACTTTGGAAATACCATAGGGCGAGCGCGGGTGAAAAGGCGTTTCTTCATCCTGCGGCGTTTCATGCACATGGCCGAACATTTCGCTTGAGGCTGCAAAATAAAATTTACATTTTGGCGCGCGTTCCTTAATGGCTGAAAGTACATAATGCGTGCCGTTTATATTGGTGGTGATTGTGGAAAATTCATCTTCAAAGGAATAGCTGACGAAACTTTGTGCGGCAAGGTGGTAGCATTCCTGCGGTTTAATCTTTTCAACCACATTAAAGATGCTCGGGTAATTATCAAGACTGGCAGAATGTAATTTGATCTTGTTAAGGATAGACTTAATGCGGCACAGCCGGTTCTCCGGATCTTCAAGGGCGACGCGGCGCACAATACCGTGCACTTCGTAGCCTTTATCCAGAAGAAGTTCTGCTAAGTAGGACCCATCCTGCCCGGTAATGCCTGTAATGAGCGCTTTCTTCATACGTATCCTTTCATTTTAACTTCTATCCGACTTTGGCGGAACATTAATTCGTAAAACTGTGCGGGTAGTAATGTCTCAAGGTCACAAAGTCACAAGTAAAATACAAGAACTTCTTAACTTTCTCTTGTGACCTTGCCTGTCCCCCATGCTTTGTGGCGGATGACATTATAAGCCTTATCGTTTTAAGCTATGAAGTTCCCGCCCCGGCGGGATTCAATCTATGAGCTATCAGCTATGATCTATGAGCTCAAAACGGTATCTGAACCCCGGCTTCAATACCCGAATCTCTTTTTGAATGCTTTAATGTTATAAAAACACGCGAATCAAGTTTTTTCAAAAATCGGTGTGAGAACGTTACGGTATACTGCATGGGCTGCTGCCGGCTGTCACTAAAAGCGAAAACAACAGAATCCTTGCTGGTATACAGATACTGGGCTTCAAGCCCAAGACCTTTTATTTTACCTTCTGTATAAGAAATGTCAAAGTCTAATGTAAGAGAATTCGAAAATCGCCAGGCACCGTACAAGGTAAGTATCTTCTCCTGTTTTCTGCCCTTTTCTTCAAACCCCGCGCCTAAACGGTACTTGATCACGCCTTCTTCCGCTCTGATAGATGGGCTTTCCAATTGAGCCTTGAAATTGAATCCCGAATGAAGGCTCCGTTCCAGGAAGTATGTCAATTGATTCTGCGCCGTGATCTGCCAATGGCCTTCAAAAAGAATGGTGTTGGAAATATTCTGCTTTCGCTTGAGATCCGTTTTCGTAAAGCGGTATACGATCCTGTTATGCGCATCTACATGCCATGCCCCTTCAAGAACGAGGGTGTCGGGCGAGCGTTTCTTTTGCACGGAGAATGTTATACTGCTGTTTTCATCCGTTTGCCAGACGCCGGTTAAGCGCAGGATACTTATTTGGCTGTTGGAATTATGATCGCGTGAAGTTATCTCAAAAACAAACGAATCGGTGTCGCAGGAAATCAACCGGCCGGCTAAAACAAGTTTATCCCCGTTTTCGCCGACTCGAAGCATAAGATTACAATCGTTATCCAGCTGCCAGGTACCTTCAAATTGCAGGGTTGCGTTTAAACGGTTGGTCGCCCGCCACGCCGGAGTTTCATTCAGTGTGTAAATAAGGGAATTATTCGCGCCGATGGAAAATGATCCGTTCGGCCTGAGGCAGCAGTCGCCTCGTTTGATGATAAGCCTGTTATCCCGGTCAATCTGGAACGTTTGTTTGCGGGGCATACGTTACGATTTCTTTGCCGAGCGGAAATCCAGGACATGCCCGGCTACTTTTTTTGCGGCACGTATATAATATCGCAGGTCATCGATATCTCTGACAGAAAGAAGTTTCCGCAGCATAAATTCGGGCTGATACGATATCTTATACATCCCTTGTACAAGCCCGGATAATGCATCATCAGAAATCGGAGAAACCATGATCGGCGTTTTCATATCATAATCATCCCAGTCACGTGATCGTAAAAGGTTCTGCTCGTTGCATTCCCTGAAAAGTTTAGTCCCCGGGTAGGGAATAACTACGGTAGCCTGCATGGTGTAGGCATATCCTTTGCGCAAAAGCCATTGGCCGAGTTGTAAAGTTTTTTGTGCGTCCTCATATTTTTCCCACGGGTAGCCGAACATAATGGTAATGTGCGGGAAAAGCCCGTTGTGAGTGGCAGCAATACAATCTTCGGCAACGCGCTCAATTTTTAAATTCTTATTGACGCGGTCAAGTGAAACCTGGTTTGCGGATTCCAAACCGAATAGTAAAAGCCGGAATCCGGCTTTCTTCATAAGTTTAAAATCTTCGGCAGTAAGGGCGCCAAAACGCATATTGCAGTCTAGGTATATCTTTTTATTATATCCCCGTTCGATCATACCACGGCAAAACGATCTGAGCCATTCACCGGTAGTAAAACAACCGGTATCATCCATGATCTCTCTGACTTTATATGTATGGATAAGCTCTCCAATTTCATCGAGCGTATTGTTGACGCTGCGTACGCGAAAAGTCGGATATAACGTCGGCCATGAGCAAAACGTGCATTTTCCCCACCAGCAATCCCGACCCGACATGATATAGGTTCCGGGAGTGCGCTTATAATTGCCGTTTTCAAACGCATAGAGCTGCCATTTTGTGAGTTCCCGGTCAATAAAAGGCAGCGCGTTAAGGTCATGGTCAAGTTTGAAAGGCCCTGTATTTTTAACAGAACCGTTCTCCCGGTAATAAACGCCGGGTTCTAACGTATTTGCCGAAAATTGGGGTTTCAGAAGGGCATCGCAGAGGTTTTTAAGCAGGAAATCATAATCGCCGCCGGTTAAAACAAAATCTACCGTTGAGTTCTGGAATGATTCTTCCGGTAGGGCGGTAACATGGTCGCCAAAGAGCACTATTTTTGCGGTTACATTTTCCTGACGCAGGTCATTAATAATGCACCAATGCTGCTTCACAACCGGTGTTTTTGTCTCAAAAGCAATGACATCCGGGTTATGCTTCCTGATAAGTGATAAAAAACCTTTCCAATCGATATTTTCAGCCAGGCAATCATTCCAGATAACCTCATGGCCGGAGCGTTTTAATAAACTGGCGGCTTGCGCGGGAACAACAGGATAAATGTATGTCGGTTGTTTAAAATATTGGAATTGCCGGTTCTGTCCGATGGTTGGACATCCTTTAAGGCCGGCTAAAGGCGGATATGAAATAAGGATTTTCACTATTCTTCTTTCAGTTTGCAGGCACAAAGCCCTCGGAGAAAATACAACCCATACGATAGGTGAGTCAGTATTATACCAGTAAACGTACGGGTAATCAAGGCAGAGCGCTGGAAGGATCGGGGTAGGTTGCCGTCATCATGGAACCCTGCAGAAACACTGTAGACGAAAACAGGGACCAGATACGCAGCAAGGCAGATATAATAGATACTTCGCACTGCGGGTATGAACCAGGAGGCAATGGCGCCGAAAACTATACCAAAAACAAAAATCGAAGGAATGAAATACGGCAGTCGCAAAGAAGTAGCGGGGAATTTTTTTACAAAATAACCCCGGTGGAGCGCGTAATTGCTTATTTGCTGCAGGTGCCGTTTAATACTTGTTCTTCTGTGATGATAGATCAGTACCGCGGGATCATAGATAATCTTTTTATGCAGTGTTTGAGTGATATCCAGGCAGAGTTTGGTATCTTCACCGGGCCAAAAATCAGTGCTGAAACCGCCGACAGCAGCAAATACCTCTTTTCTGACCAGAAGATTACAACTGGGAAAATCATCCACTTCCTGAAGTTTTCCGGGAACGTAGCGATAGGTATATTTGCCGCTCACAAGCATTGAGGCGTAAATCGCGCCGCTTACCTTTTGTAATAGGGTACTTTCAGGTGGTGTTACGCCGGGGCCGCCGACCGCGGCAACCGCAGGATCCTTGAAATGCCTGACAGCATTGCTCAGCCAGTCTTTTCTCGGATACGCATCGTCGTCAATAAAAGCGAGTATTTCTCCGCGCGCATGCACCAGCGCCTGGTCGCGCTTGACCGCAGGCCCGACTACGCCTGTTGGATAAACCCGGATGCGGGTATCGCAAAAATCATGTTCGATAGGCACGTCGGGATAGATCAGTATCTCAAAATCCGGGTAATCAAGATTTTGACAAGCGGCGACGCACTGTGCCAAATTTTTTTGCCATGTTTTTACGGCGATGATAATCGATATTGTCATAGTATTTTACGATATACAAGCGGTAATAAACTGCCAGGGTGTCCCAGAATGTCGCAAGGGCCGCCCCTCCTCCGATCCGGCCATATTTGGTCCGCTGCGGGTTTAAAACAATGGGTGCTTCCGCGATCCTGTAGCCCAGGTAATTGGCATTGGCTAAGACCTCAAGATCAAAGGCGAATTTCTTCACCAGAACTCGCGGAAAAACTTTCCGCAGCACGTCTGTCTTAAAAAGTTTCAGGCCGGTCTGCGTATCATGGCAGGGAAGATCAAAAAGGATCCGCACAATGGCGTAATACACCCAGCTCATGATTTTTCTCTGCAGCGGGTATTTCACGCGGGAATTGGGATGCATCTTTGAACCGATAACAATATCCGCATTATCAAGCCGCATAATATCAAAAAGAGTCTGCACCTGGATCGGATGCAAGTCCATATCCGCGTCGAGGAAAACGACAAAATCGCCGGTTACATAATGAATCGCTTTCTTAAGGGCTCTTCCCTTGCCCAGGTTCACCGGATTTTTTTTAACAATAAGCTGCGGATAAACAGGACACTGCGAAAAAGCTTTTTCATACGTGTCATCTGCGGAACCGTCATCAATAACGATAAGTTCCCAGGTACACCCGAATTCCCTGAACGTGCGGCAGGTCTCTTGAATGCTTGCGATGATATGGTCTGCCTCGTTATAGGCAGGCATAATAATGGAGATCTTTTCTTTTATATTTTTCATAGCGCAGCGTTTGTTTTCACCGGTTTATGCGAACCTGAAAGTATCAGATGGATAACAAACAGAATCGCGGCATTGGCGCATATCACATATTGTACCTGAGCAAGGCTCTTGTGTAAATACGCGATAGCCGAAAATTGCAGTACCGTGGATACCATAAGATACGGCAGAAAACGGAAATCTTTTAAGGAAAGGAAATATTGAATGAGAATGAGTATCAGGGTATAGAGCGTCATGGAAATGCTGAATAACCTGCCAAGATAGATTGATTCGGGGAAAGCTTTTCCCGTAAGCACCGTAAGAACAAACCCGGGGAACATGTTATAGAAGATGAGCGCTGCCAATGAAAGTAATCCCGCATAAAAAAGGGATTTTGTAAGCGTCGAATGTGTTTCTATATTCTTTGCTTTTAAACGCGCGGAACGGGGGAACATGACAATACTGATCGCCCCCGGCAGGAAGAGAAATATTTTCCCCACCATCTGCGCCAAAGAGTAGATCCCCGAATCTTCAGGACTGAAATAATATTTGACCATAACCATGTCAAATGTCGCCAAAGACATGAAACAAAACATTGCCGTGGCAATTGGCAGGCAGTATAAGAACAGGTCTTGAAGCGGCACGTCATGTTTCAAGGTACGTAACGAACATAATTTCTTTAACGGGATATAGGAGAATGCAATCGGGATAATCACGGAAATAAGCAGCGCGGTAAGTGCGCCGGTGACTTTGAGGCCAAGCCATAAGAGAAACACCGTAAGCGCCAGCTTTACTATTGCGCCGACAACGGAAATCCCGGCAAACCATTGAAAGCGCTCAAGGCCCTGTAATGCGCCTAAAAAAAGCGGTGTAATGATAGAAAGCGCTAACGATGCCGCTAACAAATAGCCGCTGATAACCGAAGGGACCTTCAGTTTATCGGTTAAAGTAACGGATGCTACGCTAAAAAGGATAAAAAGTACTGCCGCAGTAATAAGGAGAATGCGTAAAAGTCCGGAAAAAAGCGCACGGGTTTTCTCTTCTTTTCCCTGCGCGTGAAATTCCGCAATGTATTTAACAATTACTTGCTGGAATGTCCCAAACGGGCCGGAAACAATGATAAAAATTGCGATGAGCGAATTAAAAGCGGCAAAATCCGGCGGGGTCAGTTGATGCGCCAGCAAAAGCTGGTATACAAGATTGAATATGTTTACGAGGGTAGTACCGGCAAATACGAGGATGATATTTTGAGTAAACGAATCAAGTTTCTTCAAATGCTTCAGCATGAAGGCACCAATTTAAGAAAACGGCGTTTCCCAGCTTTGAGAATTCCTTCTTCTGTAATGGTGATAGTTTCCTTTTCTATACGTGTATCGTTTATTGTTACGGCACCCTGTGCAATAAGGCGGCGTGCTTCATTGCGTGTTGCAGTTAATCCGCTATCGGTTAATATACTGGCAAGATTAAGTTCGCCTGGAAGAAATTTGAATACCGGCATATCGGTCGGTGTTTCTTTTTGGCTAAAAACCCGTATAAATTCTTCGGCGGCACTCTTCCCGGCGTCTTTACCATGATACTGACCTACGATTATTTCCCCGAGTTTAACCTTGGCGTCACGAGGATGCATTGCTTTAACGCTCGCGAGGTCTTCGTCGGTAAGCAATTCATAATATTTAATCATTAATTCATCAGGAATAGACATTATCTTGCCGAACATTTGGTTAGCAGACTCACTAATCCCAATGTAATTAGCGTATGATTTACTCATCTTTTGGATTCCATCAGTGCCTTCCAAAAGCGGCATAGTAATAACGATTTGCGGTTCTTGATTTGAATTCTTCTGAATCTCTCTTCCCATCAGAAGGTTAAAAATCTGGTCTGTGCCGCCTAATTCTACATCAGCTTCCAATTTTACCGAATCAAATCCTTGTAATATCGGGTACATAAATTCCAGCAATGAGATTTCTTTGCCTTCGGTATATCTTTTTTTGAAATCAGCGCGCGCAAGCATTTGTTGAACCGTTGCTTGGGTCGTTAAACGCAAGAAATCAAGGATAGACATAGAATCAAACCAGGCGCTATTAAATACAACCTTCATTTTCGAAGCGTCCAATACTTTGGAAACTTGTTTTTTGTAAGTTTCTGCGTTTTGAAGAACTTCTTCAGGGGTGAGTTGTTTTCTAAGTTGGCTTCTTCCTGAGGGATCCCCAATGCGGCCAGTGAAGTCACCAATTAAAAAGTAGACCTCGTGGCCGAGGTCTTGGAATTGACGTAATTTACGCAATAAAACAGTATGACCTAAATGCAGGTCAGGGGCAGTGGGATCAAACCCTGCCTTAATTTTTAAAGGCTTTCCGGTTTTAATACTATTCTCTAATTTTTTCTTTAGCTCTTCTTCAGAGATAATATCAACCGCGCCGCGTTTAATTACTTCCAGCTGTTCAGTAATATTCATATTTGCAAGTCGGGTTTTAAAGTCACAAAGACACAATGTCACAAGTAAAAACCAATTCTCCGCTCGCCTTGGCTTTAAAATACTCTAGCACAGAATGACCATACAAAGAAGTGTCATTCTGAAGAAATTCCTTCCTTACTCCAGGTGACTAAAGAATCTAAAATACTGCCCCGCCTCTGGCGGAATTCAAGCTTGTGACTTGTGACCTTGTGACTTTACAACCTGTTCGGTATTTCTACGACTATTTTGCTGACAGGCCGATTTTGCCCTGATCAACGTCGACTTTGATAACTTTGACCTTGATTGTATCTCCTGCTTTTAGCGCTGCTGCTTTATCTTTGTCAATTTCACTGGCATAGACCAATCCTTCAAGGTCTTCGGCAATCTTGACAAATACGCCAAAATCAGTGTTGCTGACAACTTCCGCGTCAAGCTCGGTATCAATCGGATACTTGGCTGCGATTTCAGACCAAGGATTCGGCTGAAGCTGTTTCAATCCAAGGGCAATCCTCCTGTTTTGAGAATCAACGGAAAGGATCACCACGTCAACTTTCTGTCCCTTTTTAACCACGTCTTGCGGATGGCTGATACGCTTGGTCCAGGATAAATCGGAGATATGGATCATCCCTTCAAGGCTTGAATCAAGCTCGACAAAAACGCCGTAATCGGTAAAACCGCGGACCTTACCCGATACCTTCCCATTGACGGGGAATTTCGCCTCTGCTTCAAGCCACGGATTCTGCTCAAGCTGTTTAATGGAAAGCGATATCCTGCGCGCGTCTTTATCAATATTCAGGACCTGAGTCTCTACGGTATCGCCAACAGCGAACATTTCGCTTGGGTTGGTAATACGTTTTGACCATGACATCTCTGAAACGTGAATTAAACCTTCGATGCCTTTTTCAAGCTCAACAAACACGCCGTACGGAAGGATATTCACTACTTTTCCTTTTACTTTAGCGCCTACGGTATATTTGTTCTCAATATCCTGCCACGGGTCGGGCATCCTCTGCTTAAGGCCCAGAGAAACCTTGCCCGCATCCTTATCCATACCTAAAACGACAACTTCTATCCGGTCACCAAGCGCGACAATTTCCGACGGATGGCTGATCTTTGACCAGGACATATCGGTGATGTGCAAAAGCCCGTCAACGCCGCCTAAGTCTACGAACGCGCCAAAATCGGTAATCGCCTTGATATTGCCGGGAACAATTGCGCCGGTTTTAAGTTCTCCCCAAATGCGTTCTTTTGCCACTTCACGTTCCTTGGCAATAGCTTCGCGGCGGGAAAGAATGATACTGCGGCGCAAGTTGTTGATCTTAACGATTTTAAATTTGAAAATCTTGCATAAGACATCTTTATCGGCAACGTTCTTAAACGCAGATAACGATGAGGGAAGAAATCCTTCGATGCCTTTGACATCAACCAGGTATCCGCCTTTGACTTTCTTAACAGGTCTACCTTCGATAAGATCACCTTCAGACGCGTTCTTAACGATATTATCCCAGCTCTTAATGCGCAACGCTTTTTCACGCGATAACGCGATCATACCCGCGTCATTTTCTATTGATTCAACGAGAAAATCCAGCTCTTTGCCGACCTGAAGATCGTCAGAGTTGAATTCAGCGATAGGAACCAGACCTTCTGATTTGAAACCGACATCAATCAAGACATCGTTGGTTTTAACAGAAACGATCCTGCCGCTTACAATCTGATTCTCGTGTATAAGCTTAATACTTTGGTTATATAATGCTTCCATTGTTGCTCTGGTTTCGGACATTTGTACTACACTCACTTTCTTTTAGTTATGTTAGTTTATTGTGGTTAAAGTACCTGGAAAAGCTAAAACAACAGCACCTCCTTTACGAGGAATTTTACAATACCCGTAATTGAGGACCGTTCTAAAACAGAGATTACGGAAAAACTTGTGTGGCTTGGTGAAGCGACTATCTGATGCTTGAGGCTCGTTGTGTAGCTTACTAACATGCAAGATGCCTGATTTGTACCATGATATGATCTGCAACATCCTGGTACGGCATCCCCCTTTCTATGAGGATTTGTTTTCCGTATTTCACGGAAACAGGAGCCATTGTAATACGTTTTGCTCCTTTTGGCAAGACTTTTTCAGCTCCTGTAATAAAACACGGGATAATCGGAGCCTGGGCTTTGGCAGCAATAAAACCAATTCCCGCTTTCGGATCAACATCTTCAGGGCCGCTTTTTCTGGTTGCTTCAGGAAACACAACCAAACATCCGCCTCTTTTTACCCGTTTCAGCGCTTCCTTAAGCGCGCCAATATCCGCAGAATCCCTTTTTACGGGAAAAGCGTTTAATCCGGTTATAAACGGGCCAAAAAATTTGTTCTCAAAGAGCTCTTTTCGCGCCATGAAGTTCAATTTCCTGGGGCATGAAGCGCCGAGAAAAACAGGATCAAGGTAACTCACATGGTTACAGGCAAGAATAAACCCGCCATGCGAGGGAATATTCTTAGTCCCTTCAACGTGCAAATGAAAACAGATCTTGCACCAGAGGATCATCAACGGCCTGACCAGTTGATACAGAAAATAGATCACAGAATCAGCTTTCTTCCCAACGCCAGCAGTTTTTGAGCCTGCGCCAGGCTTTTTGCCTCGGCATAAAGCCGCATAAGGGGCTCAGTTCCCGAACCACGGAACATAAGCCAGCTTTGATCTTCGCACATAAGTTTCAGGCCGTCGTAATCTTTGATCTCAACGACTTTTTTGCCGAGCAGTTCTTGCGGCATAGCCTCTTTCTTGACTTCAATTTTTCTATCTAATTTAAGATCATCGCGGACGTAGAAGAACTTCCCATACTTCTTCTCGGTTTCCGTAAGGATCTTAAGCATGTTTTTATTTCGATAAACCATCATTTCAAGAAGCAGCAATCCTGCGACCGAGCCGTCACGTTCAGGAATATATCCTTTAACTCCCATGCCGCCAGCTTCTTCGCCGCCGGCGATAATATCTTCTTTTACCATAAGATCCGAGATGTATTTAAACCCTACCGGTGTTTCATAGAGCCAAATACCGAGGTCTTTTGCGATATTGTCGATCATGGTTGAGCCGCAGATAGTCTTGACAATGCCGCCGGTCCAGTGACGGTCCTGATGTAAATGCAGGGCCAGCAATCCAAGGATCTTTTGCGGGTGGATGAAAATTCCTCCCGGCGCAACAGCAGCGATCCTGTCCGCATCTCCGTCAAGGGCAATCCCGAGATCGAATTTTCCGGCTTTAACCCGTTTTTTAAGTTCTTCAAGATGTTCTTCCAAAGGTTCCGGCCGTGTTCCGCCAAACGATGGATTGATCGTGTTGCGTAAGAATTCCAATTGAATAGAACTACCCTTTAAAATCTCGGCAATGTAGCTGTCCCCTGATCCATACATGGAATCAACGAGCACCCTGAATTTTTTAGGCCTGATCCTCTTAAAATCGATATAGCCGCGTATAAACTTGACATACGCCTTGGTAATATCGGCTTTTTTGATCGATGCCGGATTTTTAGATGTCAGCGCAACCGGATTTTTCCCCAGGAATGTTTCGACCGCTTTGGTGATCTCGGGGCCCGCAGCTCCACCCGTCGGAGTCTTTAATTTATAGCCGTTATATTCCGGCGGATTATGCGAAGCAGTGATCATAATACCCATATCCAGGCCCTGCGTTTTAACCGCGAGGCTTAACGTCGGGGTCGGTGTCGGCCTATCGGAGAGAATTACCGCAATCCCATTGTTGGCAAAAATCTGTGCGGCTTTGGAAGCGAATATGCCGGACATAAAGCGCGTGTCATAACTAATCGCCACCTTTTTACCCGTACCCAGATAATCTGAAACTGCCTGGGATAATATCTGGACATTCTTAATAGTATACGTATCCGCAATAACCGCTCTCCAGCCATCTGTTCCGAATTTGATTCCTGTATTATTCTGCATGTCGAATCCTCTCCATAGCTTGTTGTGGGTTCTTGGCACCAAAAATATACGAGCCGGAAGCAAGTATTGTTGCTCCCGCTTTAATTAACATACCGGCGACGGTATCATTCACTCCGCCGTCAACTGCAATGTCTTTCGTGAAAATCGCGCGAAGCGCCTTGATCTTCGGGACTACCCCGGGAATGAATTGCTGGCCGCTAAATCCCGGATTAACGCTCATGACCAGAACAAAATCGGCGATATCAAGAACAGGCGCAATCCGTTCTAACGGCTCCGCAGGGTTTAAAGAAATACCGGCACGCACGTTTTGCGATTTCAGGAACGCCGCCTGTTTGCGGAATTCTTCGCATGAAATCGTTTCGATGTGCGTGGTAATCATATTGCTCCCGGCGTCAACAAATTGCCCGATAAGCTGCTGCGGGTTTTCGATCATTAAATGCACGTCAAACGGCAATTTGGTTACTTTACGGATTGATTTTACCAGCGCCGGCCCCAGGGTCAGGTTCGGGACGAAATGGCCGTCCATAACATCAATATGGATCAGATCGCAGCCTGCGTCTTCAACCCGTTTAATCTCCCTGTCAAGGCAGCTGAAATCGGCCGATAATATCGACGGTGCAATTTTTATTTTCATAGGTATAGTTTCTTTTTGGTAATATATGCGCGCACCGCGTCAGGCACCAAATAGCGGAACGAAATCCGCTTTTTAATGCAGAGGCGCACTTCAAATGCCGAAATATCGACGGCGCGGATCGCCACGGTTTTTATGTACGACGGTATCTGCTCAAGCGGGTATCCGGGCCTGGTGGCAACCACGAATTTTACCATCGAGATGATCTCTTTCAAGTCTTTCCATTCGGCAAGATAATTCAGGAGATCGGAGCCGGTGATGAAATAGAGCTCATCATGCGGATACTTGCGTTTCAATTCACGTATCGTATCGATGGTATACGATAACCCCTGCCTCTTAATTTCGATATCGGAGACAGAAAAGTATTTATTCCCCTTGATGGCGCATTGAACCATCGCGAATCGGGCCTGGGGGGAAGCGATATCATTATTTCTTTTGTGGGGAGGCAGGCGCGCGGGAACAAAGATTATTCTATCTAATGCCAATTTCTCCCTGATCTCTTCGGCTAAAATCAAGTGGCCGATATGGATCGGATTAAATGTCCCGCCTAAAATTCCGATGTTCATGTCCGGACCTGCCCGTTTCCAAAGATCATATATTTATACGTTGTCAGCTCTTCAAGCGCCATGGGACCGCGCGCATGCAGTTTATCGGTGGAAATACCGATTTCGGCACCCAACCCGAACTGATTGCCGTCGGTAAAACGGGTCGATGCGTTAACATAGACACAGGCGGAGTCAACCCGCTTCAAGAAATCGAGTGAATTCTGGTACTGTTCCGAAACAATGGTGTCAGAATGGTGTGATCCGTATGTATTGATGTGTTGGATGGCTTCATCCATATTCTTTACCACTTTAACGGAAAGGATCAAATCAAGATACTCGGTGCGATAATCCTGTTCAGTCGCACGGCGGACATTTTTAACGATCTTTCTGGTAATCGGACAACCGCGAATCTCAACCCCTGCTTTTTTAAATTTCTTGATCATCGTAGGCAGAAAACGAGGCGCGACCGCATAATGGACAAGCATGCATTCCATGGCGTTACAGACACCCGGCCGCTGGACTTTCGCATTAAAACAAATCTCCTGCGCCATCTTCACGTCAGCGCTTTCATCGACATAGACATGACAGATCCCCTTGTAATGCTTTATAACGGGGATCCGCGAATGTTCCACCACATGTTTGATAAGGCCTTCTCCGCCCCGGGGCATTACCAAATCAATATACTCCTGCAACTGCAAGAGTTGGTCGACGGCTTTACGGTCTTTTGTGGCAACCAAGCTGATAGCGCCATCCGGGATATGAAATTGATTTAAAACGCCTTTGAGGATCGTATAAATCGCGCAATTTGAAGCCAGGGTTTCACTGCCGCCGCGCAAAATAACGGCGTTACCCGATTTGAAACACAACGCGGCGCAATCAGATGTGACATTCGGGCGGGATTCATAAATTATGGCGATAACACCGATCGGTGTGCGGACTTTGTGTATCCATAAACCATTGGGACGGCGCCATGCTTTCATGACTTCACCGACAGGATCCGGCAAATTAATAACCGCAAGCAATGAATCAGCCATTTCCCGTATTCGCTTGTCGGTAAGCGTCATCCTCTCAATAAAGGCTTTGGAGAGGCCTTCTTTTTTAGCGGAGGCGATATCTTTTTTATTCGCTTCCAGAATAGTCTCCGCGTGGCTAAGCAACGATTCACTCATTGCCCGCAAGACATTATTCTTCGTCTCGCTGGAAAGCGTAGTTAAAAAAGCCGCGGCAAGCCGCGCTTTCTTAGCAATTGCCAGGATTTCATTGGTTGTTTTCTGTGCCATAGTATTATTCCGTAAAGACTATATTATCGCAATGGACAACTTCTTTGTCAGAATGCTGGCCGCAAACTTTTTCGAGCTGTTTACTGGAGATTCCGGCCTTACCGCGGGCAAATTCATTCTTGAAACTATCGCAGAGACTGACAATATCGCCGTTTTCAAAGGTTCCCTTACAACACCGTACCCCGACAGACAGCAAACTTTTTTTTGCAAGGATCGCTTTCCGAGCGCCGTCATCGACAAAGATGTAGCCTTTCGGTTTTGTACCATACGCTATCCAGCGGTCCTTCTCATTCAAATACCCCTCTTTTGAAACAAAGAGCGTTCCATGGGTACCTGGTTCACGGACAGAATCTTCAATAACTGCCGTCTTCTTGCCGTTTACGATCAGGCAGGGTATACCGGAATTTACCGCGATCTTTGCGGCTTCAATTTTCGTTATCATACCCCCCACACAGCGTTTTTTATCCGTAGGACAGGCAAGCTGTTTAATCGCATGGTCAATTTTATCGACGACACGGATCACTTTCTTTTCGGCATCCCACAGACCGTCAATATCAGACAGGATAATCAACAGATCAGCGGAAATTAGGCTTGCGACTAACGCGGAGAGTTTATCGTTATCGCCGAATTTAATTTCATCAGTTGAAACAGTGTCGTTCTCGTTAATAATAGGGACTGTCTTTAACCGTAAGAGCGTATTTACCGTGTTTTTAGCGTTCAAATACCTGGTATGATTGGAAAAATCTTCCCAGGTCAATAAAAGCTGCGCGGTTTTAAAACTATCCTTGAAAAATCGCGAGTACGAATTCATAAGGTCGGTTTGACCTACTGCAGCGGCAGCCTGAAGATAAAACAATTCTTTGGGGCGGTCCGTAAGCCCAAGATGGTGCATGCCCAGGGCAATGGCTCCGGAGGAAACGATAACAACTTCGGTACCGTTTTTTACGAGGTTAGAGATTTGTGCGGCAATGCCTTTAAAAACAGCATCGTCAATGCGCTCCCCTTCTGAACAAAGGATGCTGGAGCCGATCTTAACAACGATCCGGTTATATTTTCTTCCTGATTGCTTCAATTAATTCCTCCATCCCCTCTTTTGCAAGTGCGGAAATAGGAATAACTTTCTTTTTTACTATCTCTTTAAAATGTTTCAAGTTCTTTTCGGCATTAGGCAGATCCATTTTATTGGCGACGATGATCTGCGGCTTGCGAAAGACCTCAATACTGTAATTCTTAAGCTCCTTATTGATCGCTTTATAATCATCAACGGGATCCCGGCCTTCCATCGCGCCCATATCGATCAAATGCACCAAGAGCTCGGTTCTTTCGATATGCCGTAAAAATCTATCTCCCAGCCCCCTGCCTTCAGATGACCCCTCAATTAATCCGGGGATATCGGCGATAACAAATGAATCCTGCCCCTTTCCCACAACACCTAAAACCGGAGACTTTGTGGTAAACGGGTACGCCGCTATGTCAGGATGCGCGTTTGAGATACTTGCAATAAGCGTTGATTTACCGGCATTCGGAAATCCCACTACTCCGATATCCGCAATAAGTTTCAGATCAAGCACCAGTTCACGGCTTTGCCCCTCCTGCCCGGGTGAAGGATCAGTCCTGAAACGATTTCCCCTGCCGCCGCGGCCTCCATGAACCACAATAATTTCTTCGCCGTTTTCGTCAAGATCGCGCAAAACAGCGCCGCTCGTAAAATCCTTAACGATCGTGCCGCAGGGGACACGGATAATAATGGGTTCTGCGTCTTTACCGCGTCTGTGTTTGCCTGCGCCATGTTCGCCGGAAGCCCCGCGGAATTCACGGTGATATTGTAGATCAAGCAACGTACGCAAATTCCGGTCCGCGCGCACAATGATATCGGCGCCATTGCCGCCGTCACCGCCGTCGGGAATCCCTTCACGCTGGAACTTATCCCGGTAAAAGCTGTTACAGCCTCTGCCGCCGGCACCGGCTACCGTTTTAATCTTAGCCTGGTCAATAAACATACGCCTTAGGAAAGTTTAATATCCTTAATCTTAAGTTCGGTCAATTCCTGGCGATGTCCATTTCTGGAATGTGACGATTTACGGCGACGATACTTAAAGGAAATAACTTTCGGCCCCTGTGTCTGCGTAACGACTTCCGCTAAAACAGCCGCATTCTTGATATAGGGCTTGCCTATTTCCAGTTTATCATCAGAGGAAACCAAGAGTACTTTTTCCAAAGACAAGTCATCTCCTTTGTTCCCTGCCTGCTTTTCAACTTTTATAAGCTGATCCTTTTCAACGGTATACTGTTTTCCTCCAACTTCAATTATTGCATACATTTGTAAACCTCCTTAAGGTTATAATTACCCCATTTTAAAGAAAATAAGTTTAACACATAATTACCGCTGGGTCAAGGAAAAACAGCGTTAGTTCCTGGCCCAACGCTCAAAAAATGCGTTTCGTTAAAACGGCACGTTGTTCTTTTGTATCAGTTGTCAGATTGGCGCCTGCCACAGCAGAACTAACGCTGCTATCTGCTACTCAAAATTAAGTATACCTAAACAGGATTAAGAAAAAAAAACAAAGCAGCAACCCTTTGATCTCCCAGGTTGCTGCCTTGAATTCTTTTCAGCCAGCTTGTTACAGGATATTTACATCCTCAAAACGAAAAGCAGGATTAGAAATCAAATTAATCTTGACCTTATTGATTCGTTCGACATTCGCCAGTAATGACCGGTCTTTCATGATCTCGTCAATAACTGCCGGATTAAGGGTCAAGTTAACCTCTTTCAAGGTTTTATCCTTGAGATAATGCTTCAATTCTTTGATTGCCTGGATTGATACGGTCAACGGAGAATAAACCTTCCCTTTTCCCTGGCAATACGGGCATGGCTGTAATGCCACGCTTTGCACCGTATTATGAATACGCTCCCGCGTCATTTCTACTAAACCAAATTTAGATATACCTAAGATGTCGTACTTTGCTTTATCATTATGCAACGCCCGCTTTAAGGTATTAAGCACTTCTCTGCGATGGCCTTCACGTTCCATATCGATAAAATCAATGACCACGATACCGCCGAGGTCCCGTAATTTAAGCTGATGGGCCGCTTCAATTGCCGCTTCGCAATTAACCTTAAAGGCCATTTCTTCCTGCGAAATGCGTTTTTTAAACCCGCCGCTGTTAACATCAATAACAACCAGGCCTTCCGTCGGTTCAATGATAATATAGGCCTTTGATTTCATATAGACTTTCGTCTCGAATATCTTATGGATCTGTTTTTCGACCCCTTTTTCGCCGAACAGATCTTCACCCTTGTGTATTTCAACGCGTTTGATCATATAGCTCAGGAATGTTTTCATGAAATTACGGATCCTGAAAAATTCCGGTTTTGAGTCAACGATGAGCTTGGAAACATCTTCGCTGAAGGAATCCCTGATTGCGCGAAAGGTTAAATCATACTCTTCGTAGATGACAGAGGGAGATTTCTTTGTCCCCATGTTCTTTTCAAGTCTTTGCCATAATTTCAACAGGAAATTGGCATCCCGCAAGAGCTCCTGCTTTGATTTTCCCACGGCAACCGTGCGCACAATAAAACCAACATCTTTGGGCAAGTTGAGTTCCTGAAGCACTTGCTTGAGGCGTCGTCTCTCATCGTCATCTTCTATGCGCCGAGAAACCCCTAATTGCCGCTCCAACGGCATAAGGACCAAATACCGCCCGGGGATCCCGATGTGTGTTGAAAGCCGGGGCCCCTTATTGCCAAACGATTCTTTCACAACTTGCACCAGGACTTCCTGGTCTTTTTTAATCTCTTTTGGCGCAGATTTCTCTGCTTCTTCAAGAGCCTCATACGCAGATTCGATCTCTGAAAGATACAAAAATCCTTTTTTAGGGAGTCCGATATCGACAAAAGCAGCGCCGATTGCGGGCAAAACAGCCTCGATCTTGCCCTTATAGATATTGCCGACAATTGTTTTGTCCTGCGGACGCTCAATATAGAATTCTTCCAAACGATCGTCTGAAACAATGGCGACACGTTTTTCCTGTGTTGTTGCGTTAATTAAAATTTCCTTTGACATCGGTAATAGCGATTCCTTTCGGTAATTGAAGTTGTAACCGTTCGATAAATTCCTGAGGCGGTACGGGAGCAGTCAAAACGACAGTCGCTTCTTCATGCATGCTCTCGACTCCTAACTTCAGCGCATGGCTAATGCTGAATTTAGGATGCGGGCTAAACCCTTCGGTTAGTTTTAAGGGTATCCTTGCTCTGCGCATTGCGCGCACAAACAACCTCATCAAGTCCAAATGCGAAATATAAATCATTTCGCCACATTTAGTAAAATGCAAAGTAATGGAATACATATTAATTCACGGACATTTGAATGTACACCGGAATTCCCGAGGAAGGATCGCTACTTTTTTTTCTTCTTATCTTGGACAATTCTTGTTTTCTTGTCTTTCTTGAGTTTGCCAAATTCATCGCTTTGCCCCAAGTCTTGTTGAAGCTTGGCAATTTCTGCAGACGTAAATTCACCGTCTTTGATAATATGCGCAGATAAGAAAATCAAAAGATCGATCTTAGTCTTTTTACTCGTTTTTCTCCCGAAAAGCTGCCCCAATAAGGGGATCTTTTGCAAGAACGGAATTCCTAAATCTTCCTTGTTATAATAATCTTTGAGAAGTCCTCCAATAACAATTGTTTCCCCATCCTTCATCATAACGCGGGTTTCAGCCTCCCTGATTTCCATGATCGGGTATGCATTGGTGCCAAGTGTTGTACTATACGCGCTGATAGCCGGATGAATTACCATATTAATGGAATTATTGGCTCCAATCTGCGGGACAACGTTTAACTGGATTCCTATGTCCTGATAATAATCAAGGCTCACGGTTGAAACCGCGGTGCTTCCGGCTCCTGTCGTTGTGGTCGCTAAAATAGGGTATTTGGTACCCACAAGAATAGTCGCTTCCTGGTTGTTCAATGCCATGATACGGGGAGCTGAAAGCGTGTTAGTATCCGTATCCTCATCCAACGCGTGAACTATCGCTTCCATTTCGGTGCCGCCGACTTTTTTGAGAAGCATCTCAAGGCCGGCCGCATACGGGTAGGTCCCCGGAAAAACCGTTGTACCTTCCGTAGGACTAAAAGCTCCGGGAGTAAAACCTCCGGCTGCGGATATGCTCCTGCCTGCAATAGTTGTTTGCGTGCCACCAATTGCCACATCGCTGGGCGTCGTAGCAGTAACACCGTCTGTCCCCGTCCCCCATTCAACGCCGATATCCAATAATTTTTCCCGATTCACTTCCATAATGCGCGCTTCAATAAGGATTTGCTGAGGCGCTAAATCAATTTGCGCAACAACTTCCTTGATCCTGTCCAAAGCAGGCTGAATATCTGTCACAATGAGGATTTTTGACCGGCCCACAAAATCTGTATTCTTCCGTTGCAGTTTGGTATCTTCAGTCTCACCTTTTTTCACCTTGGCAAATTCCCATCCTGCCTGGCCCGTCATTTCAAGGACGGTAATTTTCCCGCGGGGTGAAAGCTGTGCATCTAAGGCCTTCTTTGCATCCTGCGCATCAATGTACTTCAACATAAAAACTTCCGTGATGACCGGCTGGACCTGCGAAAGTTCCACTTCCTGCTTTTTGAGCGACGTTAATTTTTCTATCGGAGCAACCGTAATAATATTGCCTTTGCGTTCATAGGCAAAACCGTATGTCTTTAAAAGCACATCAAGGGCTTTTTCCCAGGGAACATCGACGAGACGAATCGTAACATTCCCGATAACTTCAGAAGTCGGTACAATATTGACCCCTGCTTTTAAAGCGATGATCTTAATAACATTGCGTATGTCGGCTTCCTTGAAATCAAGCGTCACATTGCTTGAAGGGACAGCTTCCTCAACAGACGGAGTTTCAGCCGGCGCGCTCGTTTTCCCGGTAATCTGAACAACCTGAACGTCAGCCGTTTGCGCAGGGGCTTCTTTAACTTGAGAAGGTTCATTGACGGCAGCAGCTGTCGCATTTTGAGCAACCCCTTGCGCCTGCGCGGCATTCACGGGGACAGACTCTTTCTTCTGGTCAGCCTGAGCGGCGTTTTGCTCTGTCTTCTGCGCAATAGCTGTTACGAAAAAACCGGCGAATATAATTAAAAAAACAGCTATCCGATAAGTCCGCCTATGCACTTAATCCTCCTTCTTTAGCTCGATCTCTAAAGGTTGACCTTCTTTAATGAACGTGACCTTTTTTTCTTCAATTTTCAGGACCTGGTATTCACCGACGGTATTACCCACTTTTACGACTTCACCGTTGACAATCGCGTAGGACAAACCTTTTTTATCAAAAATAATACCTTCCAGATTAACCGCCGATGCAGCCTCTTCGTCTTGAATATTCATAAGCCTTCCATCAGGCGTTACTAATGGAATAAACGGATTACGCTTACCTTTTGCGTCATACATACCGTCATCGGAAGCCGCCAACGCCGCTAAAGGCATTATGACACAAGCAATTAAAATCACAAGCTTATTTTTTAACATAGGTCTTTAAGATGATCTTAATTTCCTGTTTTAAGTAATCTGTGGAATCGGCTTTAATTCTTAATTCCTGGACACTGCTGATAATCCGGGAATAATCCAAATCACTCAAAAAACTGCCCAGGTGATGGTAGTCGGCAGATAGTTCGATCGGTATCAAAAAGGTTTGCGTAGCAGGCTCAGCCGCACCTTTTACCGGTTTGGCTTTCGTAGTTTCTTTTGCTTTTACATCCGGAGCAGAACTTATCTGCATGATTTTTACGTTATTTTTGTTTGCAACATCCGATAGTGTTTCTAAAACCATGGCGATTTGTTCCGGGGTGAAAAATTTCTTATTTTTTAACGGTCCGGTTAACTGCTGCGGAGGCAATTTCTTGAGAGTTTCAACATTAGCCGAATCTTTCTGAAACGTATCGATATCTTTTTGTACTTTGGCTATCTGCGGCCCCATATGCGCAATACCATCAATCTGGAACTTGAGGATATAGGCAACATCAAGATATAAAACCGCGGCGGAGATAAGCAGTATACCGGCCATTTTTTTCTTATCAATACCCGTAATAAAGTTCAGCATCATTATCGTAGTGTCCCGTTTAAGGTAAAATCGATAATTTCATACGTGCCAAGTTCTCTTCTTTTTAAAGGGCCGAGATCAAGGCTGGAAAAATCCTTAAAAAATACGGCATCACTTTTAAGTCTCTCCAGGAATTTATTAATAAGTGTAACTTCTTCCCGCTGCAATGAAATAACAGAGCCTTTTAATACAAATTCCTTATTTTTAAAGGAAATCTCATTGAACCAAAGCCCCGACGGCAAATCAAGGCTCAGATGGTTCAATTTTTGCGACCAGTTATAGCTCTGCTGCCAGATCTGCGTAATAAGCTTGGCGTCCGCCGAAT
Source organism: Candidatus Omnitrophota bacterium (assembly GCA_035403145.1). Classification (GTDB taxonomy): domain Bacteria; phylum Omnitrophota; class Gorgyraeia; order Gygaellales; family Profunditerraquicolaceae; genus DAONEO01. The sequence goes on along the minus strand of DAONEO010000017.1, from coordinate 1,842 downwards.
ACGCGTTATACTCTTCTTTTAACGCATCAACGGCCTTCCTTTGCGGCTCGAGTTTTTTCCAGGTATTGTTTAACGAAGACAGCTGATACCCCTTACCTACGGCAATAAGCAAAAGCACGCAATGGATAATCACCAGTACCGCTGCTATTGCCGGAATGGCCAATAACGCGTATTGGGGCTTACCCGCGGCTTCCGCTTTCTTCACCCGTGCCCGTAACTCAGGAGGCAGTAAATTTATTTCAATCATATTCATGTACGCAATGCTAAACCAACGGCAACCGCCAATTGGCTTGATACCGTTTTGATCTTGGCGGCATCAATATCGTCCGCCAGGATAATTTTCCGTAAGGGATCCCAATAATCGACTTCGATCCCTAATAACCCCGCCAAAGAATCCTTGAACCCGGGAATATTGCTTCCGGCCCCGCTGACGTAGATCTTGCCGACCGTAGAAGCATTTTGGCTTTCATAATAATCAAACGACATGCGGATCTCTTTGGTAAGATTCGCCATAACAGCTTCAAATGCGAGCACCGCTTTTGAGGCATATTCGGGATTTGGTTTTACCTTGATCCCTTCAGCCGTTTTAAAATCAACCCCCAGCGTATCAGCAAGCTTCTGGGTAAAATGATTTCCCGCAACATGGACATCACGGCTCAGACGGGGAATGCTCTCTTCAAGGATATTAACGCTGCTGACCGCCATACCGATGTGCAGCAACGCAATAGCTTTTTGTTTCCCGTGTAATTCTTCCGCATAATTGTACATGAAGGAATTCATTAGAGCCAGCCCGTCGATATCAACCAGATTTACGCGCACACCGGCATCTTCAAAAACTTTTAAACGCTGGCTTAGGAAATCCTTTTTTACCGCAGCCAGCAAAATCAGCATTTTATTATCCGGCAGGTCATCTTTCAGGATATGCGCATCAAGGCTCACCTCGGAAACGGCAAAAGGAATATGTTTCTGCGCTTCAAACTTGAGCGCCTGCTGTAATTCATTTTTTTGCATTTTAGGAAACGTGATGTAACGGATTAATACCCCGGGGCCGGATACTGAAATATTGACTTTCGATATACCCTGGCTTTGCGCGAGTTTCTTTATAAGTGCGGTGGAATCAACCTGCGTAGGTTCAATACTAAAGCTGCTTAATTCAATGCTTTCTTTCAAAAACCTGCATTTAACAATCTTTATCGTCGATGTGCCACTGTCAAAACCGACGGATACCTTATCTTTTACAAGCCTTTTTTGAATTGCTTCAAGAAAATTTGGCATAGCCGTTTATAAAAATCTCATTCTTTCTTTGAACAATCGTCGCTTGACAGCGAGCCGCCCGTCGTTATCGTAAACATATTCTTTCCGGTCACTCTACATTTAAGCGGGATTGCGGTACACATATACCCGCTTGTTTCAAGCCGGGGACAGGTGAACATGTACCCTTTTATCGGCGACAACAGGAGATAATCCTTTTCCAGATAAATGGGAGTGCCCTTGGTAAGAGCATCAATCGTAGCCGGATAACGCCCGGTCGTATCTTTAGCGAAATTTTCCAGAGCCGTCGAAATGAGTTTTAGTGTTGCGGCAGCACTTGATTCGTTTTGGGAAATGGTAACCATCATGACCTGTTCAATAGCAATACGCAACGAAAGCGCAAAAACAGCGATAACAATCATCAAGGTAACAAAACTATGCCCGCGGGAATTTTTCATTATATGGCAGTATTGGACACTTCACTAAACCTAATTATTGCAACTTGTTATGTTTAATACAACGTATTGTAATTTTAGCACAAATTGATATTTACGCAAGCAAAAACCTAATTATTAAATCGGCGCACCGCTT
>DAONEO010000016.1:0-44867 GCA_035403145.1 Candidatus Omnitrophota bacterium | reverse complement strand
CAGTCAGTCAGCTGGGTAGCTACATCAGTTACGACAGTGCAGGCGTATTACTCGTTGAACAACGGTTCAAGCTGGACGGCAATCGGTTCGCCAGTGCCGGCGGCAAACGGTACGGTTGCCTGGGATATTGATGCTAATTCGCAGGTTTCCAATGCCGCATTAGTAAAGATAGAAGACGTCTCCAACCCGACGGTTGTTTTCGATAATTCTAACGCTACTTTTGGCATTATCGCTGCTTTTGACATAACGCATCCTGAATCAGGGGATGTTGTGATTGCCGAAGATCCCTATAACATTACCTGGACTAAGAAAGGCGTTGGAGTCAATAATGTGTACCTTGAATATTCAACGGATTCCGGCAATAACTGGACAGCAGTTGTGGCCGGGAATGCAACCGTGCCGAACACCGGAACATATTATTGGGCATCGGTTCCGGGGAACGTGCTTGCAAGCCTTTGCAAGGTACGCGTGACGGATCTCAATAACGTTAATGCAACAGATTCGGGCGCAAGTTTCTTTGATCTGCGCGGCGCTCTTACCGTTACGCGTCCGACGGGCGGCGAAAGCTGGGATCTTGCTACAACGCAAAACATCAACTGGACCAAGAAAGGTAATATTGCGGCAGTTGATATCAGCTATTCGGGGAATAACGGTACGAATTGGACTACGCTTATTTCCGGTGTAACGGCGTCAAACTTGTCTTGGGGATGGAATATTACGAATGCCACGCAGCTTACGACGCAAGGTAAGATCAAAGTTGCTGATTCTTCCAATGCCAATATTGTCTATGATATTTCACAAAGCACATTTGGTATTAAAGGTCGTTTAGCCATTGACCAACCGGCTCTTCCTGGTATTGTGCTCCAGTATGGCAGCACTCCCTATAGTATTACCTGGACGCGTTATGGCGCGATCGCCAACGTTAATTTAAGCTATTCGACTGATGGCGGCTTGACCTATCCGAATACGATCGCCAATACTATTAATGCTACATTAGGCACGCCGTATGCATGGGGCGTTCCCGACGCTATCGGTGTTAATCTTTCCGTCAAGATCGTTGATGTTGACAACCCGGCAGTTACCAATGTCTCAAGCAATAAATTTGCCATCAAAGGTGATATGCTGGTTGTTTCGCCTAACGGCAATGAAAACTGGCTGAAAGGTACGACGCAGCAGATCCAGTGGAAGCCGACCGGTACGTATCCGTCGAATGTACTCTTACAGTACTCTTCTGACGGTAATACCTGGACTGATATTGGACTTGCCTCAGCTGGAAATGATAACATTACGCAAGTGTATAACTGGACGGTCCCTGATTCTATTGGAGATACGTTAGTAGTAAAAGTTTCCACACAGACAAATAAGACTGCTATTGATGTCAATGATACTTCCAATGCGACATTTAAGATCAAAGGAAACGTTCAAGTTACTTCGCCTAACGGCGGCGAGATCTGGTATGTCAACGATACGAACCGTCAGATCCGCTGGTCAAGCGTCGGCACGGTCTCGCCGGTTAAGATCGAATACTCGACAGATAACGGCGGTAACTGGATCCTTATCAGTAATAATTACGCCGGTGTTGAAGGAGCCAATGTGTATAACTGGACGCCGGTGCCGGATTTAAAGAGCGAAGAGTGTTTAGTGCGCGTTGCCGATAACAGGACCGCCTTTAACAATGAAGTTACGGATACTGCTAATGCGACGTTCTCTGTCAGGCCGGTTATTAATGTTACGCAGCCGGAGTCTGCGGCAAATATACAAGTTGATTCTACAACAACGCCGATCCGCTGGACCTATACCGGTACGCAATTAAATACGGTGAATGTTGAATATTCATCCAACGGCGGTGTTAACTGGACGACTATTGCTTCCGGAGTTGCCGCATCAGCCGGTAATACCTATGTATGGCCGCAAGTTCCGGTCGTTAAGACTTCCAATGCCAAAGTCAGGGTCTATGACAGTACGAATCCGTCTATCGTCGGCGTTTCATCGACCTTTAACATTGTCGGCAAATTACAGTTGAGTATCCCGACGGACGGCAGCCAGAGCTGGGAAATCCTTGGCAATACCAGTAGTTTTATCGTCTGGAACGCGACCGCAGTCAACACCATGAATATTTATTATTCTACCAATGGCACCGGTGGTCCATGGACGTATAGTCAATCTGTTAATGCGACTGTCGGTTCATACGCCTGGGATGTTCCCGCGATTGTTACGAATAACGCCAGGATCAAGATCGCGGATGCGACCAATGAAAATGTAACCTATGATGTTTCTGCCAACGACTTTAAGCTTATTGAGAAGTTTAATGTTACGGCTCCCACCAACGGCGTTATTCTTGTTGCCAATCAGACATTTGATATTAACTGGACACGGAAGTCTGCCACGGCATTGGCGAATGTTAATTTGTATTTCTATAATGGTACGGCGTATTCTTTGATTGCCGCTAATGTTTCCAATTCAGGTACCTATATGGGGTGGCGCGTGCCGGATACTGTTATTTCTTCGTTCTGCAAGGTTAAGGTCGAAAACCCGATTAACGCAAATAATTACGCGGAATCAGACAATCCGTTCGGTATCCGCGGTAATATTACTGTTACTTCACCGAATATAGGTACTGAGCAATGGGATGCCGGTGCTACGTATCCGATTACCTGGAATTTTGTCGGGCCGATACAAAACGTGACGGTGCAGTATTCGGCCAACAGTACTGATGGTCCATGGGAAACACTTGTCGGTAGAACTTCGGCCGGTTCCAATGGTGTTGGAAGCTGGAACTGGACAATTGCCAATGATACAACCCTTTCTACCAAGGCGCGTATCAAGGTGTTTGACGCGGATAATTTCGGCGGATTAACGACAGATGTGTCCAACAACAACTTTACGACGCGCGGTGCCGTGCGCATGGATGCGCCGTCTGCTTCAGGTATAGTAGTGGGCGTTGGTGATAATTACAATATTACCTGGACGGTTTTTGGTGCAATTCAGAATATCAATCTTTCGTATTCTACCAATGGCGCCAGTGGCCCATGGAATGCGATTGCCAATGGTATCAGTGCCACGCCGCCGGTTTTCGAATGGCCGATACCTGATGCGATCAGTAACGGTGTCAGGGTAAAGATCAATGACCGCGATAATCCTAACGTATTCAATATCTCTTCGAATAACTTTACTGTCGTGGGAAAAGTTTATGTCAATAAGCCGCGTACCGGTGAACCTGACTGGGTTGTCGGTGATGTCAGACAGATCCGCTGGACACCGACCGGAACGTTCTCGTTTGTTAAATTGGAAGGTTCTACGAATGGTTTTGCCGATGAAAATCAGACGTGGACTATCGGTACGGTTGATGCCGGTTCAAGCGGAGTCATACAAACCTATAATTATACGGTTGATGATAAAGTATCCGCCAACGTCAAGATCAGGGTTTCTGACGCTGATACAAATCGTAATCCGTATGTGCGCGATGTATCGACTGAATCCTTTAAGATCAAAGGTAAACTTATTGTTGTTCAGCCTAACTCGGGAAATGAGGAGTGGACTGCCGGTACGCAACCGACATCAATTCCCGTACAGTGGCAGACCATAGGAACGGTACCGGCGGTAAAGATTGAGCTCTTTGACGGGGCGAATTGGCTTGTGATGACTAACCTTACCCCTTCAAATGGAACATTCAGCAATTATACAATTCCTGATTCTGCTGTTAATATCACGAAACAGGCAAAGGTGCGTATTACTGATGTGAATGATTCTTCAGTCAACGATACCTCGGATACGGCTTTCTTAATAAAAGGCGCTTTATCAATTTCGCATCCGAATAGCGTCGGAGAAGGTATTACGGTTAACAGTACCTATCCGATTAACTGGACAAAAACCGGTATTTATGCGGGTTCAGATACGATCAAGATCGAATATAACACGAACGATGGTTCCTGGAAGAGCGTTTACAGCGAAGGTTTAAATATCACCGGTGCCGCGGTTGATGCTTCGCTTGGTTCATTCCCCTGGACAGTGCCGGATGACCTTTCGTCTAACGTTAAAGTAAAACTAACCCGTAATGCGTATCCGGCAACTACGTCAACATCATCGCAGGTAAGAATTATCGGTTCAATTACGGTTACGAATCCGGTGCAGGGTGTCAAGTGGCAGGTTAATGATACGTATGCCGTTAAGTGGACGAAACAAGGTTCCATTGCGCAGGTTGCAATCAGTTATTCGGGTGACGGACAGAACTATACGTTCCTGGATTTTGCTCCGGGGTCATCCGGAGAAGCAGGATATCAGTGGAATGTCAATAATACGCCGGGAATTTTATCCCAAAATGCTACCATCAAGATTGCCGATGCATCCGATTCTTCCGTTTACAATCTTTCTCCGCCGTTTGCTGTCGTGCCGAAATTCGCCTTGACCGGTCCGAGCGTTTCCCAGCAGCTTACGGCAAACCGTGAAGCCTATATTACCTGGAATAAATGGGGATATGCCTCAACGGTGAACATCTATTATTCCAAGACTGATTTTGCGGAAGGGAATGGAACAAATGTCGCAATGAACGTTACCAATAACGGTAACTATACCTGGGCGGTTCCGGATGATTTATCAAATAGCGTTAAAGTCCGCGTTGTCTATCCGGCTGATCCGGCAGTCTATAATACGACGTCTGAGTTCCGTATTGTGCCGGCGTATAATGTTTTGGCTCCGTTCTCAAGTAATACGCCTTATAATCATAAGTGGCCGGTTGGGACCGTGGAGCAGATAAAATGGAATTGTACGAGCGCTCAAGCGCCGGCAGTGAAGATCTATTATTCTATCGACGGCGGCGGTAATTATTCGTATCTTATCAGTTCCAACGCATCAAACGCAGGTCTTGCCGATGCGAATCGAACGTATAATTGGACAGTTGATGATACCGTTTCCCAGGCTTTTAAGGTTAAGATCCAGGATGCTGATAGCGGCCGTTCCGATATTTCCGCGGAATCTCCGTATAACTCAAAGATCATGGGGTATTTGAACATAACGTACCCGAATGGCAATGAAACCTTTAATGTCACGCAGCCGTGTACCATAACCTGGGACCATTTAGGTTCAAGTGTTACGACTGTTAAACTTGATATCTCAACGGATAACTTTACGACTGCTTCTGTGATCGCCGCCAGTACAGCCAATGATGGTATTTACAATGAGGTGAATTGGACGATGCCGGACATGATCTCAACGACGGCAAAAGTGCGTGTCATGGCGACGAATGATCCGGATGCGTTTGATACGTCCACTAATTACTTTAAGATCCGCGGATGGTTTAATATTTCGCAGCCTGCCGACGGAGATCGTTTGCCGATCGGGTATAACGCTTCGTTGCGTTGGAATACGACCGGTAATATCAGCAAGGTCAATGTCTACGCGTATTCAACGATAGGTGCCAATGATACACGGTTTAGTTATACCTTAGCGAGTCCATACGTGATTGCCCAGAATTATACCGGTAATGTCCCGAACGGCCAGACCAACTATACCTGGTTAGCCGTTGATAACGCGACAAATCATACGCGTATCCGCGTGGTTGATGCAAACGATGACGGGGTTTATGCGGAATCCGCGGGTAATTTCAGCATGATCGGTTCGTTTCATGTTACGTCACCGAATGGCAATGAATCATGGATTGTCGGTTCAATGCATAATATTACCTGGGTTCCGACCGGCAGTTCCATCCATCAGGCAAAGATCACCTATTCTACCAACGGGGTAAGCGGGCCGTGGAGTCCGATTGCCGAGAATTATGGCACTGCAGATGACGGGATTGTCGCTAATAACGGGACCTACCTCTGGACTATTCCGGATAAGTTGTCTCCGGATGTCATGGTCCGTATTGAAGATCCGCTGGATTCGAGTGTTAATGATACGTCCGATTCAGTCTTTAAGATCCGCGCTGATTTTGCCATTAATGTGCCGGTTGGCGGCGAACGCTGGGTTACTAATGAGAATCATACGATCAGTTTCTATACGACCGGTAATGTTTCGAGCGTCAACATTTTCTTCTCGAAGGATAATTTTGCTACCAGTACCCCGGTTGTTTCTAATTTAAGCTGTAGTATCGGTTCCAACAGCTATACGTGGAAGATACCTGATCCCGTTGCCCTGTATAGTATGAATTCAAGCGATTTACCGATTAATGCGAAACTGCGTATTTATGACGGAAATGATTCTACGATATATACGGATTCTCCCTCGTTCCATATCGATTACTATAATGTTACGTGGGATGTACGCGACTTTTTAACAAACCTGCCTATATCCGGCGGCTTGAGCGTTAATGATTCTTCGGGATGGTCACAGTCAAGCCTTGCGTCTCCAATTTTCCACAAAACTCCATACGGAGGTTGGGAAGCAGCCTGGGCTCAGAAGGATTACGGTGAAACAACGGCAAAATATGTTTCTGATTCCGATCAAACCGTCACGGTGCTTTTGGAATCAAAAGTTGTACACGTTTGGGAGTCGGTGACTTCGTACGTGTATGATCCGGCTAATGATAAGATAACGTTCAGTATTACGCTCTCCCGTGATGGTTCCGTTGTCAGCGGTGCCAGTAACTGTACCGTTTCCATTTTTGATTTCGACGGAAATTTGAGCGCGATGACTTCGCGTGGAGGTATCACGCAGACGTTAGTGACTGCCGGCTCAAATGAAACGCTTGCGCAAGCGCAAGATACGTATGTATCAAACCATCTGAATCAGGATATTTATTTTACGGATACCAAGACGCTTGTTTTACAGGATCCGACCGCCGATGATGCCGGTTATTTCTCGGTTATCCTGTACGGGACGGGTATTAATACGACGAAAGCGTATAACGCGCGCAGCAAGACAGAAAACGTATTAAGCGGTAAATTTAAGACACCGTTCATTATTAACGTCGCTGATACGGCAAGTTTGTATAATATGTCTCAAACGATCACCAGCCGAATAGACGTTCCGCTTTCCGTTATCCAGCTAGGCCTGACACAACAATTGGCGAATCAAACTGCAATCATCCAAGATAAGATGGATGAACAAAAAGCGGTTATTGAAAATAAGACAACGGAAATGAAGGCGGCAATCGATAGCTCAATTGCCAGTTTTGAAACACGCTCCAACGAAGCCCTCGTAAAACTGGAAGCGGGCGCGAATCAAACCTTGAATGCTTCTCAACAAGCGACTGCTTCAGCGCAGTACTTGGAGGCAACTGCGAAGAAATATTCATGGAGCGCTTCGGTTTCTCCTGATCCTGCGCTTACCGGAGATACCGTTACTATTACGTTACAAGGGCAACCGGGACTTGTGCCTCTTTTGAATGTGTATAGCTGGGATAATAAAGCTATTATTCAGGATAGAAGCCTGGTTGAAAGTACCTCCGGATTGTATACCTATTCCTTTACTGCCGATTCTCGTTTTACTCCCGGTAAAGCCTATACGTATGTAATTTCGGAACAAGTGACCGGCGGGCTTGTTTCAGGATCAGGGACCGTTGAATCAATGTCTTTGACGACTATCGCAGGTCTTGCTTCGGCGGCACCTGAAGCTGAACGCAGCGCCAAGAAAGCTTTGCAGGCTATTAAAGCTGTTGAATCGGTGGTTACTTCCGGCGACAATATCAATATCGCGATTACGTTACGGGATTTGAAGAAATCTGTCGATGAATTACCGGGAGTCCTTGCCAAGGAAAGCGGCGGTGGATCGGGTAAGATCAGCGAGGCTGTCAACGAAATAGCGGACCGTTTGAAAGTGCTTGGTGTCGATGAAGGCCTTAACTTTAATGAACTTCTTGAAAAGGCATTGGGAGATTCACCGACCATGAAAGAGGTACGCAGTAAAACGGATTCCATTAATTCGGTTGTTGCCATACTCTTGCAGATATTTGAAAACCGCTTTGGCGGTGTTGATTCCCCGGTTGTTTCGACCTCATTGGCGCCTGGTTCAGTCCGTTTTAAGGTGGTTGCCGTTAACCCGTCCAAGATCAAAAAACAGGTTGTTCAGGTTAAGACCTACCTCCCCGAAGAGGTTAAGCCAAAAGATATTATCGACCTCGGCGGACTTGATGTCGAATATGACCAGGAAAAATCAATTTATTACGTTTATCGTAATGCCCTTGAGCTTGCGCCCAGCGAGATTAAGTCTTTTGAAGTTGAAGTAGAGGATGTTTGGTTGGTCTCTCAGACGAAGCTTGATGATTTAAAGAGCCGTGTTGATACGGTTGTCGCCAAGGCCGATCGGACAGAATATGCCGAACGTGTCAAAGAAATCTCCGATAAGGTCTATCCGCGTCTCAAGGATATTGCGGCATCACAGCTTGATGAATCGGTAAGCCGTTCGCAGCATATCGGCATTTACCGTCAGAATCTTGAAACCATGAAATCGATCGCCGAGGATATCAGCCGGATGGAAAAAATTCTTGCGACGGCAGGCGGCCCCATTGCTCCGGACATGTTGACCAAGACCAAGGTGAAGGCTGAATCTCCGACAAAGACAATTACCTGGATTGTTATCTTTATCATCATTGTATTCATCGGGCTTATGGCAGGCGTGTTGTTCTTTACCTGGAACCGCCAGACAAAACTTTCCCGTGAAGAACTTTTGGCTGCCAAGAAATCCGCGTTTTCCGACGGTGGTTCTGATGCGCATGGCTCTCCTGATCAAGAGAAAAAAACATAATGTGCAAGGATAGGATCCGTGATTTATCTTGATGTTTCGTTGTTAACTCCGCGACAGGTGCTGTATAACGGCACGGCGCGAAGTGTTATCGCTCCCGGAGAAGAAGGGGTCTTTGAGGTCTTGCCGTTTCATAAACGTTTGTTAAGCAGGCTTATTTCAGGGGTTTTGTTTATCGATGATACCGGGTATCATTTGAAAAGAGGTATTTTGAAAGTTGATCAGAATAAAGTAACCATCATTATTGAAGGGGTTGAGAACCTGGTATGAGCCGTAATCTTACTATCATCATTATTTTTGCGCTTTGCATTTTAGGTCCATCGGCGGTTTTTGCTCTGAGCAGTTATGCCAGTATCAGTGCTTTAGGAAGGAATCCATCAAGCGCTCCCAAAATCTTTACCGGAATGATTATTTCGCTGGTTTTTGCCCAAACATTGGCGATTATCGCGATGCTTATTGTTTTTCAACTTTTAACCGCCGGATAATTTTGATACTTTCTTAAGGACAGTTGGCCTTTGGGGAGGCGAATAAGAAGCCGTCAAGGTCGCTGTCCTTATTTTTTTTCGGGTGTCGGCTATCATACAAGAGTGGCATGTTCATAGTTGTGATAGTGTGGCGTTGCGATCAGCTTTTTTACCGTCTATAAGAACCCTTTGACATTTGAGGCTATTTTTTATACAATATAGCTAAGTGATTGCGGTATCGTGCGATATAAACTCCACGTGCTCATAGAAAGAGGTGTTGCATGCTTATTTTCTCATTAATTCTTATGATGCTTGTTGTTTTCGGGGTGCTGATCTTTTTTCTGCAAAAGATCCTGAAGCAGAATTTAGAGATTGCCACCAAGCATCTTGATGAGCTTAAAGATGATTATGAGGCAAAAGAGAAACATATCGTAAAACAGTCCGAAGAAGCGATGTCTCATTCCCAGGAGATCATCGCACAGGCTCAGGATGAAGCACAAAAGCTTAAAGAACAAATCCTGCAGCAGGCCGAGGCAGAGCGGGAGTCAGTGATTAAACAGGCGCGCTCAAAAGGCGATGAAATGATTGAACAGGCAGAAAAGTCCCGCCATGCGCTTCTTGCGGAGATCGAGGACCGTATCGCCAAAGGTGCGGTTGAAAAAGCCTGTGAACTTGTCAATGACGTCCTTCCCGAAAATGTCAAGCGTATCGTCCATGAAGAGTGGCTTGATGACTTGATTAATAATGGTTTTACCCGATTAAGCGGCGTTTCACTCCCTTCAGACGTTCAAACAGCCAAGGTTGTTGCTGCGTTTGCACTTTCCGACGAAAACCGAAGTAAGATTGTTTCAAAACTTAAAACGGTGCTTGGGCGGGATATTGTGCTTACGGAAGAAATTAATCCGCATTTTATTGCAGGTTTTGTTATTACCATCGGGAGTCTTGTTCTTGATGGAAGTTTGCAGAATAAAATTAAGGAGAAAGCCCGCTAGTGTCAGACCAGACCAATACTATCAGTTCAGGCACCGGTTTTGAGATCCGTGAAGTTGGCGTTGTCCAGGCAGTCCGTAAGTTTATTATTATTGCCCGGGGCATGCCGTCGTGTTTTAACGGCCAGGTAGTTGAGTTTTCCAATGGGACATATGGTTTGGTTATGGGGTTTTCCGAAGAGAAGGTGCAAATCCTTGTTTTAGGAGATCCCTCAGGAATTCGCGCCGGCGATGAGGTATATAATAAAGGGCAGTCTTTGGAACTTCCCGTCGGTGATGCGTTTGTCGGCCGCGTTGTTGATGCTTTATGCCGGCCCCAGGACGGCAAAGGCCCCATTGAGTCGCATGATTCTTTCCCCGTTTTTCTTGTAGCACCCGGCGTCATGGATCGGCAGCCCGTCAAAGAAACCCTTGAGTCGGGCACGCTTGTTATTGACGCCATTATCCCTTTGGCAAAAGGCCAGCGGCAACTTTTAATCGGTGACCGTCTTACCGGCAAAACTTCCGTTGCGCTTGACGCTATTATCAACCAGAAGGGCAAGGATGTTATTTGTATTTACTGCTGCATCGGTAAGCCGTATTCGAGCCTTTTGAAAGTCATGAATATTTTAAGAGAAAAAGAGGCGCTTGATTATACCGTCATCGTCAGCGGAATTGCTTCTGTTTCTACCGGCGAACAGTATCTTGCCCCGTATACTGCTTGTATGCTTGGCGAATATTTCATGAGTAAAGGCAAAGACGTTTTGATGGTCAGTGATGACCTCACCAAACATGCCTGGGTATACCGTCAGATTTCGCTTCTTTTGGAACGTGCTCCCGGCCGCGAAGCCTACCCCGGCGACATTTTTTATATTCACTCTCAGATGATGGAAAGAGCAGGCCTTTTGAAGAAGGAATTAGGCGGCGGCTCGATGACGTTTTTGCCGATCGTAGAAATTCTGCAGGGAGATCTTACCGGATATATCCCTACCAATCTTGTTTCCATGACCGACGGGCAGCTGTATTTTTCAACCGCGCTTTTTAACAAAGGGATGAAACCGGCTATTGACTTCGGTCTTTCGGTTTCACGTATCGGTAATAAAGCCCAGTGGTCCGCAATGAAAAGCATGAGTAAAACCTTGCGTCTTGATTACCTGCAGTATAAGGAACTTTTGCAGATGACGCAGTTACGAACGACAGGGCTTTCCAAAGAAGCCGAGGCGCGCCTGCGCCGCGGCGAAGCCATTAACCAGCTTATAACGCAGGATAAGAATAAACCGGTTTCCATGGAGGAGCAGATCATTTATTTGTATGCGTTGAGCCGGGGAATTTTAGATAAACTTTCTGCCGTGCAGATGCGGAAATTCAGAATCGAGATACTTGAATATGTGCAACGGAAAAACCCTGATTTTTGTGTGACCGTGCGCCAAACCAAAGAGATAACAGATGAGATGAAGGCCGCGCTTGAAGAGATACTGAAGAGCTATCTTATGGAGTCTTTTAAATAACCCCGACCGATGAAAACAATTACGGCTTTAAAAAATGATCTTGATTTTTATCGCGGGTTATCGTCGCTCATTGAAGCATTGAAAAACATTGCGGTTTCCCAGTATCGGGCGCTCGAGCATAAGATAAAATCGTATGAAGCGTTCATGAAAACCGTGGAAGAGTATTTTGATTTTATAGATTTTTCCCAGGCGACGCACCCTTTTTTGGTCGCTTCCAATAAGCCCCAGGCAATTATAGTGGTTACCAGCGACAGCGGGCTTTTAGGAGGTTTAAATATGCAGGTTGTCAATGCTGCGGTGACTGATCTTGAAAAACATCCGGGCGAGCTTATTGTTGTCGGGGATCGCGGTAAGGCGTATGCACTAGAAAGTAAGGTTCCTTTTGTCGCTTTCCCGGGTATTCGGGATGAAGATAGGCAGGAACAGGCGTTTCAGCTGCGTGATTATGTTTTTAATCGTGTTTTAAGCGGTGAATTCGGCAGTTTGAAAGTTGTATATCCGCATCCCGTATCATTTACGGTTCAGCGTGTTGAGAAAATTTCTTTTTTGCCGTTTGTTCCTCCGGCCAGGAAAGACCAGGAAGAAACGCATGTTGATTCAAGAGAGATAATCCTCGAGTCGTCGTTATCGGACATCGTCGAATACCTGGCGTATTTGTGGATGGGACAGAAACTCTATGAGATTTTCGGTCTCAGCAGACTTGCTGAGTTTGCGGCCCGCTATGTGCATCTTGAGGGGAGTTTGCAGCGTTTAAAGGAAACGGATGGGAAATTAAAGCTACAGTATTTCCGAGTGCGGCATGAAATTATTGACCGGAACATGAGGGAATTATTTAGCGCACGGCTGTTGTTTGCGCAATAATACGAGTAACGAACTATGGAAAAAAAATACGGTAATGGAAAAATTGTTTCTGTTCAAGGGCCTGTTGTTGACGTGAAGTTTTCCAGCGCAGACGACGTCCCGAATATCTACAGTATGTTGCAGACGAAAACCATTGACGGAAGCAATATTTTTTTAGAGATCGCCGAACATGTCCCGGGGAATATTGCCCGTTGTATTTCAATCAATTCTACGGTTAACTTGCGCCGGCAGGAAGAGGTTGTTTATTACGGGGACTCGATTAAAATTCCGGCGGGAGAAGGCTTGTATGGGCGTATCATTAATATTGCCGGAGAACCGGTTGATCAGCAGGGTGCAATTCCGCACGTTGAAAAACTTTCTATCCGAAAAGCCGATATGGGTACGAAGGTGCATGTTTCACGGGATAAAGATGAACGGCGGACGTTTGAAGTCATGGAAACCGGTATTAAAATAATTGATCTTTTGGCACCTTTGGTAAAAGGAAGCAAGACAGGGATCCTTGGAGGTGCAGGCCTTGGCAAGAGTGTTTTGATCCTGGAGATTATCCGCGATATTGTTAACCGGTATCAGGGAAGCTGCGTTTTCGTCGGTATCGGTGAGCGTATCCGCGAAGGAAACGAGCTTTACTATGAATTAAAGCATCACGGCGTTTTGCCGAAAACGATGATGGTATTCGGCCAGATGAACGAGCCTCCGGGTGCCCGGTACGGTGTTGCTATGACCGGGATCACCATGGCTGAGTCCATTCAAAAAAAGAACCAGGACGTTTTGATGTTTTGCGATAACATATTCCGTTTTGTGCAAGCGGGGTCTGAGATTTCTACCTTGTTGGGGCGCGTTCCTTCCGAAACGGGATATCAGCCGACGCTTCTTTCCGAAGTCAGCGAATTCCATGAGCGCATCAGGACAACGAAGGAAACTGCGGGGTCCATTACGTCTATCGAGGCTGTTTACGTCCCTGCCGACGACCTGACTGATCCGGCAGTTGTGGCTATTTTCAGTTTCCTTGATTCCGTATTGGTACTTTCCCGTGAACGAATTCAGCTTGGTTTGTATCCGGCGATCGACCCTTTGTTGTCGAGTTCGTCAAACCTGGATATCGATATCGTCGGTAAACGGCATTTTGACGTTGCGCAGGACGTTGTGCATGTTTTTCAACGATACGAAGAATTGCGAAGGATCGTTCTGGTCGTCGGTATTGACGAGTTGTCAGGCGCCGATCGAATTATTTATGAGCGAGCCCGTAAATTACAGAACTTTTTAACGCAGCCGTTTTTTGCCGGCGAAGCTTTTACCGGGAGGAAAGGTGTTCACGTGACCATTGAACAGACATTAGTCGGTTGCGAGAAGATCATGTCCGGAAAAGTTGATTCGCGGCCCGAAGAAGAATTTTATCTTATCGGAGCTATTGAATAATGGCCGCCAGCCCAAAGAAGCTTGGAGAATTGCTTATTGAGAAGGGATTGATTTCCCCATCGCAGCTTGATGCCGCATTGCTTGAACAGACCCGAACAAAGGAATTCCTGGGGCTTACGTTGATCCGGCGGGGCGCCTTAAAAGAACAGGATCTGGCAAAGGCGTTGTCGGAGCAATTTAAACTCCCCATTATTACGTTAAAAGATAAGTTCCTCGATTGGGATTTTTTAAAAGATTTTGATTCTGAACTTATCATTGAGCATAAATGTTTTCCGGTCTCGCGCACCGACTATTCTTTGACGGTCGCTATTACGAATCCGCTTGATGTGTGGGCTATTGAAAAGGCTGAACGTCAGGCGCCGCCCGGTTCAAAAGTAAAGCTTGTGCTTACGTCGATCGGCGATATGGCCGATGCGATTGCCCGTTATAAGGAGTATATGCGCAAGCATATCTCCGATATACTTCCATAGACGAGGATATTGGTATGCTGAGAAAACAAGATCATATATTATCGCAATCCATGATTGAACATAAGCTTCTTTCTGCGGATGCCATGGCTCCTTTGCTGCAAGAGGCTGAGGCCGGCAGTGAAAGTTTTATGCAGGTTTTGCTCAAAAAAGGGTTTTCAGAACGGGAACTTCTGGCTGTTTTATCCGAGACAATGAAACTGGCGGTTGTTGACCTGAGGACGGTGGTCGTTGAAAAAGCGGTTCTTGATAAAGTTCCGGTAAAGATCGCCTCATACTACAAATTTTTTCCTTTAAAGATAAAAGAGAGGCTCTTGACGATAGCGGTAGCGTTTCCCCTGGATATTAAAACGCAGGATGAGATTCGTACGCAGCTCGGGTTCGATGTAGAAATAGTGCTGGCTCCTTCCGGGGATATTGCAGAGGTGATGAAACGTTATTATGGCCTTGGCGCAGAGACCTTGAATAAGATCTTTCAGGATCAGGCGTTGGAAGGGATAACCAAAGGGCTTGATAGTGCCGGCGAACGGCCTGAAGATATTGAGAAACTTGCGGAAGACGCTTCGGTCATCAAACTGGTAAACCAGATAATCCTGGAAGCGTTTCGTAAGCGCGCCACGGATATTCATATCGAGCCGTATCGGGCCGGTGCCGCGTTTCGCTACCGTATTGACGGTATTCTCTATGATGCCAATGTACCCGCCGAAATTAAAAATTTCTTGAACGCTATTATTTCCCGTATCAAGATCATGTCGAATCTCAATATCGTCGAGCGCCGCATGCCGCAAGACGGCAGGGCAGTGGTGCGAGTCCAGGATCAGGTGCTTGATTTGCGTATCTCAACAATCCCTACGCCATACGGTGAAAGCGTTGTTATACGGATCCTTCCGGCCCAGATGCTTTTTAGTCTTGAAAAACTGGGGCTTGTCGATAAAGAGATGCAGCTTTTTGAACGGCTCATCCTAAAACCGCATGGGATCATATTTGTAACGGGGCCTACGGGAAGCGGAAAGACCACGACGCTTTACGCGTGTCTTTCCAGGATCAATACGAAGGACCGTAAGATCATTACGATTGAAGATCCGATTGAATATGAAATGTCCGGGATTACCCAGATTCAGGTTCAGTCGGAGATCGGACTTGATTTTGCCAGAGGCTTGCGCAGTATTTTGCGCCATGACCCGGATGTTATCATGGTCGGCGAGGTGCGGGATTTTGAGACGGCAGAGATCGCTATTCGCGTTGCGTTGACCGGCCACTTGGTTTTTTCAACACTGCATACCAATGATGCCGCTTCCGGCATATCCCGGCTTATTGATATCGGTGTTGAACCCTATCTGCTGGCTTCCAGCGTCGAGGCTTTTATTGCGCAGCGGCTTATTCGTGTCATTTGTCCGTATTGTAAAAAGGAAGACAGCGAGATTCCCCTGGAATTGCGCAGGCTTATCGCGCAGGATCTTGGACTTCATTCTCTTGATGAGGTGCACGCTTTTAAGGGGAAAGGCTGCGAGCATTGTAATTTTACGGGATATTTCGGCAGAACCGCGATTTATGAGATTCTTCTCGTTGATGATGTCATCCGCGATTTGATTATTAAAAAGAGTGTCTCCGAACATGTTAAGCGTATTGCCGTAACCCGCGGCATGAAAACGTTGCGTCAAGACGGTTGGTTGAAAGTTTTGGCGGGGATATCGACCCCTGAAGAAGTTATGAAGGTTTCTACCGCTGATGAAGTTGGTGCCGGCGATGAAAAATTTATCGTTCCTGTCGTTCCTCAGGAACCTGAAATGTCCAGAGGTCCGCATATGAAAGAAGCGCAGCAAGCAGATTCTTCAGGTACGAATAATCGTGTATATCAAAGGATTCCTTTCCGGACGAACCTCACCTATCGGCTCTTTAAATCATTCGCCGATGTGGCAGCGAAAAAAGAGGTGAGTGAATTCAAGACAGTAACCTGGGATATTTCTGCCGGAGGCGTAACGTTTATTTGCCGGCAGGTTTTGTCTGCGGGATGCCTTGTTGAATTGAAACTAGATTGGGTTGATGGCGGTACTGCCATTGAATGTTTGGCTAAGATTGTGCGTGTTGATGCGACTGATGAAAGAGATGTTTTTCATGTTGCCGTTGTTTTTCTGGATATTGCCGGCGTTGACAGGGCTCGAGTAGAAAAGTATATTGATAGCAATTCTCCCGGAGAAAAAAAATAAGAGTGCTCTATGCCGATATTCACGTATAAAGCGAAAAAAGGGCCCGATGAAGTTGTGGAAGGTACACTCGAGGCTCTATCGGAAAAAGAAGCAATTGAAAAAATAAGCCAGCTGGGGTATTTGCCGCTTTCGTTGCAGTCATCAGAGAAATCAACAAAACAGGACCAGTCTGTAACCCCTATTAAAAAAGAGGGGAAGGTTCGTTCGCGCCATGTGACGTTGTTCAGCCGTCAGCTTGCCGGTCTTTTGAAGGCAGGTGTCCCTATTTTAGGCAGTTTGAATATTATTGCGGAACAGACAGAAAGCCGTGTTTTTTCCGATATCTTGAAGCAGATTCTTAAAACCGTTAAAGAAGGGAACACATTTTCTTCCGCGCTTGCCGCTCACCCAAAAGTATTTAACCCCTTATACATTGCTATGGTTCGAACCGGTGAAAATAGCGGTGTGCTTCCTGAAGTTTTAATGCGGATTTCCGAGTATCGGGCCAAAGAAGAAGAGGCAATGTCGCGGTTTCGCATGGCTTTAGCATACCCTCTTTTAATGGCTATTGTCGGTCTTGGGACGATTGTTTTTATGCTGACGTTCGTGATGCCCCGTTTGATGAAATTGTTCGGCAGCCTTGGGCAGAGTTTACCTTTGCCGACGAGAATGCTTATTTCGTTCAGTAACCTTCTGCAGCAATGGTGGCTGTGGGTGATATGTATCGCGGTTGTCTGGTTTGTGCGCAGGCGCTTAGCAAGTGAGCGCGCGCGTAAGATCTGGAGCGCCTGGGTGCTTCGGTTGCCGCTCTTCGGTCCCTATATTCTGAAAGCTGAAATTGCCCGATTCAGCCGTACGTTGGAGCTTCTTTTAAAAAGCGGTATTACTATTTTGCGGGCAATTGATGTTGCAATTCCTGTTGTCTCAAACGAAATCATGAAAGAACATATTCAGAAGAGTCTGAAAGAATTGGAGCAAGGAGGGTCTTTTGGCCGCAGCCTCAAGAACTCGCATATTTTCCCGCCATTTGTCAGTAACCTTCTTCTGGTCGGAGAAGAGTCAGGGAAACTGACCGATGCTCTTGCTGAGATTGCCGCCAGTTACGAGCGCGATACCGACGAAGCTACAAAAACCATGACAAACCTTCTTGAGCCGGCTATGATCCTGGTGATGGGAACGATCGTCGGGTTTATTGTTATCGCGATGCTCCTGCCTATATTTGAAATTAATGTCGCTGTCCATTAGTCCGTTTTCGCATAATTTCCCGGCGTATACGCCGGGGTTAGGTTCTGCGGAATAGGTTTTTCTCCGGGAGGAAGCCTCTCCTTAAGTTTGATTTGAAGGGGCTCAACGTAAAACGCTATGGCTGAATTTATTAAAGCGCAACTTGATTATGTGTACTTTGTCTACGGATTTTCCTTTTTCCTGTTGGCAAGCGTATGTTTTTTGCTTGTTTTTGATAAGCGCCAACGCCTGCAGTGGATGTGGCTCGGTATTTTTGCAGTCATATGCGGGATAAGCGAGTGGTTCGGTCTTGTTACGTTTTGTTTATTCGATAATCCTGTTCTTTCCGTTGTGCGGCTCTTAATCGGGACACTTTCCTGTGCGGCTCTTTTTGAATTTGTCAGACGAAATGCCCGTCAGACGATCGGTGTAGCGCTGGGATTGTGGGTGTATGTGCCGTGTTTTGCCCTGTTAGCTCTTTTTGGAAATGGCGATTTGCGTACCCTTAATAATGGTGTCCATTATCTGCTCGGTTTTCCCGCCGCTTTTTTAACTGCCTGTATTGTTTGGAATGTTTCCCGCACAGAAGAATCTGTAACAGTGAGACCTTGGTTGGTTGTTTTTAGCGCGGCTATGCTTTTCTATGCATTTGTAGCGGGGGTTATTGTTTCCAAGGCAGCGTATTTTCCGGCTTCAGTTTTTAATAGAGAAGATTTCTTCCGGGTTTTCAACTTCCCGGTCCAGGTGGTGTGCTGTTTATGCGTTTTGATCATGGTATTTTCTCTTTGGCTATCTTTTTTAAACCGTATAGTCCCGTTAAAACAAAAAAAAGAAAATGCCCGGTTTTTTGTTTCATATTGGATTGCTGGATGTTTAGTGGTTAGTATGCTTATCGGCTGGTTCTTTGTGCACGATTTAACTGAGTATGGCCATAAGCAAATTATACAGGATAGCAACGAACAGATGGGGCTTTTAGTCCTTAATGTTGAGGGCCCTCTGAGGGATGCGGAGAGGGCGTCAAAACTTCTGGCGGTATCGCCGGCTGTTCTTGCGCTTGCAGAGAATGTGACTGATGAGAACATTGAAAACGCTGCTGGTGTGCTGGATCGCCATGTGCAGTTCCTGGAAATGGAGATGGCCTATCTTATGGATACTAATGGTAAAACCATTGTATCGTCGAATCGGGATACTCCGGAAAGCTTGGTCGGGAAAACCTTTTCGTTCCGGCCGTATTTTAAAACCGCGCAACAAGGGAAAATCGGTCAGTATTTTGCGGCCGGTATGGTGACGGGCAGGCGGGGGTATTTTGTTGCCACTCCTGTTTTTGATAAGCATGGAGTTGTTAAGCTTGTTGCTGTTGTTAAAAAACGGATCAGCGATATTGAGAAGGTTTTCATTGAACATCCGCTTGCATTTTTTGTTGACTCCCGGGGTGTTATTTTTCTTACCAGCAGGAAGGATCTTCTGTACCGTTCGTTATTCACGCTTACTCCGGATATCCGTCAGGAGATCATTGCATCGGCTCAGTTTACAAAACCGAGTCTTACTCCGATCCTTCAGGGGGATGCTTCTTTACGACAGCAGGTTTTTTTTGAAGGCAAACCGTTCTATGCGTTTCGCCGTATTGTTACGCATGATGGATGGAGCATTGTGCTCTTGTTCCCTAATCAGAAAGTATATGAATACCGCTTTTTCGGTTTGAGCGTTACTTTTTTCCTGGGTATTATTTGTGCCATATTCTTTTTTGTTTTAATGCAAAAAGAGAGGCATCAGCAGGAACTATTTTTATCTTTGGCAAAACTGCAGTCCATGATGGATACCGCTTCGCACGTTGGTATTGTGATTACCGATGCACATGGCGTTATCCAGTCAGCAAATAAAACTATTGAACTAATGACCGGATATTCCGTTTCTGATCTTGTGAATAAGGAAACTACGGCGATTTTTCGCCGGAAACAGGATATTAGTGCGTGGGCGCAGGAATTAGAAGAAGAATATAAAAGACCCGTTTCAGGATTTGATGTTTTAGTTGAGAATGCGAAGGAAAAGGGGTTTGATCATAAAGAATGGATTTTTGTGCGAAAAGATCAAACATTGATTTCTGTCGATGCTTCGGTGTCTGTTTTGCGTGATTATAACGGCGCCATTACAGGGTATGTCGCTATGTTCGTTGATATTACCGAGCGCAAGAAAACAGAAGAATCGCTGCGGAGAAGTCAGACGGGCCTTGCGGATGCTCAGCGGATGACGCATGTCGGGAGTTGGGAGTTTGATGTTATGACGGGTGCGGGGTATTGTTCCGAAGAATTGTTCCGGATCTATGGGCTTACGCCGGAGCCGTCGGGTAACGCGACACTGGATCTTTTTATGAAATATATCCCTCCTGATGAGAGAAAAAAGTTGCTTGACGGGATGATTGCTCCGGTGATACCTCCTGTTTATGAATTTGAGCATCATGTCAGGCGCGATGATGGGAGTGTCCGTGTTGTTTTGCAGAAAGGGGTAACGAAAGTCAACGAAGAGGGGAAACTGCTTACTATTATCGGAACAACGCAGGATATTACGGAACGAAAACAGATAGAAGAATCGCTTCGTTTTATACAATTTTGCGTTGATCGTGCAGGTGAGGCGATCCTCTGGGTTGATGAAAGCAGCAGTATCCTGTATGCCAATGAGATGGCGCAGCGTGTTTATGGCTATACCCAGCACGAGATGCTTGCACTCAAAGTTTCCGCTCTTGATCCTACTTTTACTCCGGAAGTCTGGGTGCAGCATTGGAAGAATGTCCGTGCCCGCAAACTTTTGATTTTTGAGACGACAAACCGTGCTAAAAACGGCAGATCTTTTCCGATGGAGATTACCGAAAATTTCGTTTATTACGGCGGGAAGGAATATATCATTGTCTTTTTACGCGATATAACTGAACGAAAACTCGCACAGGAAAAAATCCTGAAAGCACGCGATTATTATCTCCACTTATTTGAAGATTTCCCAACACCTATTTGGAGGGCGGGGACCGACGGAACCTGCAATTATTTCAATAAATCCTGGCTTTCTTTTACCGGGCGTTCTCTTGAACAGGAATTTGGAGGGGGGTGGCTTGAAGGTATCCATCCCGATGACCGGCAGCGTTTTATGACTGAATATGAAACAGCGTTTCAGGGGAGGAAACCGTTTGAAGTTGAGTATCGTTTGGGATATCGGGATGGAACGTATCGGTGGGTAATTCAAAACGGTCGGCCGTTTACCGGTTTGTCGGGTGAATTTGTAGGGTATATCGGATCGTGCTACGATATCTCAGAACGAAAACGTGTTGAAGAAGCCCTGAAGCAGAGTGAAGAACGTTTTAAAATTATTGCCGAGAACGCCGGTGAATGGATATGGGAGGTTAACGGAGACGGACTGTTTACCTATTCAAATCACACGATCAAACAGCTTCTCGGGTATGATATAGATGAAATTATAGGGAAAAAATATATTTATGATTTCTTTCCTCCGGAAGAACGAGAATCTTTGCGCAAGCTTATTTTAGAAGGTTTTAAAGAAAAAGTCCCTATCCGTAATTTGGTTAACAGTAATATGCATAA
Organism: Candidatus Omnitrophota bacterium; assembly: GCA_035403145.1. Lineage (GTDB taxonomy): Bacteria > Omnitrophota > Gorgyraeia > Gygaellales > Profunditerraquicolaceae > DAONEO01. The sequence goes on along the minus strand of DAONEO010000016.1, from coordinate 23,510 downwards.
GAACGGTAACCGGGTTATTATCAATACCACAGGTATCCCGTTACTCGATAAACAGGGGAATTTGCTCGGGTATCGCGGCGTTAATACGGATATTAGTGAACGCATTCGTATGGAAGAAGAGTTACGTAACTCGCAGATCTATCTTGATGCGATTTTAAATACCATTGCCGATCCGATTTTTGTCAAAGACCGGCAGCACCGTTGGGTCTTCATGAATAATGCGATGTGTGAATTTATGGGGCATTCCCGCGATGAACTTCTTGGCAAGTCAGACTATGATTTTTTCCCGAAGGACGAAGCCGATGTCTTCTGGGAGAAGGATGAAATTGTTTTTGATGAAGCAAAAGAAAATGTTAATGAAGAGTTGTTTACTGATGCAAAAGGCGTCGTGCATACGATTGTCACTAAAAAATCACTGTATCATAGTGTTGAGGGGACCGTGCATTTGGTAGGAGTTATCCGGGATATTACCGCTATGAAGAAAGCGCAGGAAGAGATCGTCAAGGCGCAGGCTCAATATACGGAGTTGATTAATAATCTTACCGTTGGAATATACCGTAATACGCCCGGCGTTCAGGGAAGATATCTGGAAGTAAACGCTGCTATGGTGGCGATGTTTGAAGCTGAATCAAAAGCAGAGTTCTTATCTCATATGGCTGTTGAAAATTACAAAGATCCGGAAAAGAGGCTTGCTTTTAGTGATAAATTGATGAAACAGGGATTTATTAATAACGAAGAAGCTGAACTTGTTACGCTTAAGGGGAGAACGTTTTGGGCGTCTATTTCGGCGGTTATGAAAAAAGATGAACAGGGGAATGTTTTCTTCGATGGTATTGTGGAAGATATCACGGAACGAAAAAAAACCCAGGAAGAGCTTGTTTTGGCATATTCGAAATTGCAACAAACGCAACGGGAACTTATTCAGACTGAGAAAATGGCTTCATTGGGGCGATTTTCTGCCGGTGTTGCCCATGAAATCAGAAATCCCCTTGCGATTATTCTCGGCGGAGCCGAATTCTTGGAATCAAGTCTTGAGGCCCTTGACAAGAATGTCAAGACGGTACTTGTTCAAATGAAAGATGCGGTTATGCGCGCAAATATTATTGTCAAAGGGCTTTTGCGCTTTGCCCGGCAGTCAGAATTAGTCACGGAACGGGTTAAGGTGTCCGCTTTGATTCAGGATACCTTGGAATTATTTAGATATAGGGCGCCCCTTGAGAACATTGCGATTGAGACGGAGTATGATGACCATGATGCATATATTAATGTGGACAAGAACCAGATACAGCAGGTTTTCTTTAATGTTTTAATGAATGCCCTTGAAGCAATGCCGCACGGGGGCCGTATCCGGGTTAGGACATATCATTTATTGCCTTTGGCAGCCGGCGCAAGCGTCGATAAATCATCGGTCGTAATCTGTTTTGAGGATTCAGGGGAAGGCATATCACAAGAAAATATGCAAAAACTTTTTGAACCATTTTTTACGACTAAACGGGATAACAAGGGAACCGGGCTTGGTTTATCCATTTCCAAGTCGATTGTTGAAAATCATGCGGGTCGTATTGTTATTGATAGTACGCAGAATAAAGGTACTCAGGTAATGATCATTATGCCTGTTGCATAAGGAACGGTACTTCTATGAACGTGCGGGCGGTGATTTTTTGTGCGGTGCTTATTTTGACAGCGGGTTTGTGTATGTGCGCCCATGCGGAGGTTTCTCCCTGGGGTGAATTAAGCGGCGATCACTTCGTTATCTTTTTTACCGGTGATCAGAATTTTGCGAAGGATGTGCTTGAGAAAGCGGAGCAGTATTACCGGCAGATTGCTTCGGATTTGGGATATCCCCGGTATTCGGAGTTCTGGACGTGGGATAAACGGGTAAAGATCTTTGTCTATCCGAACAAAAGATCATTTTTACAGGCAACAAAACAGCCGGAATGGTCTGAAGGAATGGCCGATTATACTACGAAACAAATTACAAGCTATGCCTGGAGCCAGGGTTTTGTCGATTCCCTTTTACCGCATGAAATGGCGCATTTGATTTTCAGGGATTTTGTTGGATTTAAAGGAGAGGTCCCCTTATGGCTTGATGAAGGCGTGGCGCAATGGTCCGAAGAGGCAAAACGCAGAATCGTCAAGGATTACGCCCGCTCACAGTACGAACAGGCCCGTCTTTTGTCAGTTCAGGATATGATGCGTATTGATGTCCGCCGGTTGCCGGAATCGGAAAAAAAAGTTCATGTCCAATTGTTTATTAGCAAATCGAAAGATCAGCCCGATGGTTTTATCGGCAAGAATGAGTTAGTGAACATGTATTATTTACAGGCTGTTTCGATGGTCGATTTTCTTGTTACGAAATACGGGGCGGATTCTTTTGCTGACTTTTGCCGGCAGCTGCGTGACGGCAAAAGCATGGAAGAGGCATTACGTTTTAGTTATCCGACGCATATCAGAAACCTTGCGGATTTTCAAAGCGAATGGCGGAAGTATATTGAAGAGGAATAATTGTTTTAGTCGTGAGTCGAGTGCCGTATGAGAATTCGTATTGCGTTAAAATCAGTAATCCGCCTCCGACGGAAAACAAACACAATACACGATACGTGCGGTGCTTGAGAAGTTTCGCAGGCTGTTTGATTCCATGAACCATGAACTATGAACTTTGAACTTATAAGAGGAGGAGATATGAAACTGAAACAGGGGTTTACGCTTATTGAGTTGATGCTGGTGGTAATTATTATCGGTGCATTGGCTGCGATGGTTATGCCGAGACTGACCGGGAGAACGGAGCAGGCTCGTGTTACAGCAGCTGAGGCGGATATCCGTTCGAATATTGCCACCGCGTTGAAGTTGTATGAGCTGGATAATGGAAGTTTTCCGAGCACCGAAGAGGGGTTAAACGCCCTATTAACGAAGCCCGGTTCAGCATCAAATTGGCATGGTCCGTATATCGAGAAAAAACCGATTGATCCGTGGGGAAAAGAATATATATATAAGAGTCCTGGCGAGCATAAACAGGATTATGATTTGTATTCATTAGGTAAAGATGGGGTTGAAAGCGCCGATGACGTTAAGAACTGGGAATAATCCCTTTTTCAAGGATTCTACCGGGTGTATGACTGTTGGCGAACCGCCGAACAAGAAGCCGTCCCGCAGGGGCGAATAAACTATCGTCACGCATGGGTAACTCAAAGGGCTTTGTAAAAAGGGGTTTTACACTTATTGAAGTAATGGCAACAACAGTTCTTTTGGCTGTTGGCAGTATTGCTATTCACGAGGCTCTTTTTACTTCGTTGACCGCTTTTTCCTATTATGCCGATTATATTGATATCGGGCCGTGGGCTCATGAAAAGATGTGGGAAGTTACGACAGCGTTGAGTCTTTTGCCTGATCCGCAGATTAATACGTCGGGTACATTCATGTCCCGGGGAAGGCGTTTTGATTGGGATGTTTCATATTCTTTGATCGAGGAACTTAAAAAAACGGCCCGTTTTTATCAGGTTGATTTAGTGGTTCGCTGGAAAAGCGGATTCCGTACTGTTTCACTGCAACGGAGCGCGTATGTTGTCTATCGATACCCGTCCCAATAGGAGGGCTTTTACTCTTGTTGAGATGCTTATTGTTACCGCTATCCTTGGGATTGTATCGCTTACTCTGTATTCGGCGTTATCAAGCGGGATACGGGTATTGCAACGTGTGCGTCAACCGGCTGCAGGAGAGGATGTTGTTTTATTCCTGGAAAAATTCACGAGCGATATGCGGAATGCTTTTGTATTCAAAGGATTAACGGGTAAGGGGGAATCCGGTGCGCTGATGATTCCCACGCTTGTTACAAGCACCCGCTTGCAAAATACATCGGTTGGAATGGTTTCGTATACGTATAATAAAGAAGCCAAGAGCCTGAAACGTGAAATTTTTGATTACGCTGCCGTTGCCAACGGCGAAGAACCCCAGTCGGTGAGTACGCTGTCGGGGCTTGAAGATCTCACGTTCCATTATTTTATATTCGATTCGCAGAAAAGAATGTTTGTGTGGGCCGATGAATGGGATGGACAGTCCGGTTTACCGAAAGCTGTGCGTATGGAGTTTACGTATTTGTATGGAACAGAACCTACAAAAATTGTTCGTACCGTTGGATTCCCGGAAAGTGCGACGTAGAGCCAGTATTTTTATCATAACGCTTTGGTCGCTGATTTTCCTGTCAATTATAACGGTGATCGTGAGTTCGGCGGTACGCCAGAAATTGATTCTCTTAAAACGTATCGAAGAACTGGATAAACTTCGTTCCGTTGCCGAAGCAGGTGCGTACCGGGGGATCATTGAAATTATGCGTCAGAAACCGTCGGAATCAGCCTGTGCCTTGAAAGATGTGACCTGGAGCCTGAACCCCGGGGCTTTTCAAAGAATGCGGGTGGGAGATGGTGTTTGTGACGTTTCATATACTGCTTTTGATAGTAACGGAGCGCCGATTATCAGATACGGATTGATCGATGAAGAGCGGAAGATAAATATTAATAGCGCCGATATGGCTGTTTTGAAACGGTTATTCCAGGGGTTGGATTTTGATGAGGTGCAATCGCAGGAGTTAGCCGCCTCAATTATCGACTGGCGCGATGTAGACGGTGAATTGACTATTCCTCTGGGGAGTGCCGAGGAGTCGTACTATTCATTCTTAAAGTATCCGTACCGGTGTAAAAATGCCGAGTTCCAGACGATAGAAGAACTCCTCTTGGTTCGAGGCATAACGCAGGATGTTTTTGTAAAAATCAAAAATTATGTTACAATCTATGGTAGTGGTAAGGTTAATATTAATACCGCTCCTCGCCCGGTTTTACTGGCTATCGGATTAAGCGATGCCAATACCGACCGGGTGCTTAAGTTCCGTGCCGGCGAAGATGCTCAGGAAGCAACCGCAGACGATCTTACGTTTGATGAGCCGGCGCACATTGTGCCGTGGTTGAGCCAGGCATACCGGCTCTCAAGTTCTGAAGTTGCGCAGTTGAGTAATGCGGTTGATGCATTTGTTACGACTCATTCGGAAGCATTCATGATTCAAGCGCATGCGCATGGAGTTTCTGCGCAGAGTCAGGCTTCGGCGACCTGCGTTGTGAACGAAAAAGGCGTAATTTTTTATTGGCGGGAAAGCTAACTAAACTATGGGCGGACTAAATCTTCAACACCTAAGTAAACCGTTTTCAGCGATCACCGGCAAAGAGTATGTTGGTATAGATTTGAGCGGCACGAGTTTAAAAATCGCTCATCTGCGTGCCGTTTCAGGCCGGATTGAAGTGGTTAATCTTATCAGCCGGAATATCCAGGCGCTTTCTGACGATGATATCGCCAAAATAATCAAGTCGTCATTCCCTCAATTGTCGGCGCGTACGCTTGACGTTATTAACGTAATCCCTACGCATGTTGTCATTACGAAGAATATCGAGATTCCTTCTACCAATCCCAAAGAGATAAAAGAGATTATCAGCCTTCAGGCCGGCCGGCATACGCCGTTTTCCCGTGAGGAGATAATTGTTGATTATCTGGATATTGGTACGCATAAGCGCAGCTACACGAAAATACTGCTTATTATTGTTTCCCGGAGTGTTATAAAACGGCAATTTGATATTATCGAGCGCGCCGGGCTTAAACTTGACCGCGTTTTCTTTGCTCCTGAAGCGGTTGGTCTATCGGTTTCACGGATATTAAAGCTAGAGGCACAGGAGACTCCGTTGGCAGTTGTTAATATTGACGAAGGTTTTTCTGATTTTACCGTTGTTGTTAAGGATAAGGTCGTTTTTGTCCGCAATATTCCTATTGGCGCGATGCATCTGAGCGAGGAAACCGATAAATATCAGGCTCGATTCGCCGATGAGATAAAAAGTTCTCTTGAGACGTATCAAAGTGAGGATATTGAACGAGCCCCCACGGCAATCGCGGTAACCGGGGCTATTGAGGAACTGAAGAATCTTGTTGTTGTTTTGAACGAGCGTTTAAAGATCCCCTGCAAGTCGGTTTCATATTTCCGCAATATCATTTTGTCAAATGAAGCGTTTAATAAAGTTACGCTTGCAAAACATTTATCGTACTTTAATGTGATTTCAAGCCTTTTATGCTCCAAGGAAATGAAGATTGATCTTGTCCCCGAGGAGGTCAAAGTCCGTAAGGCGCTTGAAGAACGCGGCAAAGATTTGATTACCTCGGGGGTTTTAGTCCTTACTATTTTTGTTTTGATTTTCCTGATCCTCATCTCAAATATTTATTTTAGTTCGGCGTATTTGGCAAAACTCGATGATCAATATAAACCGCTTTCTCAGGAAGCAGGCAAGCTGGAGGTTGATTATGCAAAGGTGAGCTTGCTGAAGAACTATTTGTCAAAACGCGGATACTCGCTGGAAGTCCTTTCCGAATTATATTCTCTTTTAAACGAAAACCTGACTGTTTCCGACATTAAATATGATGATCAGGGCAAGTTTTCTGTCCGAGGTACGGCTGTTTCCATGTCCGACGTTTTTACGTTTGTTGAAAAAATGGAAGATTCAAAATATTTCAAGGATGTCAAAACAAAATATACCACGAAACGTAAAGATGGCTCTCGAGACGTTACTGATTTTGAAATTGCCTGTGCTCGGGAACAACTCAAGTAACTATGATTAAACAACTGCAAGCGTTAACAAAACTTTACAATTCTTTTACGAAAAAAGAAAAGCTGCTTGTCTACGTCACTTTTTTTATCATTGCGGCTACGCTTCTTGACCGTTTAATCATTCTGCCCGTGTATTCAAAGATCAAATCATTGAACTCGCAGATTAAAGAAAGAGAAATTTCCATCACCAATAATCTGCATATCCTTGCTCAGCAAGACCGCATTGAGCAGGAAATCAAAAGTTACTCTTCATTCTTGCATAGCTCGGCGACCGACGAAGAGAATATGACGACTGTTTTAAAACGGGTTGAAGAATTGGCGAATAAGAGTTCATTGTATATCGTTGACATGAAACCCGGCGGGACGAAGGAGAATAAAGATAAGACGAAAAAGTACGTGGTAAGTTTAAGCTGCGAAGGCCAGATGGAGCAGGTGATGACATTTTTGTATAATGTCGAAAGTGCCGGCGAACTTTTGATGATAGAGAAGTATCAGATAAATCCGAAAACCAAAGACTCGAGTGTTGCTCAATGCGTCATATCCATTGCTAAAATTGTTTTATAAACAAAGGAGTAGTATATGCGCAGGGTATTAGTATTGACGGTAGCAAGTTTGGCGATTATTACGCAGACCGCATGCGCGGCAGTTGAGTTTAAGGTTTTCGACATGCGCAACCGTCTATTCGAGGAATCAAAAGAGATAAAAACACTGATTGCAAAATCAAAGGATTCGGTCGTTTTAATGGGGATGTTTGATTCCTGTATGCTTTCCATGGCCCAGCTTGACGCGTATTTCAGCATGCTGGGGATTTTTTATTCGGTGAAAGATACCGAAGGTACGCTGACTGCGCTTAACTTCCTTTCAAGCTGGATCAATGAAATGAGCCGCACGAATGCTGTTGTGCTGACGTCATTTGATTCATCCCAGATAGCGGTGGAGAAAAAAACGCAGGAACATCTTGCCAAACTTAAAAGTTATTATGTCCAGTTCAATACTCTTCTCGACGGAGAGTTAAAGAAAGTTACAGTCATAAAACTATCGGTAGCAAAATCCGTTCAAAAACCTGTTGGTCCCGATACAAAACAGTCTGGTGCGGCGCAGCCGGTAAAAGAAAAGGCAAAAGCAAAAAAATAGCATGAAGTTTGTTTTTATTTGTGTGATGTTTGCGATTTTCCCATCCATTGCGGTTGCGCAAGAAGATCCCGCCCTCAATAATACTGCCGGTGTTGATTTTAGAAGTTCGCAGGGCCATACATTTAAAGTGCCGGAAGATATGATTGTTGTGAAACATCCCGGGTATGTCGTTTTGCTTCCTGTCGATGAATACCTTGGGATGAAAGTTTTGCAGTATGACGACCGTTTCAGGAAGATGCAGGAAACGATCGATTCATTACAAACGCAGGTTGTTGAGCTCAAGCAACAGGTAGAGACGCTGCAAACCGAAAAAGAACTTGCCCAGAATTCAAACCAGACAGTTCCCTCGCAGTAAAACGGTAGCGGTTTACGGGTATCGGCTCAAGGTTTCCAAAGAGTTAGCGCCCACCGAGTACTGCAAACCGGATAAGGATGGATCGTATGTATCGAGTTGATGTAACGCACAAAGGTGATCATCTGTTTGAAGTAAAATCAAAAGATTCCACGGTTATGATCGATACAAAAGGAAAAGGCATGACTCCTCCTGACGCCTTGTTGGCAAGTCTTGCCAGTTGTATCGGTGTTTATATCCGCAAATATGCGGAATCGACGAAGATCGATATCAAGGATTTTACTATTTCTGCCCAGGCTGAGTTAACGACAGCTGCGCCGATTTGTTTTAAGTCGATTTCTGTTGCTATAGATCTGCACGGTACTGAACTTGAAGAATCCCGCAAACAATCACTGCTTCGATTCATTCATAATTGTCCCGTTCATAACACGATCATCGCTAACCCTGTTGTTGACATGAAACTTGTTTGATATGAAGATTTCTGTTCGTGTTAAGGCGGGTTCCCGCGTTGAAAAAATCGAGAAGATAACGGAGACAGAGTTGGTCGTTTTTGTAAAAGCCCCGCCGCATGAAGGGAAGGCCAATGAGGCGGTTGTTGAGGCGTTGAGCGACTATTTTGACCTATCTAAAAGCCGCATTACAATTGTTCGAGGACACACTTCAAGAAACAAGATAATAGAAATAATTCAGTAAGCATAGGGATTTTAGTTCGTAGTGCAATGTTCAAGGTTCAAAGTCTAGATTTTTACTTTGTACTATTAGACTAAGAACTTACCTTGAACATTGAACCCTGAACTATGAACTAATCCAGAAGTATCTCAATCGTATTAACGGAAGTGTTTGCTGCCTGAAGAAATTCCTGCCGGGAAATTACGAAACGACGCATGGCTAGATTTCCTGCGATTTGCTTACTGTTGATACGTACACTGCGGATCATGTAATCCGGGTATTTCTTGTGGTTCGGATTCAAATAGGAAACGGTAATACGTTTTCCGGCAAACGTGCATTGTATGGCAGTGATCGTGTTGGCGCCGAATTGTTCCGCGTTTAGTTTTGGCTCGATGACGAGATCTCCGTATTCCCCGCGGATGCCGAAAATCTGGGTTAGTGTTGTTAAAATATACCAGCTTGCTGAGCCAGTCAGGTAACTGTACATACCGCGGCCTTGCCCGTTGAAATATTCCGGCAAACTTGGATATATCGCGCTGTGCTGCGTGTTTAATGCCATGCGGTATAAGGCGTTAAACACTTCAAAACCTTCGCGGGCAAATCCTTTTGAATAGAGTGCGTAGGCAAACATAACGCACATATGGCTGAAAAAGGAGCCGTTCTCTTTTTCTCCGTAGACAAAAGAGAAGGCGCGGCCAAGGTTAAGCTGCTCAGTCTTGAAATCCGTATTTAATCGGAAACCTTTCAGGGTTGTATCCTGCAGAAATGTTTTTGCGTTTTTAAAAGTTTCGATAATCTGGTCCGGTGTAGCAATACCAGCCATGATCGGGAAGGTCTGTCCGGGTAATGTCATGCGTATCGAGCCGTTTATCTTTCCTTCAACCCGCTGGCGCCTGTCATCATAATAACCGTTAAAAAAACCTTCTGCAAGCCATTCGGTTTTTCTGATATGATCGGCGATCCAGGCTGCTTTTTTTTGCAGATCGCTTAAAAGTTTATGGGCAGGGATAGCAATTGTTTCACCGGTAAAATTTTCCTGTGCAGATTCGAAATATTTCTCGAGTACTGTTTCTTTTTGCGTCCCCGCATCATAATCAAGCGGGTTCCGGGACAGGGTGTCCAGGAGGATGCCGAGTTCTTTAAAAACTGTAATTTTTTGCTGGCCGAGTTTTTCAATTAACTGGCATACCGAATAGAGGTTTGATGCATAGAGTGCTGTAAATGCAACACTTTCGCCGTTATGCGTTGCCATATCAAGGCCATCGTTCCAATCAGCGCCTTCAAGCGCCGTATGATTATGGCTGCCGACGTTAAAGAATTGCACGAGGTTTTCGACAAGGATATGTTCAAGTATGGTCCCGCGGTAGGGTTTCCCTTCATCAGTGCGCAGCAGATTGCCTTTTTCGGGGGTCCAGTTTTCGTCTATCTCCTGGCTGCGGGAGAGTTGCCGGTCTTTAAAATACGGAGCACGCTCTAAAAGTATTTTTATGTCTCCGGTCTGATGAATATAGACAAGTGTGGTAATAAGCGGCCAGACACCGTGATCCATCCAGACGCGACTGATATTATTGCGGTCAGCGATAAATTCGCCCGGTCGCTGTCCGATGATCGTAGCGTTTGATCCGTCGATACGTATACCGCCGTAATTATTAACAAGCACGTTTCGCACGTCGCAGGGATCGTTGAGGATCAACGATAAGCAATCCTGCCAGAGGTCGCGCCAGCCGCGGCCACCCCGGCCGTAATCAAAGTCCGGTAAATAGGAACAACCGTAGATTTTGCGCACGAGCGGCTGAATGCTTACCCATTTGAACCAATTATTGTAGTCGGAATCATGCGAGTGTATAGCAATGTCGTTTGCTTTATCAAGCCAAAACGCGCAGGTTGCTTCAAATGCGCGGGTGACTTTCTCCGCGCTGTTCAAACGGTTAAATGTCGCAGTAATGTCTTTTTCTTCGGAGGCAATGCCCAGATAGATTATGTAGGATGTCGTTTTGCCTGGAGCAAGCGTGTGTTTTGAAAAACGGAGCGCTCCCATCGGTTCTTTGCCTTGATACGGGAACTTTTTATCGGGAGCTAGATTTTGATATACTGCGGCCGGTTCGAGGAGGTCGCCGGCGTTGCCGCAAAACTCCTCGTGCGTAGGGAAGAGCGCTACGGGGCCTTTGTTGTTTTTGTCGATACCATAGACGAAATATGATGTTCTGTTTTTTGTATGCCCGTTTTCGTCAAATGTTAATGTTGGTTTTACCACAATGCCATTCGGCGTCAACCGGGTACGGATTAAAAGTGATGTTACATGACGATGGTCCCGGATGTTATTGGCGGAACGGCAGTATAGCGGGATTGCCGCAGTTGGCGTAAATGAGATTTTTTTTGTGGAGATATTGGTAACAACGACCTTCATGATCTCGATCGGTTCCCCTGTTGATGGGACAAAAGTCGTGATTTCAGTTTGTAAACCGATTGATTTGTTGGATCGGGTAATTTTTTGCCAGAGGAGTCCGGCTTCTAAACGAAAGGTATCCTTGTTGATTTGGCTGCGGTCTTTTGAAACACCGGTTGCAGACCAGACTTTGCCAGGGTTTAGATAGAACCAAAAATTCCGGCTGGCTTTGGATAATGCCAGATTGATGCGGGAGACAGGCTCAAGAAGAAAAGAATTGTTACCTGATTTCAAGTCGCCATGCAGGTCAGGAGTAACGCATGACATCATCGGATGGTTATTGCAGAGAGGCAGATAAAGCGTATTGATGCTGTTTGCGTTATCCGAAATAAAACTTCCTTTGGTATCGGTAAACTTCCAGAGCGTGTTTTTCATAAAAATCAATGTAGCATACTATCGCATGGTTTTCAATTGTTTCGTACGTGCAGCGCATAGGCCATAGCTCGTAGCTCATAGAAAAATACAAGGCTACGAATTCGCCTCCGGCGGAACACGGACTATGAGCCATGAGCTACGAGCTATGAACTAAACGTATTGAACCACGTATTCAGTATGGTATAATACCTGCTTATGATTAAGGAAATTAAACTTCCCAAAGCAATTATTTTCGATATGGACGGCGTTATTACCAATACTATGCCGTATCATTATAAAGCCTGGCGCCAGGTATTACGGAGCGCAGGGATTCAGGTGACGAAATTAGATATTTACGGCCGCGAAGGTCAGGACGGCCTGACGTCCATGAAAGGTATTTTCGAGACGTATCATCATCCATTTCATGCAAAAGAAGCGCGCGCGTTATTGAACGCAAAAGAAGAACTTTTTAAAAAGATCGTGCGCAGAAGGTTTGTTAAAGGCGCGCTGATTTTTATCCGAAAGCTGAAGAAATCAGGTGTATTATTGGCATTGGTGACCGGAACGTCCCGGCATGAGACATGTAAGATTTTGCACAAAGACGTAGTGCGGTTTTTTGACGCCAGCGTAACTGGAGATGAAGTGCGGAATGGCAAACCTCATCCGGAACCATTTTTAAAAGCATTAAAAATACTCGGAATAAAAGCAGGGGATGCCCTTGTTATTGAGAACGCGCCATTCGGGATTGAAGCGGCAAAGCGTGCCGGGCTTTTTTGCATTGCCCTTGAAACGTCCCTCCCCCGTGAGTATCTCCGTAAAGCCGATGTTGTTGTTCCTTCCTATCAGGCGTTGCGGTTGATTATACGGGTATAACCGGGTGCGTGATGGCGGCATGCAGGTATTTTGTAACTGCAGTGCTTGAATATAATTTCATTCACGGTATAATACAGTCATGAGCAAAGATTTTTTTACGACAATTGAAGAGATCCGTCAGAAGGATGCGCGGTATAAGACTGATGCCTATGAGTTCGTAATGCAGGCCTTAGGCCACACGCAGAAAAAACTCAAGCGTAAAGGTCATGTAACGGGGAAAGAACTTCTTGCAGGGATGAGAGAACATGGGCTTGAGTTATACGGGCCTATGACAAAGACGGTTTTTTCCCATTGGGGGATTTATACCACCCATGATTTCGGACAGGTCGTTTTCAATATGGTGAACGTCGGGCTTTTGGGGAAGACCGATGATGATACCGTAGAAGATTTCCGTGATGTGTATGATTTTGATGAAGCTCTTGATGTTTTTCAAGTAAAAAAACGATGAAATCGTACACCGAAGAGTTGTGGTTTAACACGGAAAAACGGCTTGAGTTTATTAATATCACGCCTCAAGTAACTGCGTGCGTTAAAAAAAGCGGGGTTAAAGAAGGATTGTGTCTGGTTAATGCCATGCACATTACGGCCAGCGTCTTTGTCAATGATGATGAGTCTGGTTTACTTGACGATTTTACTGTTTGGCTGGAGAAATTAGCGCCGTTTGATAAAGGATCATACCGTCATAATGTCGGTGAAGACAACGCGGATGCGCATTTGAAGCGTACGGTTATGGGCAGAGAAGTTGTTGTTGCGGTAACAGGCGGCACGCTGCATTTCGGCCCCTGGGAGCAGATTTTTTACGGTGAGTTCGACGGCCAGCGCAAAAAGCGCGTTCTTATAAAAATTATCGGGGAATAAAATGAAAAAAAGAATTTTCTACCATGATACGGATTGCGGAGGTGTTGTTTATTACGCCAATTACCTGAAATATACCGAAGAAGCGCGGACGGAATATTTTGAAGAGAAAGGTGTTTTTATCAAGGAATGGGCTGATAAAGGGGTTTTGTTTGTGGTTGCGCATCAGGAAATTGATTATCGCCTGCCGGCTGTTTACGGTGATATTCTAGAAGTAAGGACACATGTTGCAAAGATCAGTGCGGTTAAGATTGAGACGGCGCATGAGATTCGCAATCAAGATGATAAACTTATTTGTGAGGTAAAGATTATTATGGTTTGTGTGGATAAAGATATTAAACCGCGAGCGATACCTGGTGAGATTGCGGCAACCTTAAAGGAGGCGTAATACAAATGGTCCTCTTGATACTGGCGGGGGTTTTAGGATTGGCTGCTCTTGGTTTAGTCGGGTATGTTGTCTATACCACTATGGCCGGGCGTTCGAAAGAAGAATCACCGGAACGTTATACTCCCGCTGAAAGCTATGCTGCTGTCGAGCATGTTGAAGAGGTCCGTGAAGAACCAGTGCAGGAACCCGCGCTTGATAAACCGTCGAATGAGTCGGAATCGTTGGCAACAGAATTAGCCAGCCTTAAATCTATCCATCGTTCTTTACAGGTGGAATTCGAAAATTACAAGAAGTCTGTTCAAGGGAGTCAGGCGGAGATTGAGAAATCAAAACAGTCTCCTGTTCCGCCGCCTCCTGCACCGGAAGATTCAGCGGAGGTGGTACGCTTGCGCAGCGAGCTTGGTGTTTTTGAAAAGCTGGTTGGTGAGAAAAATGAGGCTTTGGATAAAGCATTGAAAGAAACGGCCAACTGGCAGGCAAAATTCAAAGAGACGCTTGCGGCCAATGAGGCTTCAGCACAGGAAATCGCTGCGGTACATATAAAATTGAAGGATGCGCTTGCGGCAAAAGATTCATTTGCAAAAGAAAAAGAGGAATTCGTCAAAAAAACCGCTCTTGTGCAATCGTTAACGCAGGAGGTTGAGAGTTTTAAGAAGAAGCTGGCAGAGAAAGATGGTGAGCTTGCTCAGCGTGTAGCTGCTTCTCAGGCAGCATCGGCTGATACGGTGAAAGCGTTGGAAGAAGAATCGCAAAAAACTAATGCTGAAATCCAACGCTTAAAAGAAACGATTGCCGCGCAAGCACAAGTTCCGCATATCGACCCTGCCGAACTTGAAACCCTGAAACAAAATATTTCCGATAAAGATACGTGTTTAGAGAAAATGAAAGCTCAGATGCAGACATTACAGGATACTATCGCACAGGCGCAGAAAGTTCCGAAGATTGATCCCGCCGAGATTGAAGTCTTGCGGAAAGAGATTGCTGATAAAGATGCAGCGTTGGCAAAACTAACGTCGCAGATCGCGGATTCCGTGCAACAAAAAGGGGTTTCCCAGGAAGAGTATAATAAACTTAAAACAAAGCTTGAAGCTGCCGAAAAGGTTCTGCGGGTTGTTCATGGAGCAGTCTAGCTATGCATCAGGATACCAGGCAGGTTATTTTCTTTAGTCAGGCCGGTTGCTTGTTGCCGGGATTGTTAATCGTTAACTTTTTTTTCGGGTGGCTAATCTTCAAACCGCTGCTGTGGGTGACTATTGAGCTCATCCTGTTTTTGTTGTTTTTTTTAACGATACATATGGCGGCCCGTAAAATTAAATCATTTATTTCTCCGAACGACAACTCAGTTATAGACATCGAGGGGCAGGTTGTAGATGATGACGCGCATCGGCAAAAACTAGCATAAGGGAAAATATGGGGTATCGATACGGGGAGTGTAGTTGAAAAGGGCGTGTGCCGATGGGTACACGCCCTTTTTTTTGCGCGATGAATAAACAAAACCTTGATCTTGAATTTGTCCGTCGTTGCATTGCGGCAGATCCCGATGCCTGGAATGCTTTTATTGAGCGATATTCGCGCCTGATATATAGTGCGATCCATGCAACGTTACGACTGAAAGGGTATGATAGCCGGTTCTTGGATTCCGTCGGTGATATCTTTCAGGATGTTTTCGCTTTTTTGCAACACGATACGTATAAGAAATTGAAAACCTATCAAGGGAAAAACGGTTGTTCTTTTGCCAGTTGGTTAAGACTTGTTACCGTGCGAAGAACCATCGATTATTTGCGTAAACAAAAAAACATGGTATCGCTTGATGCCGCTGATGAAGAAGGGAATTCGTTATCTGATATATGTGCCGCTGCCGGCGTAAGCGCGCGTGATTCGTGTATTGGGGAAGACGTACTTTTTCAATTGGCGCAGTGTATCGATGGATTACCCGGTGACGATAGGTATTGCCTTGAACTCTTATTTCGCCAGCGGCTTTCGCCTGTTGAAGTCGGGCAAACGCTGGGGATTTCACGGCAAGCGGTTGATATGCGAAAAATGCGGTTTTTAGATAAGTTGAAAGATTGTTTCAGGAAAAAAGGGCTGTTAGATTTATGACCGGTTGTCGTCTAATGTAGGAGGAGGGCTGGTATGCCAAAGGATTTTGCAGTATTGGTAGAGAAGGTATATGGCGCTTGGAAGAAAAAGAATACCGGGTTTGTATCCGCCTGTCCCGGAGAAGAGTCCCTGGCGTTGTTAAGTCAGGGGCTTCTTGTTGGTAAAGAAGCGGCACGCGTGCGTGCGCATATTGTGCGCTGCCCTCATTGCGCAGAGGATTTCTCTATGGCAATACGGGTTTCTTCGGCTCCTGAAGTTGCTGTCCCGGGAAATCTCCTTTCCGGTATCAGGGAGAGATCAGGTAAGGGCGTATCCGTCATGCATGTTGTTTTGCATCTTGCCGGTTCGGCCCTGGAAATTGTTAAAACGACCGGTGAAATCATTACGGCTACCGTCGGCACTCCTGTGGGCGTTATGCGCGGAGGTACGAGCGGCGTTCAAAAAGAGATTACGATACGGGAAGACTTCCGTTCATTGCAGATTGAGCTTAGTATTGAGAATAAAGGCACAGGGTTCTTTACTCTAACCGTTTGTGCCTGGAAAAAAGAAAAAATCCTGCGGGGTATCCGGTACACGCTTATGAAGGAGGGTGTTGAATTGGAGTCATACCGGACAGACAAGGGAACGGTTGTTTTTGAACATGTAACAAGCGGTTTTTATGTGGTTTATCTGACGGCACATGACAAGCTGGTCTCTAAAATTACGCTCGATGTAGTTCAATGAAGCAACGAACCGGTGTATTAACACTCGAAGTTTTATTTCAAAAAGATGCTCTTGCAATGAGTATTTTTGAGAGTGGTGAGGTGTCGTCTACCTTGAAACATTATTCGCAACGAATGTATCAGGCTGGCAACGTCGAAAAGATTTGTGCGGAAGTCGCGGTATTAGTGCAGAGTCATCAAACGGAAGCTTTGACCGGAGAAAATCGCCTGGAGAATCTGAAGAAATTGACGCGGATTCTTTTCGATTCTCTTTTGACGAAATCCGTCAAGGAACGGCTTGTGCGAGAGTCGTCAGGTCCGCTCATTTTGCTGATTGATGAGGAATTAGTAAGTATTCCCTGGGAACTTCTTTTTGATGGGAACGATTTTCTTTGTTTGAAATTTGCTCTCGGACGTATCGTGCGGACAAGACAGCAGCTCCCTGAGCCGCAGTACCGTTTTCTCGAAACGCGCCAAAAGATGCTGATTCTCTCGAATCCCACCGGCGATTTACCGTGGGCGTATCGCGAAGGGATTCGTGTTAAAACATTTTTAGAACATCGGCGTAATCGGGTAAGCGTTGATTTTAAGTCGACGTCTATCGATACGTTATATGTGAAAAAGAATTTACGCGAATACGACATTGTACACTTCGCGGGGCATTGTCAGTTTGAAGCAGGTAATCATCGTAAGTCCGGATGGGTTTTAAACGACGGTCATTTTTCTGCCGCGGATGTTATGGCATTAGGAGAGAGCGGGAATCTGCCGCACCTGGTTTTTTCTAATGCCTGCGATTCGGCACGGCTTGCGCATGACGGCGGGGATCAGCTTTTACACCGGCGGTTATACAGTATCGCGCAGGCGTTTTTATTTTCCGGGACGCGCCATTATATCGGTTCAATTAAGAAGATAGAAGATGCCCCTGCGGGTTCTTTTGCCGGTGAGTTTTATAATCATGTCATGGCGGGTTGTTCGGTCGGTGAGTCAATCCGGCTGGCCCGGCTGCATGATTTTGGCGATCATAATGCCGGTGCATGCCGGTGGGCAAGTTACATTATGTATGGGGACCCG
The DNA here is from genome assembly GCA_035403145.1 of Candidatus Omnitrophota bacterium. Taxonomy (GTDB): domain Bacteria; phylum Omnitrophota; class Gorgyraeia; order Gygaellales; family Profunditerraquicolaceae; genus DAONEO01. The sequence goes on along the minus strand of DAONEO010000016.1, from coordinate 5,933 downwards.
AATTTTTCTTTGTTTGCCAGGAAATCGCAGCGGCAGTTTTTCCTGAAAACCTGCGGGCGTTCAATCAGGCATAATCGTTTGACGTGGCTGCGTGCGGCATTGATTATTTTCATATTGATTGTAAGTGTGTACGGTATTGTATTGTTACCGACCAGGAATTCGTCAGCGTATATACTTTTAACGCAGGCAAGAAAATTCCTGCATGAAGGAAAAAATTCGGAGGCTTTAGCATCTGCGCGTGCTGCTGTCGAGCGTGATCCGTACTATTTGGCGATATATCCTTCCTTGACGGAAACATACCGGCGTTCGGGTGATTTTACTGCGGCGTTGAGGACGAGTTTTGATTACGCCCTGCATGCTCAGAAACAAACTGCATTGAGACATGTTGCCGCAGCCTATATTGATATCGGGTGGCTTTATCAGCAAAAAGGGGATTATCCAAAGGCGATTGAGTTTTATCAAAAAGCCCTTGCCGTAAGCAGGGAGCATGCTGATAAGCTGCACGAGGCTGTTGCTCTTCGAAAGATCGCGGTTTGGTATATTGATAAAGAAGAGGATGATGAAGCGCTGCGGTTGTTAACACAGAGCGCGGAGATCAATCGGGAGCGGGCGTTTCTCTATGACCATCGGTACAACCTGGCCTGCGATTATTTTGATATAGGGCTTGTTTTTGAAAATAAAGATGATTATAAAACAGCGCGGGAGTTTTATGCCAAGAGTGCCGGCTTATTTGCGAAGCTTCAGACGAACGATGAATTGGGCGATTACTATTTTAATATGGGAGAGATTGCTTTGTTTGAAAAGCAATACCAGAAAGCGCTTCGTTTGTACCAGCAAGGGCTTAGCTGTGATGAGTCGATAGGCAACCTTCCGAGTGTCGCCGGTGATTACAATATGCTGGGTGATTTGTATCAGCAGATGGGTGATTGGGGAAAAGCGCACGAGTATTACGGTAGAGCAGCCGCTCTTGCGGAACGTATTGATGTGCCGCTTGAACGGGCCGGGGCGTATTATAGTTTAGCGCTTTTATATAAAGAGAAGAAGGATTTTCCCGCGGCGCGCGATTATTTTCGAAAAGCCCAGGAAATATACCGCACGATAGATCTGCCGAATTATCAGCGTATAAAAGAAGAGTTCCGTCGGCTAACGTCACCGGTTGAATGATTTATTCTTGAGTTGTTTTCGTGCTTATGTTACTATGAGCACATGAAAACGAAAAATAAGATTTTCATTACTGTAGGTGGCGCCTTCCTTGTCAGTCTTTGGCTTTTCGAAACAGTATTCCTTGTCCTCCTGTATCATCCGTCATTGGTGCTGAAATTGCCGCCTCAGGTATTTGGCAATGTACGTACTGCGTATTATAACACGCGTCAAGTTATACAGCGTGAGCCCCTGTGCTCACGGTTTGACGAAGAGCTCGGGTATACGTTGAAACCCGGCCATTGCGTGTTTGCCAATATCGAGTTTAAAACAGAGTATTCCATAAATTCTTTGGGTTTGCGGGATACGCAAGAAGCTTTGTATAAACCTGAGATTATCGTGGTGGGCGATTCGTTTGCCATGGGCTGGGGTGTTAATCAGCAGGAGGCTTTTCCGAAGGTTTTGGAACGAAAGAGCGGAAAGAAGGTCTTAAATGCCGCGGTGTCATCGTACGGCACCGCGCGCGAGATGTTGCTCTTGAAGCGTCTCGATACCAGCGCCATGAAATATCTCATTATTCAGTATTATGAGAATGATTACTGGGAAAATATCGTTTATTATTTAAACAAGAACACCCTTCCTGTTGATCTTATAAAACAAAACTATGTGTATGGCCAAAAGATGTACGAAGCCAGAAAAGAATACTTTTACGGGAAGCTGACGTTGTGTTTCATTGCGGACAGGTTTCATCAAGTCTGGCAGTGGGTAGTCAATACGAAGAAAAAAGATACGGAGAGGACGATCGTTTTTCACGATAATAATATGCGTGTGCGTGAATTTACGCGGGTTCCGCTTGACGCCGATCGCATGATCGAAAACTTTTTCTCGTTCAATAAAACATTGGGCCCGATGCTCAAAAGCGATAAAGAGATTAAAAGTTTTTTTATTGATCAGGATGAGGGAGGGCTTTTCTTGAACGCGGTTATGAGCGCGCCGGTTGATTTGAGGAATACGCATATTATAGTTCTTGTTTGGGATTTATTCAGCGCTGATTTTGCGGTTAAATTAAGGAAAAAACTCGATGCGGGTGATTTTCCCGCGTATATAAAGAGACTGATTGTTGTAGACGTCAGCAGTGTATTCTCGAAAGAAGATCGGTTTATTTTAGACGATCATTTAAAAAAGAGCGCCCATGAGAAGACAGCTGAGATTATCCAGAATATAATAAGGCCGGGAGGTTACATTGCCCAGCGTTGAAACCTGTTTATGCTTCTGTGCTGAGAGTTTGCATATATGAAGCCTCAGACGCGTAATTTTCTGCTTTTAGGCGGTGCTGTCGGAGTTGCCGTCGCTATCTTTGAAATAGCGTTTTTGACATTGATACATTTTCCCGTTTTGCTGTATGGGTTGCCAAAAATCGTTGTGGACAATGTTTGTATTGCGTATCGTAATTCCAGCGCTGTTATACAGCTTGAGCCTGCGTCTGCGCGATTTGATACGGGAATAGCGTATACCCTAAGGCCCGGCCGGTTTGTTTTCTCGGGAATCGAGTTTAAAAATGAATATTTCGTCAATACTATGGGATTACGTGATACCGAGGACGCTTTGCATAAACCTCGTGTTATTGTCCTCGGTGACTCTTGGGCAATGGGATGGGGAGTTAATCAGGGTGAGGTTTTTGCAAAGGTGTTTGAAAAGAAAAGCGGCCTAAAAGTTTTGAACGCCGCTATTTCATCCTATGGCACGGCACGAGAGATAATGATGGTGCGCCGTCTTGATACGAGTAATCTGAAGTATCTGATTATCCAGTATTATGAGAATGATTACTGGGAGAATATGCTGTACTATTTGAATAACAATAAACTCCCTGCTGATATCATTGCGCGTAACTATCAGTTGGCGATAAACAGGTATCAGAAGCAGAAAGGTTATTTCCCGGGGAAATATACCGTTGGTTTCATTGCCGATAAAATCCATAAGGTTTCCGCCTGGATCGTTGCTCGAAAAAATCAAGGAAAACCGCAAAAAGGGATAATTTTTTCCAACCAGGATTCGAGAACCAGGCCGTTCTGCCAGGTTAAGATCAGTTATGACAGGGATATCCAGAATTTCTTTTCAATGGATCAATCAGCCAGGGCTTTTTTAGATAAAAATAAAGGGATTGAATATTTCTATATTGATCAAGATGAGTGCGATCTTTTTTTAAATGTTCTTTTAACCGCCGGTATTGATTTTTCAAATATACAAATTATTACGCTTGCATGGGCAAAAGAAGATGAGCGTTTCTTGCAGGCCCTGAAGGAAAAGATCAAGAAAGGCGATTATCCTGCTTATATTAAAGGAATGATCCTTTTGAATATGGCCAGTGTGCTCCCTGCCAGTGATTTGTATATTTTGGACGGCCATCCTAAAGCGAGCGCGCATAAGGTGGTCGCTGATGCCATCATAAATGTAGTTAAATCAAATAGTTACAACGATTTTAGTAGACCTTGACAAGTTTGAATACATAGGGTATACTTTTTGTGTAAATTGGTAAAAAGACAAATTGGTATTTTTTCCTTTACTTACGGCAGTAAGTAAAGGGCCTACTGAAAAGGCAAACCAGGAGTAATCCTGGGGCTCTACCGTGAATATGGTAGACTCACCAGCAGTGGTGAGGCAAAGCGACAGTCCCGCTCAAACGGGAGGCTGCGTTGCCAAAGAGGGGATAAACCTTGAGGGTTCCCTCAAGGTTTTTTCATTTTATAGCGACTTAATAAAAGGAGGAGGAAGATGAAAAAGGTATTGTTGGCAGTAGGGCTTGTTGGACTTATTCTTTGTTGGGGTACAGCTTTGTATGCGGCAGTTGATGATGGCCAGCGTGAACAGCCGGGTATCAACGCGGATGAAATCAATTATGACAATTCGCCGGTTAATAAATTGGAGCGCGGGGCAATTAACACGGCTACGTTTTGGGCAGAAGTTCCCGCTTCAGTTTGTAAGGTTACTCAAGAGAAGGATCCATTGCTTGGTGTTACTGTCGGTGTTGTACAGGGAACTATGACTGCTGTTGCGCGCGGGGCAACTGGTTTAGTGGATGTATTAACGTGCTTGGTTCCTCCGTATAACAAACCGATCATGCAGCCGGAATATGCCTTAACACACGCGGATAACGCGATTAAATCGTGTCTCTGGTAAACGATTCGAAGTTTACCTTATATAGAATCCCTCGCATGATAATGCTTGTGAGGGATTCTTCTTTTAATGAGGCACAACTTACGGAACGAGCGTTAGTGAGTGAACGTAAGTTGTTTGGTCGAATTAACCCCGTTGCTACGAGGTGATTTCGAAGAAATCACCGAGTGTTTAGCAATCGGGGCCACTCCAACCGATTTGTGGGTCCTGGCAAGTCATGTTTTTCGCAGGACCGCTCGATTTTCCCCAGCGTGGAAAATCTTCACTCGTGGTCGTCTCGCTCGCTCTCGCTAGAACTATTCTATGGGCGAACCATGCCCGCTCGCGGACTCCCACGTCCTGCGTAAAACATGCCTTGCCACCCACAATATTCGAATAAATATGAGAGGGAATCAGGTAGGAAGAGATATAAGATTTGTATTGATTAGTAAGGGCTATCATTCTAAACTATATTCGACGCAAGGATACGATAGGTTTTGAAGATACTAATTCAATAAACATGTATGTTACGGAGTGGCTATGAGTAGCGCTATCTATTTATTTCCAGTTTTCATATTCATTGCTTATGCTGCCGCTATAATTATTCTTGTTACTTTTTTCGTACCTATTGGACGTGAGTTACTTCGGTTAAAAACAAAGAAAGAAGAAGCTGGATATATAAAAAAGGTTTTGATTGAAAAATTTCACGTCAAGATAATTGAGAAAGAAGAGATTAATAATCAACAAACTTTCTTTGATTCCCGGTTATGGATAGGAATATCTTTATTAAAAGTACTTTATGAATTGCCTGTTTTTATTATTCGAATTTGGTTAATTAGTTTTAATTATAAAATTATTACTAGAACATCCGATTTTTTCTATCAAGCTTGGTATTTATTGTTAATTTGCTTTGCTTTTGCGTTATCTTTAAATAATCATACGATAACTGGTTTGATTGTGAGCGTATTGACGCTTTTATTTTCGGTTGAAGATATTAGTGCTTACTTTAGACCCGATAAGAAAGGGATTATGCAAATAGTTTCGTTGCCAAGACATAAACTAAGAATAAGTTCATTGTTGGGATATTGGTTTCTCGTATTGTTAAGTTATGGGGGCATGTATTTTGCGTTATCACGTGTTGATAATAGCGCTTTTTCGGTAAAGCTAGGTATATTTGATTCGATTTATTTTAGCTTCCAGGTGGTTTCTTCAATTACTTATGGAGATATAATGCTTAGGTCTCGTGCAGTGAAAATTATTGCAATGTCAGAAGGATTAATTGGAATTATTTTCGTTGCGGTAGTAATTACTATATTTTTAAACTTTTGGCTTAAAGTTAAAGATATTGCTAAAATGGATAAGTAAGGTATCAATTTTACGCCTAAAATGTGCCATGGGAATTTCTTTAGAGATATCTAATTAATTCCAAAATTAACTTCTGCATTAACTTGTGCTCTTGTGCCTTGTGACCCTGCCGTTTCTGCTACAAAATGTCCCTACTAGCTCAATTAAACCTTGTGACGTTATGACATTGTGACTTGCAACTTTTTTTGTTAGAAATTTCGACCTCCTGCGTCTAATAAGGCAAAAGGAGGAGCGCTATGAAAAAGAAGGTTTTGTTACTCGTGGTACTCGTTGTA
>DAONEO010000015.1:0-45766 GCA_035403145.1 Candidatus Omnitrophota bacterium | reverse complement strand
GTTTCGCTAAATAAGTTTAGGAAGTGTGCCCAACCCCGCTTCGCGGGGTTTCGCTAAATAAAAACAGTAGGTGCTCAAGGAGGCGTCAGATGAAACAGAGAATTTTACCTGTCTTTATCGTTGCTGCTATGGTTATATTTTGTCAGCCTGGTTTTTCGCAGGCACAAGAAAAACCAACTGATGCTGGAGGCGTATCTGCACAGGCACCGGCTGCGGATTCTGATATCCAGTGGTTGTGGGGAGAAGTTTCCTCGGTGGCTGCTGAAAAGAATGAAGTTGTTGTCAAATATCTTGATTATGAAGCTGATGTTGAAAAGGATATGACGGTTGCGGTTACCGATAAGACGACATACGAAAATATCAAGGGGCTGGGAGAGTTGAAGCCTCAGGATACGGTTAGTATTGATTATATTGTTGTTGATGGGAAGAGTGTTGCAAAGAATATAAGTGTGGAAAAACCGGAAGTTATGCCTGTCGCTGATACGACTGCAGCAGCTCCGGCGGGAAGTCCTTCGGCAGTACCTATGGCCGGGGAGTCGAAAAATGTAACTGCTGCTGTTGATTCTACCCAAGCCGCTCCTGTGGAGACTGCAGCGCCTGCAGCAACCGTAGCTCCCGTAGTAGAACCTGTGGCGGTTCCTGCTCCGGTTGAGATCCCTCCGGCAGAACCTGTTTCAGTAGACAACGCGACAAAATAGATTTACCACGATTGATTTTCATTCAAAGGCAGGGATAATTTCCCTGCCTTTCTTTGTTTGGGATAAAGATACTATGGTTTTCAGGACACTATGTTACTGCGTCGCCGTACATGCTTTTATTGCACCCGCCTGACTTTGTGACGGTGCCTGTCCGCCACGTATTGTGGTAGATGACCTTGAACCCCGTAGCCTTTTTTGTTGCGAATTATCCGCCTTTGGCGGAATCCGATCCGAAATACATAACGGCTGACAACAACTACGAACGTATGCTGAACCTTGAATTACGAACTAAAAAACTGGTAATCTTTGATCTCGACGGCACGCTGATTAATGCGTATCCTGCGATTATCGAGAGCGTTAATAGTACGCTTACCGCATTTGGTTATCATCGGCAGAAAGCTTCGGTTATTCGCAGAGCAGTCGGCAGGGGGGATCGAAAGCTCTTAGAAAGCTTTGTCCCCGGAGAAAATAGTGATGCGCTGTTGGCATATTATCGGAAGCATCATGCCAAGGCTCTTCTCCGTGGATCTCGTCTTTGCGCCGGAGCACAAAGTATTTTAGAATACCTTACGAAGAAAAGATATATCCTTGCTGTGGCCAGTAACAGGCCGACGCGTTTTTCCCGTATTATTTTGCGCCACTTACAGATTCGTTCCTATTTTAAGTATGTGCTTTGTGCGGATGTCCTGAAAGCAGGAAAACCTGATCCTGCAATATTGCGTTTGATTATGAGACGTTTTAAGGCACATCGTCAAGAGACTGTTTTTGTCGGGGATATGGTTATTGACGCTCAAACTGCGCGGGCTGCCGGTGTTACCATGATTCTTGTAAGAGGAGGGTCGAGTTCGTATGCCGAACTTCTTGCGCAGAAACCGTATCGTATCATTCGTCGTATCAGTTTGTTACGGAAAATATTGTAAGAAAAATTGCGCGTTTAGTTTATGGTCCAAAGTTCATAGTTTGTTTTCCGCCAGAGGCGGACACGTATTGAAAAGCTTTTGGGGGACCATTGAACCGTTAGTAACGGGATACAGCCCTTGAACATTGGACCAATGAACTTTGAACTCAACTACTTGACTTTGTCGCCTGTGTGTATTAGAATGAGCATACCTTTATACGGGAGGCAGGGATGAGAGGGTTACTTTTGGCGGTTGCATTTTGTAGTATATTTGTGCAGGGGGTCTTGGCGCAAGAAGTAAGAAATAACGCGGATAAAATCATTCTTTTGATCTCCGAACAGAATATTAGCGGCCCTCAAAATGCGTGGTGGGCAACTGCGGTTGATCTATCTGCGACAGAAGCTGCGTTGGCCGGTAAATTGGTTGAAGCAGGATACGTTGTCCTGGAGCCATCGGTTCTTTCAGGTATGGTTGAAAATAACCCGGCTTTTCGCACGGTCAATATTTCGGCAGATCAATCCGTCAAATTAGCCCGATTAGCAAAAGCCGATTATGTTGTTACTGGTAAAGCAGTCGCTTCTGCAGGAGCAGCGGTTCCGTCGTCGAGAATGATTTCTTGTTTTGCCAATCTGACCGCAAAAGTTATTAATGTTCGGGATGGTACGGTGGTAGCGTATCTTACTGCAGCGGGGAATTCAGCCCATATGGATATTATTTCGGGCGGCAGGGAAGCTCTTGAACGGGCTGCTGATGATGCGAGTGTTAAACTTATCAATGCGCTTACTAAGACGAGGAGTAAATAACATGAGACGGTTCAGCCTGGTTGCATGTGTGTGTGCTTTTATGGTAGGATTGACAGGGTGCGCGTCATTAATGCAACCGACTGCGCAAGTGGATAATAATGCCGGTGCACCGCCTCTTCCTCCGTATTCCGGTCCGAAAGCGCGAATTGCTGTCGCTGATTTTGACGTAAAAGCTGCCAAAGCAAGCGGTGAGATCGGGTCCGGGCTTCGCGAAATGATGGTGACCGCGCTTTTAAATAGCAGTCGTTTTTCAGTGCTTGAACGTCAGGCATTGGGCGCTGTTATGCAAGAGCAGGAACTCGCTGTTTCAGGCGCTGCTCAACAAGGGACAGGACCTCAGCGCGGAAAGATTAAGACAGCCGATCTTATTATTACTGCGGCAGTTACTGAATTTGAGCCTGAAGCTTCCGGCGGAAGCGCTGGTATTGGCGGCGGCGGCGGGATCGGTAGCGGTATCTTAGGCGGACTTTTAGGTGCCAGTCTTAATAAGGCACATATGGCATTGGATGTGCGTATCGTTGATGCTTCAACATCAGAAGTTTTGGCGTCAACGCGGGTACAAGGTCAAGCCAATGATATTTCCGGCGGTATCATGGGAGGGTTCATGGGCGGATGGGGTCTTGGTGCAGGACTTTCCGGTTATGCAAATACGCCGATGGAAAAAGCGATACGTATCTGTATTATTGAAGCGGTGCGGTATATTTCACAGACAATACCGGCGAATTATTACAAGTATTAATAAAAGCCCGAGTTTACTTTGGTAAGCTACGCGGTTAAAATTCATGGTTTGCGTATTTTTATTTTGTAAACCATATTTCATTGAAAGGGACGAGCATGGGAAAACGTAAACGCAGAGGTAAACTCAACTGGCGCTCCAAAAAAGCAAATAAGGGAAGAAAACCGAATTTAGGGTAAGTATTGTTCTCTTTACGTGTTTTGCCAGGGAGAGTATTCTATGGCAGAAGGATAAGCAAAAAAAGCGGCTCACCTATACAAGGGCCGCTTTTTTTTGTTTTCGTATAATATGAAGCAGAGTATTCCGATGAAACGATATTTGGTTGCCGTTGCAGCTGCTGGAGCGGGGATATCTTTTACAGGGGTTGCCTATTATTACGCCCTTGAGCTGATGTATAAACATAATCAAACTGGTTTTTCCGTGATGGCAACACGGGAATTTCCGCTTTTTGTTTTGATGGCAGGCATGCTGGTGACGGTGTTGTTCACCATGCTTTTATTGTCTGCTTTCGGCAGATCACAGCAGTCGCGGAAATTTGTGATCGAGAGAAACAGTGATTTAAATACGTTAAATGAGAAATTGCATGGGGAACTATTGCAGCGGACGCTTGTTGAAAACAAATTGCAGGCTAACGAGGAAAAATTCCGGTCGCTTATTGATAATATACCGGATGTTATCTGGACAGTTGATCGTCAAGGCAGGGTTATTTTTGTAAGCGATAACATTCGCACGATTTTTGGTTACGCGCCGAAAGATATCTATGCGCGCCCTGATTCCTGGTTTGGGGTTATTTTTCCTGACGATGAAAACCGCGTCCGGCAGGCGTATGAAGCGCTTTTTAATGAAAATAAAAGGCTCGATATTGAATATCGTATATACAGGCCGGATAAAACGTTGGTTTGGCTGCACTGCCGGTCGGTGAGTACTTACGTACAAGGAAATATATCGTATGCCGATGGTTTGATAACCGATATCACCGAGCGTAGGAATTCTGAAGAAAAGTTCATGCAACTCTATGAGGCTGTTGATCAGAGCCCGAGTATCGTTCTTATTACGGATGCAGAGCGCCGTATTCAATATGTTAACCCGCAATTTTCGCTTGTTACTGGTTATAGCAGGGAAGAGGCAGTTGGCAATACCCCGCAGCTCTTGAAATCGGGGGAACAGGATGATTCGTATTACGCGGAGTTGAACAAGACGGTTACGTCGGGAAGGACGTGGGAAGGGGTTTTTCGTAATAAACGTAAAGACGGGCAGCTTTACTGGGAAGCAGCGCGGATCTCTCCGCTGCGTAATGCCAGGCAGGAATTGATCGGGTATATTAAGGTTTCCGAGGATATTACTGAGCGAAAACGGATGGAGGATGAATTGAAAAAAGCCAGCGATTTCAATGAGACAATCGTGCGGCTTCTGCCCGTTGGTATGGATATCGTCGATCTTCAGGGTACCATCTTATATATGAACCAAAAATTTGTTTCGTTATTTGGCGATGATATTAAGGGAAAACATTGCTGGGAGGTTTATAAGGATAATAAAAAGCCGTGTGAGGATTGCGCGCTTCAATCAAGAATTGAGCCTGGCCAAATTAAGACCATCGAGGTAAACGGTGTGTGCGGGGGAAGAAGTTTTCAAATAACGCATATGGGGATGGTATTTGAAAACAAGCCTGCGGTTATGGAAATATTTATTGATATAACCGAACGTAAACGTTTGGAGCAATTGAAGGATGAATTTGTCAGTACTGTTTCTCATGAACTCCGTACGCCGCTGTCTATTACGAAGGAAGGTATCAGTCTGGTTCTTGACCGCATTCCGGGAGCACTGAACCAGAAACAAGAACACATTTTGAGTACTGCAAAAGATAATACCGAACGCTTAGCGCGGATTATTAATGACCTTCTGGATATTTCAAAGATTGAATCGGGCCGCGTGTTCTTGCGTCCTGAACTTATAGATATGGTTTCTTTAGTTACGAAAACCATTGCTTCGCTGGAACCGATGGCAATCGAGAAGAAACTGCAGTTAGTTGCTCATTTTTCTCAGCGAACGATAGAAGCGCGTATTGATCCCGACAGGATAATCCAGGTTTTTAATAACTTAATTTGGAATTCGCTGAAGTTTACGCATAAAGGCAGTATCACTGTTACTGTTAATGATGCGGGAGATCATCTGGATTGTTGTGTTGCTGATACGGGTATTGGCATTGAAGAGAAGGACCTCCCTAATCTTTTCGAGAAATTCATTCAGTTCGGCCGTGTTGAAGGAGGGGGAGACCGGGGAACGGGTTTGGGGCTTGCGATAGTTAAAGGTATTATTGAAATGCATAAAGGGACTATCCGGATAGAGAGTGTTGCCGGCCAGGGGACGAAGGTGTTATTTTCTCTGCCTAAACAATAATTTTGCTTACATAAAGGTCCTTGGCATACTATAATAACTTTTTAAGGAGAAGCGGTGGCTGGTTTCAAGATTTTGGTTGTGGATGATGAGGCTGATTTTGTTGAAGTTATGCGCACACGTTTGGAAGCAAGCGGGTATGAGGTTTTTTCTGCGCTTGACGGGGCCACGGGATTAAACATGGCCCACACCCATACGCCAGATTGTATTCTTCTCGACATTGGTATGCCTCAGATGGACGGGTTTACCTTTGTTACCCGGATCAAACAAATGCAGGAATTACAGAAAATTCCGATCATTATTGTATCTGCTCGCGGCCAGGACATGCAGGATCTGTTTATACAGGAGGGGGTGCAGGATTATCTGGTGAAGCCTTTTGATACACAAAAACTTTTAGATATCATACGCACGCGCGTCATGCCATAGAGAGGAAATCCCATGGAGAAAAAAACAATTTTAATTGTTGATGATGAATCTCAACTAGTGGAAATGATTCAGATGAGGCTTGAAGCGAACGGGTTTGCGGTTATCACAGCCTATGACGGACAGCAGGGGCTTGCTGTGGCGCGTGCGCAGCTTCCCGATCTTATCATCCTTGATCTTATGCTCCCGAAAATGGACGGGTATAAAGTTTGCCGGCTCCTTAAATTTGATGAAAAATATAAGCATATTCCCATTATCCTTTTTACCGCTCGTGCCCGGGAGCAGGATAAACAAGTGGGGGATGAAGTCGGGGCTGATGCATATGTGGTTAAACCTTTTGAACCGGAAGTTTTATTGTCGACAATCAATCGGTTGCTTGAAAAAGGGGCATAGGAAGGAGATGCGGCATGGGTGTTTCTAAAAAAATCTTGGTTGTTGATGATGAACCTGATTTAGTTGATTTTGTACGCCTGCGCTTAACAGCAAGCGGTTTCGAAGTAGTTACGGCTGCCGATGGTGAGGAGGCGCTTGATGTGGTGCAGCGCGAACACCCGGATTTAATTATCCTTGATATTCTTTTGCCGAAACTCGACGGCCATAAAGTATGCGAAACTTTGAAAAAGGATCCGCGTTTTGCCGCAATCCCGATTATTATGCTGACGGCAAAAGATCGGGAAGAGGATATTTTATTGGCAAAAAAGATCGGCGCCGACGCCTACATCACAAAGCCTTTTGATTCGCAGCTTCTTCTGTATGATATCAAAAAACTGATTCGATAACCGTTCTTTTAAGATGGCGCGTTTTGAACGCCGCAGTAAAAACAGGAGTACATGTGGCTCGATTACAGGTAGATGTATTGGTCAGCAAAGGTATTATTACCGAAGATCAACTGCGTAGTGCTCAACAAGAATCCTCAAAAACCGGCCTCTCGATTGAAAAATCACTTGAACGGCTAGGCTATATTACTGAAGCTGAAATTGTGCGTCTTTATGCTGATGCAGCCGGAGTTCCTTTCATTGATCTTGCCGATTACCTTATTGATGCGGACGTTATCAAATTAATCCCCGAAATAGTGGCAAAAAAATACAATGCAGTCCCTCTTTTCAAGATCGGTGATGCGTTAACGGTTGCCATGGCCGATCCCCAGGATATTATTGCGCTTGATGAAATACGCGCCCGCAGCGGTGTGTTGATGATCGACGCTATGATAGCAACGCCTGATGCGATACAAAAAACCATTGATCAGTATTACGGAGCAATTGGAAGCGCTAAAGAACTTGTTGCCGGCCTGACCCCTGAAAAATTTGAAAAGCATGCGCGTGCAGGCAAAGGGATGGCCGAAATTGTCGAGGAGGCGCCTGTTATCCGGCTGGTTAATTTGTTGATTGCCCAGGCGGTTAAAGATCGCGCTTCTGATATTCACATCGAGCCGGCGGAACTCAATGTTTTGATCCGTTATCGCGTGGACGGTATTCTTCATGAGATTCAACAGATTCCCAAGCATTTACAGAGCGCTTTGGTGTCGCGTATTAAGGTTATGGGGCATATGGATATTGCTCAAACGAGAAGCCCGCAGGACGGCCGTATCCAATTGAAGATGGAGGGGAAGAACCTTGATTTGCGCGTTTCCTCGTTTCCGACGGTTAACGGTGAAAACGTCGTTATCCGTATCCTGGATAAATCGTCTGTCATCCTGGGCCTTGGTGAATTAGGTTTGAGCGATGGACAGCGGGAAACTTTTGAAAAACTCATTCGTCATCCGAATGGCATTATTCTGGTAACAGGGCCGACAGGGTCTGGTAAAACCACGACGCTTTCCGCGGCTCTTTCAACCATCAACAGCATCGAAAAAAACATCATTACTATTGAAGATCCGGTTGAATATGAGATTCCGCTTATTCGTCAAACACAGGTAAATCCGAAAGCCGGGATTACCTTCGCCAATGGTTTACGCAGTATCCTCCGTCAGGATCCCGATATTATCATGGTTGGAGAAATCCGCGATCGTGAAACTGCGGAAGTAGCGATCCAGGCATCGCTGACCGGGCATCTGGTTCTTTCAACGCTTCATACGAATGATGCGGCAAGCTCCTTAACGCGTTTGATAGATATGGGCGTCGAGCCGTTTTTGATTTCTACGTCTGTTATCGGGATTCTGGCACAGCGGTTGGTTCGCGTTATTTGCCCTAAATGTAAAGCTCCGTATGTGCCTTCGCAAACGGTATTGGAGGGGCTGCATGTAGATCCGTCTCTTGAACTGTACCGGGGGACCGGATGTATGCATTGTAAAAATTCGGGATATATCGGCCGCATCGGCATTTTTGAATTGCTCGTTGTCGATGAAGCTATAAAGAATTTGATCGTAGCAAAGATGCCGTCGCATGAGGTGCGTAAGAAAGCAGTGGAATCGGGTATGCTCACGCTGTATGAAGGTGGCATTGAAAAGATAAAGAAAGGTATTACTACTGCGGAGGAAGTTCTCCGCGTTATTGAAGAGATGTAGAATAGGAAGGAGTGCCCTATGTACAAGAGTATATTGATGATGTTTGCCGGTGTCATCTTGGTCTTGGGTTTCTTGCTTTTACTCGGGAAATCTGCCTTGAAAAAAATCGAGGATATAATGAATAAGCCTCTTGTCAAGGCACAGGATATCTCTGAAACGAAAACGAAGTTCCTTGGTTTGGCATTAATTGTTTTTTCCTGTATCCTTTTCTACATGTCGAAACGGTTAGGTTTCTAAGAGGGTTTTCTCATGGCGACGTTTCAGTATAAGGCGCGTGATAAGTATTCTCGCCTGGTTTCCGGCATAACCAATGCCGATACATCTGATGCGGCAGCAAATAAACTGTCCGATATGGGGTATGTGCCGATAACGATAAGCCAGGTTCGCCAGAAACAGACCGCTGAACTTTTGCAGCGATTTCAGCGGGTGAGCCCCGAGGAGCTTAATACCTTTACTCGTCAGATTTATTCTCTCCAAAAAGCAGGGATTTCCCTGGTCTCATCGCTTGAATCGATTTCGCAACAAACCAAGAGTAGTTATTTTAAAGGAGTTATTGATACGTTGAGCGAGGAGATTCGCGGAGGAGCAAGCTTTTCCCAGGCGCTTAAAAAATACCCGCGTATTTTTAATGAAATTTATGTAAGTTTGATTAAAACCGCAGAAACAAGCGGTAATTTGGCCGCTGTTCTTGAACGGTTGACCATACTCATTGAACAGGAGATTGATACAAGGAGCCGGATTAAAGCGGCCACGCGGTATCCCATCCTTGCTTTTGGAGCTCTGTGCGTCGGGTTTTTGATTCTCATTTCATTTGTTATTCCACGGTTTGCCCTTATTTACGGGCAGTTTAATGTTGCGTTGCCTTTACCGACAAGAATTCTCATCGTGGTGAGTGTCGCGCTCCATACGTTCTGGTATCTTTTCCTCTTCGTTGCTGCCGGTATCTGGGTGGGCTGGCACCGCTTCGTAAATTCAAAGTTCGGGGCAAGGGTTTGGGATCGCGTCCTTTTATCCGCACCTGTGTTTGGGCCGCTTGTTTCCATGCTTATTATTTCCCGGTTTTGCAGGATTACCGCACTTTTAATGAAGAGCGGCGTGCCAATCCTTGAAACGCTGGAACTTGCTGCCAGTGCTTCCGGCAATGTGATAATTGCCGGAGCTGTTCGTGATATTAAGACGAGCGTCAGCCAGGGGAAAGGCATGTCTGAGCCGATGAAGATAAGCGGTTTTTTCCAGCCTGCCGTTATCCAGATGGTTGCTGCCGGAGAGCAGACGGGCCGCATGGACGAACTTCTGACAAGTGTTGCTGATTATTATGACCGGGAAACCGGGTATATGATAAAAAATCTTGCTACATACATTGAACCGATTCTTATAACCGTTTTAGGTTGTATGGTTTTAGTTATGGCATTGGCGATCTTTTTACCGATGTGGAATCTCATTAAGCTTTTTCGCGGATAATACAAAGAGGGACGGGTTCGGTATGCGCAAACGCAATGCGTTTACTGTCTTTGAGCTTTGTATTGTAATGTGTACCGTCACTGTTTTGTTAGGGACTTTTGGCATATACTCGGCAAAAATAATTATTATTGCCCGCCAGGTTGCTTTGCAGAGCGAGTTGGTGCATTTGCGTACGGCACTGACGTATTATCAGATCCTTCATAATACATATCCGGCGCAGTTGCAGGATCTTGCCAAGAATACGTTGACAACGCCATTAGCGGGCGGTAGAATGAAATTTGAAAAGTACATAACTCCTTGTCGTGTCAACACAAGAGGTTATTTCCTTGACCCTTTTATGAATTCGTATGTGTATGATGCAAAAACAGGTAGCGTATATTCACAAACAAGAGGGTATGAAAGGTGGTGAAGCGATGATGAGAACAACAACAAGAGGTTTTACCTTAATTGAACTTGTTATGGTCATTGTCATCTTAGGTATTCTTGCTGCCGTGGCACTTCCAACATTTGTGAATCTACAGGATGATGCAAAGAAGTCCGCTTGTAAGGGTTCGTTAGGCGGGTTGCGTAGTGCGATCGCTATTTGGTATGCTAAAAGCGCCGTTCTTTCCGGCACTCCCGGATATCCTTCGGTAGCGGAATTACGTTCGACACCTGGTGGCCCGCTTCAATTCGGCGTTCCTCCGAATCCGTATAACTCGAGCACGAAGATTACTCAAGGAACAACGGAAACGGCAGATTCTACTGCCGGCTGGATCTATAATGATTCTCTGGGGCTTCTTTATAGCGCGGCATCTCAGACCTGGAATTCAGGTTTCTAGTATTGCTCCATAGGTAGAAATAAAATGGCTGGTTTTTCATAGTGTTTGCGCGTTATGAAGGCCAGCCTTTTTTCTGAAAGAACCTATGCAATTTGAAAAAATTCCCTCATGGGGTTTGGTCGTGGTGTTGGGGGTTTTGAGCATTCTTTTGTACGCCAATGGCGTGCGTGGCGAGTTTATAATTGATGACCGCCAGGCAATTATGGAGAAACGTTCGGTCCATGACCTGCGCCAGTATTTTTCAAAAGAATTCTCCTTAAGACCCGGGATCATCTGGGACGCTTCCCGCGCCGTTCTCTGGAAAGTCGGTAATCACGGCGCCTTTGCATTTCACCTGCTTAACCTTGTATTACATGTCGGCTGCGTTATCCTGTTGTTTTTTCTTATTTCCATCCTTTTTTGCAATAGACTTTTCGCCTTTCTTTCCGCGCTTATCTTTGCGGTTCATCCTATTCACGCCGAAGCAGTAAGCTGGATTTCTGCGGGGCATAATGTTTTGGTTTCGGTTTTCTTTATTGCGGCAATGATCTTGTATGTCAAGGCGCATACGTCGCGCGGCTTATTTTTTCTTTCTCTTATATCGGCACTGTTCTGTTTTCTTTCAGGATCAGCCGGTGTAACCCTTCCCGTTTTATTTATTGCCTACGATATCTGGTTTCGTCCCCGGTCCGTTGATTATAAGCGGTGGCGGACGTTTCGGTGGACTGTTTTGGCGCTTTTAAGCGCGCTATGCCTGGTGAGTGTGGCAATTGCTATCATCGGCAGGAACACGGCTATTTATACGATTTTCCATTATAAAGGATTCGGCCATTTTGTCGTTGTTATCAAAGCGTTCGCGTATTATTGTAAGATTCTCTATCTGCCGATTCAACGCGGATTGTACCACTCATTTGCCTATCAAACGACGCATATACAAAGCTTAAGTCCCATATTTTTTGTTTCTGTCGGGATTATCGTAATTACCATCGCAGCCTTTTTCCGGTGTCTGGCTAAAAATCCCGCAGTATCATTTGGTATTGCCTGGTTTGTTATTACGTATCTGCCAGTTTCGAATATTGTTCCGGTTTGTAATATTATAGCTGAGCGTTATATGTACCTGCCGTCTGCCGGGTTTGCCATGATTATGGCATTTTTATTTTTGAAAGTCTGGGGGATTATTAATCAACAGAAAAGCAGGGTGGTTATTCTGCGCCGGTACGCAGTTGCCGCCGTAACATTGTATCTTGCTTCATATGGGATTTTAACCCTTAAGCATAATCAAGATTATAATGATATTGTTACGTATTGGGAGACCAATATTGTTAATTTCCCCGACGGGTATCTTGCCTATAACAACCTTGCCGGTACATTCTATGAGATGGGGGACCGTCAGCAAGCCTATATTTATTCTTGGATGAATCTTGCCATGAAACCTGATCAGCCGGGAGCCTGGTGTAATCTTGGCAGGATCCACCGTGATAACCGGGAATATGCGCAGGCCATTGCCTGTTATAAAAAAGCGCTTGAGTATGATAAAAGCTTTATTATTGCCAAACAGGCCTTGCAAGATATGGAGAGATATGACAAATAGGGGTTTTACCATTCTTGAAATGATCATGGTGATACTGGTTATAGGGATCCTTGCCATTGTCATCGGGACTGATTTGACTGCTTCCCTCAGAACCGCGAAATTGTATGCAACGCGCTATCGGCTTGCATGTGATATTATGTATGCGCAAAATTGTGCGGTTACCCAACAGGTGCGCCACGGGGTAATTTTTAACCCTGCGCAGAATTCCTATGCGGTGTATCGGTTGGATAATGCGACAATCGTTTCGAATCCGATGACGCAAACAGCGTTTGTGGTGAATTTATCGAATGATACCAACACCCAGGATGTCGATATTCTCTCGACATCGTTTGGCGCGCCTACGACGAATCAAATCGAGTTTGATAGTTACGGCATTCCGTATTCAAACGCCACGCAGGCATTGATGTCGCCGGGAAACGTCACATTACGTTTAGGGGCTGTTACGACCGTGGTTACCGTCACCAATACGACAGGAAAGGTTGATTGATGAGGTTTATTGTCGGGCGTCAGGGTTTTTCTCTTATTGAGGCCGTACTGGTCATTGTGGTCGTCGGTATTGCGCTGACCCCGTTTAGTATCCTGGTTGTCCAGATTACCGCAAAGCACGCGGCGACGCTGGTTCAACAGACATCAGTCATGCTGGCGGAAAGCGAGTTTGAGCGGGTCATGCAGCAGCCTTTTTTTAACATTACCAATGAATCGCAAGTCTCCTTTGGAGGAGATTTTAGCGCGTATCGTCATCAGGTGGTCGTTGATTATGTGAATGGGACTAATTCTGCAGCGTTGTATGTTCCTGTTACCGGTACAACTGATTATAAGCGCGTGCAAATTCAGGTTGTGAATACTGGTTTGCCCGATTACGGGAATATTACGGTAACGACGCTTGCAACAAGGGATTGGTGATGAGAAGAGCCTATACACTGGTTGAGATGATTGTTGTGGTGGTGATCATCGGTATTGTCGCAGGCATTGCTGTTCCGCTTATGCTGGAGGTTGGCGATGCCTGGTCGCTTTCCAGCAGGGCGTATGATCGGGTTACGTTGCAGGCAGTGGTTATTACCGGTCGCATGTCAAAAGAAATCAGGCTTTTGAGAGATGATCGTTCCGTAGTTACGGCGACAAGTTCAACATTCACATTCTTCGATACGAATAACAACACGATTACGTATAACGCAACCGGCACGACGCTTTTGCGTAATAACGACGCATTAGCGGATAATGTGCAATCACTTGCGTTTATTTACTATAACGATACGAATGCGTCTCTTGCTGCGCCGGTTGTCGGGCTCGGGAATCTCACGGATATTCGAAGGATTGAAGTTCACTATTCGCTGGCAGCCGGTAGCAATACGTTGTATTTTTCTCTTGTAACGCGGCCGCAGAATTTAAGGAGTGTTAATGGGTTGTTCAAGCAAGACTAAGGGCGTCAGTATTATCGGAGCAATTGCAATCATTCTGCTTGTTTCGGTGTTTACAACAGCGCTTCTTTCCATGTTTGGCACATCGACGCGCACCTCGCTTGATTCTATGCGCTCTGTTCATGCGCTTGGTCTTGCGCAGGCAGGTTTGAATTGGGCTATGGAAAATCTTACGGAGAGTCAAATTTGGGATAGTTCAACACTGGATAATATAAGCGACGTTGCGTTGGGCCCCGGTTCGTTTGACGTAAACTATATCATTGTCAATGCTTCTGATACGCCGTTTCAAGCAAGTTCTACGGCTAATAGTACGACTGCAACCGCGGTTAATGTTACGGTTGTCGGCAAAATCCCCGGCAATGACGGAGTGATTATTAAACACACGATGTCTCAGCGCGTGTTTAAACTCCCTTCTGCCTCCAAGTTCGCACTTTTCTGGGGGAGGAATCCAGGCGCCACGCTAACCGTGAGCAACGTTGCTATTAACGGGAGTTATTGGTCTATTGGTTCAACAACATTTTCTTCATCGACAGTTCAAAACGGGACTGCCTATAAACCAACCACAACTACCTTTACCGGAGCTCCCGCGAACCAGCAGAATATAACCTACCCGTATTTTTCTAATATCTCAACGTTTTCTTCGACATTCTCCACACCGCCCATAAACGCAACCTTCTATACGGACAGGATGAATGCGTTTAATTCGACCATAGATACCTGCGGTAATCGTACAGCAGATATTACCTTAACCGGGAATCTTGTTTTATCCGGCACTTTGTGCTGCCGTGATTTTCGTGCTTCTATTAATAATAATAATAGGCTTACGATAAGCGGAAGAGGATTTATAGTTGCAAATCGATTCGTCAGCCTTGCCAATGTTTCGAAGTCTGGAACACAAATCTTGAATATTACACCGACTACAGGGGATATTGTTATTCTGGCGAATCAGTCATTAACCATAAACCGTCCCACTGGTGCAGGAACGAATATCGTGAATATTACCGGGACACCGGTAAACAAAGTATATCTCTACGCTCGTTCCGCAACTTCCAACGCGCAGTCGATTTTTGTCGATGAAGAGTCGATAACCAATATTACCAATGCGGTATTTTTGGCAGCAACACGCATTACTGTGCAGGATAACGCAACGATTTATAATTCAACAATGTTTGTTAATTCCAATAGTACGTCAGCGACCAATAACGCTTTGACGGTTACCGGCGTTGGGACGGTTATTGGCAATAGCACGAGTCCATGCAATATTATAAGCCTGGGGAGGGCAAACCCGAGTCTTTCTATTGCTACTTCGTCAAACATGAGCGGTTTTATTTATCAGTGGGATTCCGGGAATACAGGGACTACTTCCATAGCCGGTACGAGCTCGGCAGCCAGGGTTATTATTACCGGGACGCTGATTGCCAATCAGTTTACCGGCAACCTGATTTCAAACGCCGTCATTACCTATAATGCGAGCGTGATTCCTGATCCGCCGCCGGAACGTTTTGACGGGTTTGCAACGAAAGATCCGGATAGCTGGAGCGGTCTGTAACTTCAAGGCTGCGAGTTGAGTTCAAGGCCCAAAGTTCAATGTTCAAAGTTTGTATTCCGTTAGAAACGGTCTCAATGCTTTGTTTTAACTCTGAACTATCAAACTATGAACTTACCTTGAACATTGAACCTTGAACTATGAACTAATAGTTGGACGTTGGCTGAGCGTGTGTTATAATATCCAGTAATTACACTTTGATATATGGAAAAGAATATGTCCCTGAACAAACAGATTTCAGGAATTTTTCATCCCCCGTCGAAGTTCGTTCTTGCCCTCGATGTTGATGCCTCTGTTCATATCCTTTTGGTTTCGTTCAAAGATAAAATTTCTATAGCTGCCTGTGCAACCTATCCCTTGCCGGTTGCAATAACGAATGATGCTTTGGCGGCCTTGCTTGTTGATTTTACCAAGCAGCACGCGCTTTCCGTCCGGGAAGTTACCGTTGCGGTTCCCCTTAAACCGTTTTGTATTAAACGTCTGCAATTCCCTGCCGTTCCCGATAATGAATTAGCCCAGGTTGTTCAATGGCGCCTGAAAGAAGAGCTTTCCTGCGATATTACGAAGTCTGTTTTCGCGTATCAAATCATAAAGAAAACCAACAAGCCGGATGGGACAGTAACCGAAGATATTATGTGCGCTATGGCAGATGAAGCGCAGGTGAGCGGGATCGCGGAGTCATTTAAAAAGCAGGGGTTTCATTGTCAAGCTGTCAGCGCAACGCCTTTTGGGTACGCATCGTTGTTCGAGCACTTTCCTCCGTCGAAAGATGCGGGTTTGACGTGTGTCCTTCATATGAAGCTTGCTATGAGCATCTTTGCGGTGTATCAGCAGGGGATGCTTGTTTTTTATCGCGAAGTGCCTGTTGCAATTGCACAGTTCCAGGATGCCGTTACCGGCACATTTGCTACGAGTCTCGGGAGAGTTGAGTTTACCCGGCAGGAAATCGAGGAAATTATTTTTTCGTACGGTATTCCGCACACTGAATTTGTCTATAAAGAAAAAGTTAGTTCCGGGCAGCTTACCGGGATGCTGCATCCTGTTGTGGAGCGTCTATCCCAGGAGATTAAACGATCTCTGGAATATTATGCCTCACAATTTGGCGATTCGGCGATGACGACCATTCTTTTCGCCGGAGAGGGCGTGCGTATTCCGCATCTGAGAGAAGCTTTGGAAAAAGAGTTATCGATAGCAGTTTCTTGTGTAAGCCTTCCTTCCGCCGTTGCACTGCCGCATGACTTGGAACCGAGCATTGTCCCGACCATCGCTGCTGTTTTGGGTATCGCGCTTGGATATAAGACAGGTGTTAATTTATTGCCGGGAGAATATCGCCAGGGAACTATTGAGAAATTTGAATGGAAATCTCTCCGGTGGATAGCGTTTATTGCAGTTATGGTCCTAGGATTGCTTTTTGCCGTGCTCCAGGTAGATGTTGCCGGCCATCGTAAGAAGCTGGAATCATTGCAGGTAAACATGGGGATCTTGGCGCAGGTTAAGGCAACCAATATGCATGTGGCTGCTTTAACGGCTTTTTGCCAGGGAGTGAAAGATCACGATAGGGAAACGGGGATGTTACTTAAGAAATTAAGCTCCCTTGTCCCTGAGGATATTTTTCTGGAAGATCTTGATTTTGATATTCAGGGCAAACAGGGGATGTTAACAGGTTATATACGTAAGGCAAACAACAATCCCGAAGCGCTCCTTTCATCGTTTGTAACCGGACTAAACAAATTAGGTATTATTCAGGATGCCACCATAGTGTCTGTTGAAAAAAATGTCCATAATGAGGCAGAGGTCGACTCTTTTCGCATAAGCTTCCAAATACCATGAAAATAAGCAAAGAGCAGCAGATGATTTCAATTATTTCCGGGATTTTCATAGGCGCCCTTCTTATTTTCTTAATCTTCATCTATTTTCCTGCCCATAAAAAGCTTCAGGAAATGAAAAGAGAGATTGCTCAAATTGAGGCTGATTTGGCGACATTTGAGTCGTTGCGGGGCGGTAGAGATATGGGGGAGACGATTCGTCGTTTAGAGTCCGAATTAACGGCTTTGATGCGCACCGCATCTGTTTCTCAAGAAAAAGCGATTAAGGAAATCTCTGAAACTGCCCGTGAGCAGAAATTAGAAGTAAAGAATTTGATTGTTGCGGAAAAACGGCCATATCCGCAGGGAGCACTTGGTTTTGCAATAGACGAAGTGCCGATAACCATGAATGTTACGGGCGGGTATCGGCAACTGGGAGAGTTTCTAATACGCCTGTATGATGGTTTCCCCGTACTTGTACGTGTCGTGCGGATTGCAATAAGCGGAAAAGGTTCTGTTTCGACTGCTCTTGAGGCGAACCTTCAACTCGTTGTGTATGTAAAAAGATAACGGGATGGATAAAAAACGTCTGGAGATAATAGGCACCTTGATTTTAGTGGTAATTTTGATCGCTGTTTGGGGCAACCGTGTTGCGTTGTTGCGCAATCGGTTTGCATCCGGCGGGCATGGTGTGACGGCAGCGGCAGTCGCGCCGGTACCGGTTTCAGCGGCTCCTTTTGTATCCCCTTCTTTGGATCGGCAAAAGAATGAGAAACTCCAGGGACCCTGGGTGCGGGATCCTTTTAGCGGTCAGTCGTATACCCCGAATGAGGGAGGGGTCGCTCTTGAGCTCAAAGGTGTTATTTGGGATGAAAAAACTCCGCAGGCCCTGGTCAATGATTCCATTGTGCAGATTGGGGATAGCATTGGCCCGTACAAGATAGTCAATATAACTGCCCAGAGTATTGTGATTCAAGACGGTCTTATCCAAAAAGAAATCAAACTGGAACATTAAGCTGTTTTGGGGGGTTGGTGCCTCGTTTAAACACGGGGTTTTTTGTGTTTTTGCCGGTGAGATTTTTGCCTCGCGATGAGAGTTACGCAGTAATGCGTTTAATCTGCGAGATAACCTCGTTGGTTATTGCGTCGGGAGTTGAAGCTCCCGACGTGACTCCTACCGAAGAAACGTTGTGAAACCACTCCGGTTTCAGATCAGTGCTTGTTTCAATCCAATAACTTCGCGGATTCAGTGATCTTGAAATTTCCCAAAGCCGTTTGGTGTTGGCGCTAGCATGTGAACCAATAATAATCATGATATCATTATCAGCCGGCATCGAGCGGATCTCTTGTTGTTTTATTTTCGTAGGTGTGCAGATTGTATTAATAAATTTCATGTTCTTAATATTGGTTGTCAGGATATCGACGATTTTTTGTACCGTTTCTATATTTTGCGTTGACTGAACAATCACGGCGCATTTTTTATTCTTAGGGATCCGTTTGAGCGGAATTGTATTCGGCGAGTCGATAATGGTTGCCGCATGCGTGAGTTGCCCGGCAATCCCGCGGACTTCATCGTGCGATTTATCGCCGATAATAATGATGTGAAATCCGAGATCCTCCATTTCCCGGGCAATGGTATGGATTTCTTTTACCATGGGGCATGTCGCATCGATAATGGTATAACCGAGACTGTTTGCTTTCTCAATGGTTGCCTGAGATGCCCCGTGTGCCCGTATCATGAGTGTTTTACCGGATCCCGACCGTTTGAGGGAACCGATTTTTTTTATTCCGGCTTCTTTGATTTGTTTTACAACTGCTTCGTTGTGCACAATATCGCCGAGCATTTCGATTGGTGAGCCCGATCGGGAAAGGTCCATCGCCATTTGAATAGCCCGTTTAACGCCGAAACAAAAGCCGGCTGATTTCGCCAGATTGATTATCATGAGAATACTCCTTGTGCCAGGATGCCGGTGATCCGGGTAATTTTCCCCGGCAACCAGACATGCGCTCTTCGGATAAAGAAATTAAAGCCGTGACGGGCCGCATCGTCAAGAATTCCTTCATAGAGGTTTGCCATGGCTGCTACGGTAAGGCGGCAGCGTTTGTTGGTAATAAGCTGTATCCCTGTTTCCGCCTGACGGTAATACCTATGTGCGCGAGTAGCGCTAAAAAAGCATAATTCTCGTAACTCCGGCGATAGCAATTTTTTCTCAAACGCTGCTTCGTCAACATGGAATCGAGCCATCTCATCAAGCGGGATATAAATCCTTCCTCGCGCAAAATCTTCCGCGATATCGCGTATAATGTTGGTGAGTTGCATTGCGACGCCAAGTTTTATGGCATAGATACGGGCTTTTTGATCACGGAAGCCGAATACGCGCAGCATAATGAGTCCGACCACTCCCGCCACTTTATAACAGTAATCATATAATTCATCAAAGGTCGCATATCTGGTTTTAACGAGGTCCATCTCCATCCCGGATAATAATTCGTCAAAGTATTCCTTGGGGATATCAAACGTGTTAATGGTTTTGCGGAAAGATGCAAGAAGCGGCTGATGAAGTGTGGTTATGCCGTAGGCAGTTTCTATGTGCTGACCTATTGTCTGAAGCGCTGAACGATCCCGGGCAGGATCCGTGTTATCGACGGATTCATCACTGAAACGGCATATCGCATAAATCGCGTATGCGGCTTTCCGTTTTTCAACCGGGAGAAGACGGGAAGCACAATAGAATGTTTTTGCAAAATGTTTTGTTATGTTTTTTGCTTCGAGAAACCCGCGTTGTGCCAGAATATCTTCGTTTTGCATAAAATTATTGTACCTTAAACTGTACTCTCCGCCAAGGCATTTTCTGGTTGCATTTCCGGTGATGCGGTCCTACAATAAAATCGAATTCATGTATGCGTTGTAAATTATTCTCGCGGGCATTCGGGTGCCTGGTAATGTCTTACGCATATCCTCTTGTGGCCGTTGCAGTGATCTTCGGCACGGGGATATGGTTATACGGTTTCGAAGGCCGTTTCCAAAGGATTCTACCCGGGATTATTGTTCAGAAAGAAGGTGCCGCATGCGTTTTGTGATACCAATATCGTTGATCGGGGTTATCTGTATTGCTCAGATGGGGCTTGCTTTTGATTGGGTGGCGGTGCATAACGCTGCAGAAACTATGCCGGAAACCAGCGCACAACAGATAGTCGCTCAGAAACCCGATTCAGCGGAGGGGCTGTATACGTTGGGGTTGGTTTATCTAAGCCAGCATAAAGATAAACAGGCGCAAGAAGTTTTTGAAAGGATGCCGGCGAGTATTGAAGCGCGTTGGGGCATTGCAGAAGTTTTGCGGCGTCAGCATAAGCGTCAGGAAAGTGCGCGCATGCTCGATGTAATTATTGCCGATGATCCGTCTTTTATGCCTGCCTATGTAAGCAGGGGGTTCTTATATTATCTTGATTTGCGGTTCAATGATGCCGTTGGATGCGCTCGCGTAGTTATGCGGCAGACACAAGGGAAGAGCGATGTTCGAAACGTTGTCCGTGCTTACGCGTTGTATGCCGGTGCCAAAGGAATGATTGCGCATTACGGTGGTCCGTTTTCCAAAGCGATTAATGGAACGGTGGTATTGCCAATGCTTCGGAAAGCAGAGAAGATCAGGCCGGAGGCTCCGGAGGTTTTATTCGGGATCGGATGCTTTTATATTTTGGCTCCCGGTTTTGCGGGAGGAGATATTGACCGGGGCATCGAATACCTGAAGCGGACGGTTGCGCGGGATCCTTTGTTCGCCGATGCATATGCGCGGTTAGCGCAGGCGTATCTCTTTAAGGGTGATCGCCAGCAGTATGCATTGTATCTTGCCCGCGCTTTAGCAGTTGACCCGCAGAATGAGCTTGCCTGCGATGTTCGTGATAAAACCTGCATCTATATTTGTGCGAGAGAATGAGTGGCAATTATAACGAGAGGATCTTCCGGGTGTAGGAGGCAAGCATATTTTTATATGCTTGTTTCATGCGGCTTTTCGAGTTTAGTTCATGGATCTTGTCGGTTAACTGTCGAATTTCATTTTGCGCATAGGCCAGAGCCCCTGTTGTAATAACGATATGGTTCATTGTTTCAAGGTCGGATTTTGTGACGACCGGTTTTACAAAGACCTTCTCGATCATTTTTTTGTCGGCGGCGGTCCCCGCGCGATAGGCGTACCAAACAAGAAGTGTTTTTTTTGCTTCCTGCAAGTCTGTAAGCGCTGATTTCCCGATCTCCGCTTCATTGCCAAACATTCCGATAATATCATCCTTAATTTGGAAGGCCCTCCCTAAACATAAACCAAAGGTGAAAAGGATCTTGATTTCTTTTTGGTTGGCTCCCCCCAGGATCGCTCCGCTTGCCAGAGGAGAGGCAAACGTGTAGTAGGCGGTTTTATAATCGTAGATCTTATAGATATCCTTTTGAGTTATATCTTTAATATGTTTGGTACCTGCCAAGAGTTCAATGAATTCGCCGCTTCCGGTAAAGATCGCCGCTTCTATGAAGGTCCTCAGCGCCCGCTCTTTGCGTTCCATATTTTCCTTGATGGATAGGAAAGAATCTATGGCCATGGCGTACATAACGTCGCCGGCGGCAATTGCCAGGTCTTGGCCGGAGAATTTTATTTTCTTATGGCGGGCCAGATGGTTATTGAGCATGGTGTGCATGGATGGCGCGCCGCGTCTGGTCGCTGATTTATCAATAATATCGTCGTGCACAAGCATGAAATCATGGAGGAGCTCGATAGAAAGGGCGCTGGTGTAGAGTCCCGGGGCTTGATGGCGCGAAAAACCTTTATAACCGATCACAAAAAGGATCGGCCGTACGCGTTTTCCGTCGCGAATGATGAATTCTTTGATCTTTTGGAAAAGCAGCGGGGAAATGCTGTTGAGCCGGTATTTTTTTTCAATATCTCGGCAGAAAGAGATGAGTTCGGAATCGAGACGTCTTTTGAGTGTTGTGAACATGTCTGTATGATATCACGGCGCGTTTTAAGCCGCAAGGATTTAAAAGCGGTTGCCGGTTTTCGGTGCTTGGCGAGCGCGGCACGCTTTATAGCGTGGCTTCAATGACCAGGGCGATGATGAATAAGAGTCCAAAAACAAGATGCACCCGCGCTGTTTGGGTGTCAAGGGAAGCGATTGTATGGAGATCTTGAGCTGAACTTTTTTCTAACAACGCCATGCTTTTTGCTGCCAGGGGCAGGCTGAGAAAGGTCAGTAATATCCACCAGGAGTGAATTTTAGTTGCGGCCATAGCTGCAATTGCCGCATACGCCCCTATAATAAGCCCGTTATAGAGTACGCGTGCCTGTGTGAATCCCAGTTTGATTTCGAGAGTTGTTATGTTTGCCGTATGATCGTGCGCACTATCCCGGATGTTGTTTCCCGTTAGAATTGCAGTTACCAGGAAACCGATCGGTATTGAAGTCAGGAGGACAGAACCTCGATATGTTCCGGTGAGTGCGTAGTAAGCGCCTATGACCATAAGCGGTCCCATAATAATGAAAATGAGCGGATTTCCTAATCCGTGATATTTGAGCGCGAACGGTTTGCCGGTATACACATATCCTGCGATGATGCCGGTGATGCCGATTGCAAACATGGTTTCCCCCCGGATTATTACCAGGATTAAACCAAGAATAAAAGCAAGCGTAAGGAATGCCATCCCATAGATAAGAACTGCGGTTGGTTTTATGAGTTGGTTTGGTATAATATGGCTTGAACCGAGTGATGTCGTTGTATCAACTTCGTTTTTAAAGTCGAAATAATCATTGAGGACATTTGCTCCCGCGTGAATGAGAATTCCGCACAGAAGAATAAGCGGTAGAAGGTTCCACGACACCGGGTGTGGGCAGGTAAGAGCAAGAGAAGCTCCCACGAGCATGGGAATAAGGGAGGCGGTAAAAAAAGGAGCCCGGAGTAATTGTACCCAGATTTTAAAATGCGGCATTTATTGTCGACATCCGCATTTTTTGCCGGACGGCAATCTGACGCGGAATTCTCCGGGGCCTATACAGAGAAGACCGAGGAATACGATAAGCAGTTCTCCGGGATGAGATATGGAGACGAAGCCCGCTTTTTGAGACGTTAACATAACGGTTGCAATCGTCATGGTGAAGGCGAGAAATCCGCACGCCGGGCGGAAGAAAATCCCCGTTATCAGCAGGAATCCTCCCAGGAATTCGCTGAGCGCTGCAGCCAGCCCCCAGAAGACAGGAAAGAAGGATATTCCGACAGTTCCCATTGCCTGGCCTACGCGTTCCCACAGTGCCGGGCCGCCGCTTATTTTAGGAAATCCGTGTATCATAAACATGACACCCAAACCGATACGCATGAGAAGAAGCCCGATGTCGCACGACTTATTTCGTGTCAAATTTTCCATATCGCCTCCCGTGTTAGTTTCATTGTAATACGAGGCACGTTCTAGTCAAGTAGTTTAGCTGGTAGTTCACAGGTGTTCCGTCAGAGACGGTTGCTCCATAACAAAAAAGCGACGGGTTAGAAAGTCATCTGCCACAAAACTTGGCGGGCAGGCACCGTCACAAGGTCACACGTAAACACGAGACTGTACATGGAAAGGGGATATTCAATACTCACGACACACAACTAATTTTATGTTACAATACGGGTATGCAGAATATTGTAGTTATCGGCGCAGGATTTGCAGGCGCACGCGTTGTACGGACTCTTGCGCGGTACCGCAGAGAAGTAAGCGTTACGCTTATTGATAAGAGTGTACGGACGTATTTTCTTCCCTTGATCCCCGATATTGTTGGAAGACAAGTGCCTGCACAGCATCTGGGGGAAGATATTGCTGGTCTTTGTAAGCGGGCGCATGCAAAATTTTGTAATGAGGAGGTTGTCGGGATAGACTTTGATGCGCGGGTTGTTTTTACTTCCCGGGGGAAGTATCCGTATGACTATCTCGTTATTGCCAGCGGTTCGCAGACTAATTTTTATGGGGACGCCGCTTCCCAGTCCAGGGCGTTTCCTTTGGATGATGCCGAAGATGCCAGTCGTCTGGCGCAGGCGGTTGGCGGAGGAGATTTTGACGCGGTTGTCGTGGTTGGCGCCGGATATACGGGTGTTGAAATTGCTGCGAATCTTGCGCTTTATTTCAAGAAATATAACCGTAAACATCGGGTGTTTCTTGTGGAGCGCCAGCCTTCTATCCTGGGGCCTCTGCCGGAATGGATGAAATCGTATTGTGTTAAAAATCTGCATCAGATGGGCGTTGAAATTTTTACCGGCGCCGGTATTGAAAGAATGAACGATCAGGGAATCGTTATTTCCGGGAATACGATTATTGCGCATCCGTTATTAGTGTGGGCTGCCGGTGTTCGTACCGCGGATTTCATACAACAGTGCAAAGCTGAGAAGAATCCGCAAGGCCGGCTTAAAGTTGACCGGTATTTACGGATCCAAGAACGAGTTTTTTGTGCTGGCGACGCAAGCCTTTTTGCTCACGGGGATTCGACCCTGCGGATGGCAGTACAGTTTGCTATTTTTGAGGGATCAGTTGCGGCCGGTAATATTATTCGCAGTATTCGTAATAAACCTTTGCGTGAATATACGCCTGTTGATCTCGGCTATATAATTCCTATGGCCAATAACAAGGGGTGTGGTGTTGTTGGAGGGGTTTCTGTAAAGGGATTCCTGGCGGTTGTCTTGCATTATTGTATGTGTATTTTTCGGCTTGGTGGTTTACGGAATAAATGGGGCGTCTTTCTTGCTCTTATGACCCCGCAACAAAAAGGTAGATAGGTATGCGTACGATAATTCTTGTTGGCTCTCCGAATGTCGGTAAGTCGGCGCTTTTTAATCAGCTGACCGGTACGTATTCCGCAACGGTTTCCAATTATCCGGGAACAACGGTTGATGTGACGCGTGCCCAGGCCGTGATCGGAGGAGAAACGTTTTCGGTGGTTGACACGCCGGGTATGTATTCGTTGGTGCCGTTATCAGAAGAAGAACGGGTGGCGCGTTCAATTATGTTGGGCGAACATCCGTCGGTTGTAGTGCATGTTATTGATTCCCGGAACCTTGAGCGGATGCTTAGTTTTACTTTGCAGCTTATTGAGGCAGGACTTCCGGTTATAGTGGTGTTGAATATGAGCGATGAAGCCCAAAAAACAGGGATCGTTATTGACCGGGTTTTGCTTGCTAAAACATTGAATGTCCCGGTGGTGGAAACCGTTTCAACGACCGGCAAAGGGATTGATATCCTGCGAGGCGAAATAGAGGCATATGTTAGAAGCATTTCCTAAGCATATTGGATACGTTGATCCGCTGGAGATCTATTGCTCGAGGATTGTTGCGTTGCTGGGAGGGACGTATGTCATAACCAAACGCGCGATTGCACTCCTGCTTTTGCAGGAAGATAAAGAAATAACTGCGCACGTCCAAAAAGAAGACGGCGGACATTATGCTGCAATTGAGGCAATTGTCCAAGAAGCAAAGAAACAGTACCCTGAACCGCTTGGGTATGTTATGAGTATCTGCCGGCAGAAGGAGGCAAGCCGTATTGCGGAATCCGTTGTCCGGCAGGTTCCGTATCGGCCGTCTGGATTCGGCGCGTTTTTGCACAGGCTGTTGATGAATCCGTTTACCGGTACCCCGATTTTGTTATTTATTCTCTATTTCGGTTTATATAAATTTGTCGGGACTTTTGGCGCCGGTGTTTTGGTTAATTTCCTGGAAGACAAGATTTTTGACCATGCGGTGAGCCCCTTTCTGTCAGGGCTGGTCCAGCGTTATATTCCCTTTGTCCCGCTGCAAAGCTTACTGGTTGGCGACTACGGGATTTTTACCATGGGGATTCGGTATGCCTGCGCCATTATTCTACCGATCGTCGCGACATTCTTTCTTGCGTTTGCGATTATTGAAGATACCGGCTACCTCCCGCGTCTTGCTATGCTTGTCGATCAGCTTTTTAAACGGATCGGCCTTTCCGGCCGCGCGGTGATTCCCTTGGTGCTTGGTCTTGGCTGCAGCACGATGGCTACGATGGTTACCCGTACGCTTCCGACTAAACGGGAGCGGATCATTGCGACGCTTTTGTTGGCTTTGGCAATCCCGTGTTCCGCGCAGATGGGAGTTATTATGGCGCTCTTTGCGGGACATTTTACCGGGCTCTTCGTGTGGCTGGGTATTATTATTGGCGTGTTTGTGCTGGTAGGTTTTTTGGCGAGCAAAATAATGCCCGGAGAATTGCCTTCGTTTTATATGGAGATCCCGCCGTTACGCTTGCCGCATATAGGCAATGTTCTGCGCAAGACGTGGGTGCGGTTGCAGTGGTATTTTATGGAAGTATTGCCGTTGTTTATCCTGGCGAGTATTGTTATTTGGCTAGGCCAGGTAACACGACTGTTTGGTGTGCTTGTACACGTGATGACGTATCCGGTGCGTTGGATCGGGTTACCGTCTGAAACAGCGGTGGCATTCTTGTTTGGTTTTTTTCGCCGTGATTATGGCGCCGCAGGTTTATATGATGTGAAAAACGCCGGCGGAATGACGGGGAATCAGCTGGTTGTCGCCTGTGTTACGTTAACGCTTTTTCTCCCGTGTATTGCGCAGCTTATTATGAATGTTAAAGAGCGCGGCATGCGCATGGGAATAGCAATATCTGTTTTTGTACTCGTTTTTTCGTTTGGCGTCGGTTTTCTGGTGAATACATTTTTACAGTGGTCGCTTATTTCTTTGTAGGAGGGATATATGGCTGCTGGCCATGGTGAAAAGAAAGAGAAACGATTGAATGGCGCAGTGCTCCCGCTGGTTGACGTCCATGTCGGCGACAAGGGGAAGGTGGAATTTTTGAAAACAAAAGATACAGTCCAGTTACAGCAGTTGATGGGCATCGGCGTTATTCCGGGTGTTAGCATCGTGCTGCAGCAAAAATTTCCCGCCTATGTTTTTTCCCTGGGGCATAGCCAGTTTGCGGTTGATAAGAATCTTGCGCAGGCGATCTATGTACAGGTGAAAATGTGAAGGCATTGGCGCTTATTTCCGGCGGGCTTGATAGTCTTCTGGCAGCAAAAGTCATGCGGGATACCGGTATCGATGTCATCGGGCTGTATTTTGTGACTTCGTTCGGGACGTGTCACAAGAAAGCCCTTCAGACTGAAGTTACCCACGCGGCGAAAGCCGCCCAATCTGTCGGCATTCCTCTTGAGGTTATTGATATAACCGAAGATTTTTTTAAGATACTGCGAAAACCGAAACATGGTTTTGGTTCGCAGGTCAATCCCTGTATTGATTGCAAGATCCTTATGCTTGCGAAAGCGCGCGCATTGTTAGAAAAATATCAGGCGTCATTTGTTGTGACCGGGGAGGTGCTTGGTCAGCGTCCGATGTCCCAGCATCGCCGGGCCCTATCTATTATTGAACAGGAGTCTGGTTTGGAAGGGTTGATGGTGCGGCCTCTCTCGGCGCGGTTATTGGCTGAAACGATTCCTGAAAAGCAAGGCTGGATTTCGCGCGAGCGTCTTTTATCGATAAGCGGCCGCAGCCGCAGGCCTCAGATTGCGCTTGCGCAGGCTCTCGGTATTGAGCGTTATCCTAATGCCGCCGGAGGGTGTCTTTTAACGGAAGAAGCTTTTTCCCGAAGATTTAGAGATCTCTTAAGTCATGACGAGTGCAGCCTTGAAAATACTAAACTGCTTACTCTTGGCAGGCATTTTCGTATAGGAGAAAGGACAAAGCTTGTTGTTGGTCGCGACCAATGCGAAAGCGAAGCGTTGCCTGGTTTTCTGAAACAGGGGGATTATCTTTTTATGCCGCCGCTTGATCTGGCCGGGCCGACGGCCCTTGGCCGCGGTGTTTTTGATGAAGGATTGATCCGCCTTGCCTGCAGTATTGTGAGCCGGTATTGCGACAGGCACGGCGCTTCGGAAGTTTCTGTTGTTTACCAGATTAAGGGATGCGCCGCAACGTGTCAGTGTGTTGCTCGTGCCGCCGATGATGGTCAAATCCATGCTTTGCGCATTTAAGATGGAGGCCGTATGAAGGAAGCGCTTTTGTATGAAAAACAGGCCGGCAAAATAGTGAGGTGTTTTTTATGCGCTCACCGGTGTTTAATCCGGGAGGGAGGGGTCGGTTTTTGCGGCGTGCGTCAGAATCAGGGCGGCGTGTTGTACTCCCTTGTGTACGGTAAAATCATCGCGCAGCAGGTTGATCCTATTGAAAAAAAGCCGTTGTATCATTTCCTCCCGGGTTCGAATAGTTATTCGATAGCTACTGTCGGGTGTAATTTTCGGTGCGATTTTTGCCAGAATTGGGAGATTTCCCAGAAAACTGCAACCGATGGCCTGGTTCCCGGCGAAGATGTTGAGCCTGCTCAAATTGTGCAGGCTGCGAAAGCATACGGCTGCGCGAGTATCGCATATACCTATACGGAACCGACCATATCCCTTGAATTTGCCCGTGATGTGGCTTACCGCGCACATGCACACGGACTCGCCAATGTTTTTGTGACCAATGGCTATATGACCGAAGAGTGTGCCCGTCTTATCAGTCCGTATCTGGATGCGGCAAATGTTGATTTGAAATTTTTTAACGAAGCATCGTATCGTCGTATCTGTAAAGCAAGCCTCGCTCCCGTGTGCGATTCAATTCGGCGTTTGAAGGAACTCGGGATATGGGTTGAGGTCACGACATTAGTTATTCCCGGGGAAAATGATTCAGAAAATGAATTACGCGGAATTGCGGAGTTCCTGGCGGGTATCGATAGGCATATCCCGTGGCATATTTCGCGGTTTCATCCTGATTATAAATTTGATACGTATCCGGTAACGCCGCGTGCAGCACTTGCGCGTGCCGAATCGTGTGCCAGACAGGCGGGACTTATCTATGTCTATACGGGAAATGTTCAGGAACAGACCCAAACAGCTTGTTATCACTGCGGTAAGGTTTTGATAAAACGCGAAATTTTTACCGTATTGGAAAATACCCTGCTGCACGGCGCCTGTCCGGCATGTGGGACAAAGATGCCTGGAGTTTTTGAAAATTAAAGCTATTCAAAGCGCGAGTTTTATTGTATAACGTAATTACTACGAAAGGGTTGTGCGTTTTCGCATACTATGGACCAAAAAGAAGAAGCAATCGGTAATTTTTTCAGAGCGATCCAAATGGCGTTTAATAACGCCGCCTATTTTCGTGGCCACCCATATTTTGTCAAAACTATCGAGTTATTTAAAGAAAAACTTGATGCCCTCCTGGTATTTTGTAATCCGATTATCTTAGACGTTGCGCCGGACAAAATCATTTTTGACGGCCGGACATGGGAAAAGAACCCGCTGTATGAATCTATTGCGCAGCATCTGCATATGCGCAAGATTGAAAAAGTAACTATTGTCAGCGGGTATCGTTTTGAAGAGTTGAACCATTTTATAAGTAGTATATCGTTACCGGCCCGAGAGATCGAACAGCAGGGAGGATTACCTGTGCTCCTTGCGGATACATGCCCTTCTTTTTCCGTGCAGGCGCTCGATTATTCGGGATTCTTACGGAATGATAATCTTGCTGTCAGTGATGCGTGGGTTTCTATTTTACAGACAGCGTTAGCAAACAACGATACGCAGAAGCTTGCCGAATACGTCGCAACTTTTAACCAGAAACTTTCGGGTTTTGACTACCATCTTGTTTCGGAAAATCTTTCCGTTAATCAAGTTTTTAAGAATTTCTTTGCATATCTCAAGAAAACCAATAAGTTTGATTTTGACCGTTGTTTGAAGGATATGTATGTATTTTTATCGCGTCACAGCAACACTTTGCAAGAAGCTGATTATGCGCGTATTTGCGAACTTTTTGAAACAGTCAGTGTCGAAGACTATGCGCGGCTTTTATCGGAAGAATTTTTGTTTAAAGACCAGGTTGATGCTCTTAACTTTAAGTTCTTTTGTAATCTTACCAGCGAAGATAAGCAAAAGTCGATTGCCGAAGTCCTTTTTGCGGACAAGGAGATGCGGGAAAAACTGCGGGGGAACGTGCGTGTTATCCGTAATATACAAGGACTCCTGTCTCCGTCTTCCGATAAGTATACGTCTGCGGTGTATCGTAATACGCTCATGCGTTTCTTGCAGGAAATTACCTTTGGAGGGGTGATTTCTTTTGACCACGGTCTTTTAGAGAGCAACTACCGGTTCCTTCTTCTCAACCTTCTTGAGGAAGAGACGGATTGTTCGCAGCTTGCATTGATTGGCCGCCGCATCGCACCCGAATTGAAAAAAGCAATTGATATGCAGGACGCCGGCTATATTCAGCTGCTTTGTGACGCGCTTGGACGGGTTGAGCAAGAGAATAACGCCTGTATGGAAGCATTCCAGGAAATTACCATCGCGTTAGGGGATTGTGCGGAGCAGCTCCTCTGGGGGACGTCTGCTCTGGATGCTGCTTGTATCTTGCAGCGGATTGACAGCAGCCGGTTTTCAACCGCGTATTTTTTTGATAAGTTTTTTAAGGAACGCGTGTTATCGAGTCTGGCGCTGATGTATTTTTTCAAAATCCATCCCCAGGATGTCCCGGCATTATATCAGCGGCTGCATGCATGTTCGCATGACGTTGAATTCATTAATCAGTTTATTGAGGCTGTTGCGGCCATAGCTCCGCCGCTTTCCCTGACTATCTTACAGAATTTATATCCGCAGGCCAATGAATTTGTTCGGCTTGAGATTCTTAAAGCGTTGAAGAATATTCCCGATATCGATGTGCATTTTCTCCGGGGGCTTTTACGCACCGAACACGGCTACATCAAGAAAGAAGCACTTGCGCTTATGGCACAAGACCCTGATGCGTTACGGGAAGCTTTCGGCGAGTTGTTGCGTATTCCTAATGCGTGGGGTTTTCAGGATGCTCGCGTTTTGGAGAATATCAACGTGTTAGCCGACTTGAATCTGTACCAGGCAAAGGATGAGTTGCTTTTTGTTTTGAAACATGCGCCGTTGTGGAGTTTTCGTCTGAAAAAAAGAATTCAGGAGATACTGGCCGTATGGAATTCATAGAAGCTGTTTCCGGCTTTTTGAAGGATTTCTTGGCGTCTTTGCAGACGGCAAAAATTTATGAAACGCGGCATCCGAGTTTTGCAAAGTCTCTCGAGAAAACGTTCGCCAGCCTCACCGCACTTTTAGCGAAACGCTCGGAACTTATTATCGGGCTTGTGGGCGATGAGATCGCCGTGGAAAAAGAGGTTTTCTTTGATTTGAGTAAATTGCTCTTGCCGGCGATCCGGTATCTGCGCGAGCGCGGTATTGAACGCATAACATTTTTACCGGGGGTTTCAAAGGAAGAACTGGGGAATTTTATCGCTCTTGTCGCGTTGCCTAAAAAAGACTTTGCAGGGGACACACGCGAATATTTTCTTCAAAAACAAATTACCCATATTGATATCGGGAAATTAAAAGCCTCCGGGGGTGATCCGGCTTCTGTTCAGCAGGGGCACGCGCTTGTTTTTGACGATGCTTCAGAGCATGTTTCCCAATCGGTTTCTTCCATTCTTGAGAGTCAAGCGGTTGACGGATTAGCTTTGAAGTTCAGTCTTGCCTCTATCGTCGAAGGGCTGGCAATGCATCATCAGGAATTCATGAAGCTTGCGACGGTAAAGCGCTATGACGAGGGGACTTCGGTACACCTTTTGAATGTTGCGATATTATCCATGCATTTGTCGTCGAAGCTGGGATTTTCCAGGAACGAGGTGCTTGATTTGGGGATTGCAGCATTGTACCATGACATCGGCAAGATTTTTGTCTCCCGTAAAATTATTCGTAAACAGGAACAATTGACGTCTGCGGAGCTTGCGGTTATGAAAAGTCATCCGGTCCGGGGAGCAGAGCTTTTGCTTCAGTATGTTGAGAGTTTTGGTATTTTGCCGGTTGTTGTCGCCTTCGAGCATCATCTGAAATATAACGGCGGCGGATATCCGCATGTTGCGCATCCTCGGAAACCGCATCTTGCGTCAATGATTGTTACGCTCTGCGACGTTTATGATGCGCTTTCGCAGCGCCGCGGGTATAAAGCGGATTATTCCCCGGATATTATTTACAAACTTATGTCTTCCGAGAAAGGGACCGCTTTTGAGCCGGGGCTTTTAGAGCGGTTTTACCAGGTTATGGGAGTTTGGCCCGTTGGTTCTATCGTCGCTTTGAATGACAAGCGGATTGCGGTGGTAGAAGAGGAGAATGAAGACGATATTTTTGCGCCGAAAGTGCGTGTTATTTCTGATCGGGGTGCTGGCGAATACATCAATTTAAAGCGGACCAACAAAATACTTTCAATCGAAAGATTTTTAAATCCGTGGACGGAGGGCAAGGCCTATGTTGCGGCTGTTGCCACCCGTAAAACCTCTGTGGACACACAACAACTATGAAAAAAATAACATTGTCGATTACCGGGATGCATTGTGCGACGTGCGCGTTGAATATTGAAAGCGCATTGCGCAAAGTGCCTGGCGTTGTGAATGCGCGTGTCAACATTGCTATAGAAAAGGCGTATATTGAGTTTGAACCTGACACTTTAAGCCCGCAGGATTTGCTGATTGTTATCGAGAAAACAGGGTTTAAAGCTTTTCTGCCGGAAGAGTCTATGGATTCGGAAGGTCGTGTCAGGAACCGGGAAGTCCGTGATTTAGGGGTTCGGTTTGTTATTGCGATTACGCTCTCCGTGGTTCTCATGTTTGTACCTGCGAAAACGAATTGGGGGCATGGCCTGCAGTTGCTCCTTGCAACGGGTGTTTTATTGTGCGGCTTAAATTTTTTCCGGAGGGGGTTCTTTTCGGTCATTCGTCTTGGCCGCGCGTCCATGGATACCCTTGTTGCGCTGGGGGTGGGAAGTGCGTATGCGTATAGTTTTGTGATTAGTCTTGCTGTCTGGTATGGCCGGAAGACGGCGTTTCATGATGTGTATTATGAGGTTGCGGCTTTTTTATTAAGTTTCATTTTATTAGGACGATATCTTGAATCGTTAACCAAGCGCAGGACGTCGCAGGCGATAAAGAAATTGATGAATTTGCGGCCGAAGACCGCGTATGTTATCCGGGATGGGATTGAACGCGAAGTGCCGATCATTGAGGTGGTTGTCGGCGATCTGATTGTGGTAAAACCCGGCCAGCGTATCCCGGTTGACGGCGAGATCATTGAAGGATATTCCAGTGTCGATGAATCGATGATTACCGGAGAAAGTATCCCGACTGAAAAGAGTATCGGTTCTTGTGTTGTCGGAGGTACTATTAATAAGGGCGGTTCATTTACTTTTCGTGCCACGAAAGTCGGGCATGAAACAACGCTGGCCCATATTATTCGTCTTATCGAAGAGGCTCAGGAGTCGAAAGCGCCGGTTCAACAGGTCGCCGATACGGTTGCCGCGTATTTTGTCCCTGCGGTTTTGCTTATTGCGGTTATTTCTTTTGGCGCCTGGTTTTTGGCGGGGAAAGGGGTGTTGTTTGCGCTGACGGCATGTATTGCGGTTTTGATTGTCGCCTGCCCGTGTTCGCTGGGACTCGCTACTCCGACGGCAGTCATGGTCGGTACGGGTGTTGCCGCTGAGAATGGCATTATTATTAAGAATGCGGCAAGTTTACAGACTGCGCGTAAACTTGATACGATTGTTTTTGATAAAACCGGTACCTTGACAAGCGGTAAGCCGCGCGTAACCGATATTGTGCCGGTGGGTGTTGAAAATAGTGAGGATGTTTTGCGTATTGCCGCAATTGCGGAAAAGCGTTCCGAGCATCGGCTTGCTGAAGCGATTATGCAGGCTGCCCATGAGAAGGGGTACGAGATTCCTGATCCGGATCTCTTTAATTCGGTTACCGGTAAGGGGGTCGTAGCCCGGTATAAAATGGATAAAATCCTCCTGGGTAATCGCAGGCTTTTTGAAGATATTAAAATAGATGTGCGTCATTTTGAGCCGCGGTTTGTTGAACTTGAAGCGCAAGGGAAAACCGTGGTGATCGTCGGTTACCGGAATGAAGTGTACGGTATTATCGCTGTTGCTGATACGTTGAAAGATTTTGCGAAAGAAACAGTGCATGCGTTACGGAAAATGAGGAAAGAAGTTATTCTTATTACGGGGGATAATCTCATAACGGCGCAGGCGATTGCCAAAGAAGTCGGCATTGATACGGTGCTTGCTGAGGTTCTTCCTCAGGATAAAGCTTTGGAAATTAAGAAGTTGCAGGCCAAGAAGCGTATTGTTGCTATGGTTGGCGACGGTATTAACGATGCCCCGGCATTGGCGCAGGCAGATATAGGGATTGCCATTGGTACGGGGACTGATGTGGCGATTGAAACAGGTGATATTATTCTTATCAAAGATGATATCCGCGATGTTGTTTTTTCTATTCAGCTATCCGCCTTTACGATGCGAAAAATTAAACAGAACCTTTTTTGGGCATTCGTGTATAATGGTATCAGTATCCCGGCAGCTGCAGGTCTCTTGTATTCAATAACGGGCCATCTCTTAAGCCCTGTTATCGCAGGAGGCGCCATGGCGCTGAGTTCGATCAGCGTAGTTCTTAATTCCCTTTCAATGCGTTTTTTCCGTAAACGGCTATGAATACAAATAGTTTCTTGAAGAATACG
The DNA here is from genome assembly GCA_035403145.1 of Candidatus Omnitrophota bacterium. GTDB lineage: Bacteria > Omnitrophota > Gorgyraeia > Gygaellales > Profunditerraquicolaceae > DAONEO01. The sequence continues at coordinate 11,101 of DAONEO010000015.1, read as the reverse complement.
CAAGTTTTAAAAAATAAGAATACGGTACTTATTGTCCTGATCGGTATTCTGACGGTGATTGCGGTTTCTCAGGAAAATATGCGTTTTGCCGGCTGGATGCTTATGGGTGCGGTGATTTCGTGTGCTGCCGAGTATGTTGTCGACAGGCTTACGGGTAAAAAGGGGATTGTCTCGACGAACGCGATCGTGACCGGTTTATTAGTCGCAGGAATTATTGAATATCACCAGCCGTTTTTTGTCTTGGCGATTTTCTCTTGTTTGGCCATTATTTCAAAATATACGCTGCGTTTTAATAATAAGCATATTTTTAATCCTGCAAATTTTGCGCTTTTTATTGCTACCTTGTCCGGGGTTGCCTTGACCTGGGGAATCGAGTCAAACAAGTTTTTGGTTATTATCGCAGGCATCTATATCGCATTCCTGTATAGAAGAGTCGCGGTGGTTCTCAGCTTTCTGGCTGTTTTCTTACTGCTGTTTAATCTCTATAGAATAAATCCTATCGGCGTTATCAGCTGGTTTTTTGTTTTTATAATGCTGATTGAGCCTCAAACAAGCCCTGCAGAGACCCGGCGCGGAATTGTTTTTGGAGCACTTGCCGCGGCAGTATCGTTTTTAATGTTTAAATGCGTTCCGCGGTGTGATCCATATGTAACCGGCTTGTTTGTCGCCGGTCTTTCCAAGCCGCTTATTGAACGTTTCGTAAAAAGATAAATTTTTTTTCTTGACAAATGATACTATTATGGTATCATTATGCCCGGGGGGAAAGAGAATGAAACTTATTACGAGAGATACGGATTATGCGATACGGGCGATTTGTTTTATGGCCCGTCATAAGGATCAGGTTATTTCGGTGAACGAATTAGTCCGGGAATTGGCTGTTCCCAAACCGTTTTTACGCAAGATACTCCAGGTCCTTAATAAAAAAGAGATTGTATATTCGCATAAAGGGCTCGGGGGAGGTTTTTCACTGGCTCGTCCGGTTGATACGATCTCTATCATGAACGTGATGGAAATATTCCAAGGGGAATTTAATTTGAATGAATGCCACTTAAAAAAAAATGCCTGTCCGCAGCAGGTGCATTGTCCGTTGCGCGCCAAAATAACCTCGCTTGAAACCTATGTCGCAGATACTCTCGAGAAATTAACCATAGGGGAGTTATTGAAAGAAGCGGTTTAATGAAAACACGAACGATTATTCATATTGATGAAGAAAAGTGCAATGGGTGCGGTGAGTGTGTCCCGAATTGTCCTGAGGGAGCGATTCAGATTATTGATAAGAAAGCTCGTTTGGTGAGCGATTTATTTTGTGATGGATTGGGAGCTTGTCTTGGCCGCTGTCCGCAGCAGGCGATAACGATCGAAGAAAGGCCCGCGGAGGCATATGAGGAAAAAAAGGTTATGGCTAATATTGTGAAAGCAGGGCCGAATACGATACAAGCGCACCTCAAACATCTTAAAGAGCATAATGAAACCACCTATTTATCACAAGCTCTTGAATATTTGAGGGAGAATAATATTGCTTTGCCTCAAATGGGTGGAGCTTGCCCGTCAGGCGGAGGGCATATGGGCGGTTGTCCGGGATCCCGCGTTATGCAGATGGATCGAAAAGATGATCGCCGCTCTCAGAAAAAAAGCAGTAATGTCCAGCTTGATTCTGCGTTAACTACCTGGCCGGTGCAATTGATGCTGGTGCCGGCATATGCTCCTTACCTTAATAATGCAGATGTTCTTATTTCTGCTGATTGCGTGCCGTTTGCTTATGCGAATTTTCATCAAGACGTGCTGAAGGATAAAGTTCTTTTAGTCGCTTGTCCGAAACTCGATGATTTGAATGCGTATCGCCAAAAATTGGCGCAAATTTTTGAACATAATACGTTGCGTTCCTTAACCTATGCGCATATGGAAGTACCGTGTTGCTTCGGATTGATTGGGATTATCCGAGAGGTAATTGCCGAATCCGGGAAAAAAGTGCCGTTTCATGAAGTGATAGTCAGTATAAAGGGAGAAATTATCCGATGATCCAGAAATGCCCCGGACAAGATGCGCGTAACCGCACTACGGCTGTTATTCGCTGTCCTTCATGTGGATATGATGTGGAGATTTTTTCTGACGAAATTAAGCGCGCATGTCCCCAGTGTAAGAAATTAGTATTTTGCAAGGATATGCCTTCATGCGTTGATTGGTGTAGCCATGCAAAAGAGTGTATCGGAGACGTTGCTTTTCAAGAACGTAGTTTGGGGAAGAGGCTTCTTTTAAAAGAACGTTTGCTGCAGGAATTAGAAACGTATTTTGGTACGGATGCCCGTCGGATTAACCATGCCAAGCGAGTTCTTGGCTTTGCTGAAGAGATACTTCGAGCAGAAGGCGGTGCGTGGGAAGTTGTTGTGCCGGCCAGTATCTTGCACGATGTTGGTATTAAGGTTGCTGAAGAAAAATTCGGGACTTCCTCGGGGAAATACCAGGAAAAAGAAGGTCCTGCAATTGCCCGCGGGATACTTTTAAAGTTGGGATTTGGTAAAGCGCAGATCGATGAAATCTGCGAAATAATAGGGCACCATCATACGCCGCAAGCGATTGATTCTCAGAACTTTAAAGTTCTTCTTGATGCGGACTGGCTGGTGAATATACAAGATGAAGTGGACCCTACCAATAAGGAAAAAGTAAAACAGGTGATAGAAAAAGTATTCTTTACGAAAACCGCCCGTACGCTGGCGCGAAAAGAATATTTGGGAGAGGGCCGTTAAACCGGCACGGAGGTGTATATGTTTTGTTATCAGTGTGAACAGACGGCTTTGGGGACTGGATGTACGAAAATAGGAGTGTGCGGTAAAAATGAGGATATCCAGAGTTTACAGGATACCATTTTGTATGGGCTCAAAGGTATTGCGGCATATGCGTTTCACGCCCGCGAGCTTGGCGCAAAAAGTGACGAGGTCGATGCTTTTATGCACGAGGCGCTTTTTAAAACAATTACGAATGTCAGTTTTGATCTGAACGATTTTGTCGGTATGGCGCTTAAAACCGGAGAGATGAACCTTAAAGTAATGGAGCTTTTGGATACTGCGCATACAGCGCGTTTCGGTAATCCTGTTCCGACGGAAGTTGAGACCGGTACTTGGAAGGGCCCCGGGATTTTAATTACCGGTCATGATCTTTTGGATTTGTTTGAACTTTTAAAACAAACCGAAGGCACGGGTGTTAACGTTTATACGCATAGTGAAATGCTTCCTGCGCATGCCTATCCCGAGCTTAAAAAATTTAAGCATTTGGTTGGTAATTATGGTGGAGCCTGGCAAGAGCAGAAAAAAGAGTTCAACGCGTTTCCTGGCGCGATTATTGCGACCACAAATTGCGTGTTAATTCCTCCAGAAGGAACCTATTTAAATAGGCTCTATACGATCGGCATCACCGGTGTTCCTGGTGCGGTACATTTAAAGAATCGCGATTTTACTGAAGTGATTGAAAAAGCAAAATCATTGCCGGGACTTCCTGAAGCCCCTGGGAAAAAGATTCTGACTGGTTTTCATCACACGGCGATTCTTGGTATCGCGGATAAGATCGTCGCGGCAGTCAAAGCCGGCAAAATCAAACGCTTCTTTTTGATCGGCGGATGCGACGGAGCAAAGCCTGGACGCAACTATTATACTGAATTGGCTGAGAAAGTGCCGCAGGATTGCGTGATCTTAACAGTGGCCTGCGGAAAATACCGTTTTAACAAGCTTGATTTCGGCGCTATCGACGGTATTCCGCGCCTTCTTGATCTCGGGCAGTGTAATAACGCGTATTCCGGGATCCAGGTTGCGTTGGCCCTGGCAAAAGTATTTAACTGCAGCGTTAATGAGTTGCCGCTTTCTTTTGTGCTCTCCTGGTTTGAGCAAAAAGCAGTTGCAATACTTTTAACGTTGTTATATTTGGGGGTCAAAGGGATCCGGCTTGGTCCGACGCCTCCGGCTTTTATTACTCCAGGAGTGTTTAAGGTTTTACAGGATACTTTTGACCTGAAACTCATTACAACACCTGATAAGGATCTGGCTCAAATACTGAAGTCGTAATAATCTTACACCCCAGGGGTGTAAAAATGGGGGATGCAGCGTGAAGGAAATCCGTGTAAAGTTTATTGAGCGTATCAGACGGACTCCCACGGTTGAAAGCTTCCGTTTTCAGCCGCAGGAGCCCCTTGATTTTTTACCCGGTCAATTTTTGCAAATTATCTTTGATGAAACAAACCGCGGGAATAAGGAGTTGAATAAATATCTTTCATTCTCTTCGTCTCCGACAAAGCCGTATATCGAGGTAACCAAGCGTTTGAGCCAAAGCGTTTTTTCCGCTCGCTTGAATTCGTTAAAGATCGGGGATGAGGTTTTGATCAAGGCTGCGATGGGTACGTGTGTGTTTGATCCCGCGGATCAAAAGATCGGGTTTCTAATCGGCGGCATCGGGATTACTCCGGTTATGTCCATTCTTGAGTATATCGTTGCCAAAAACCTTTCTACCCAGGTGCATTTGGTGTATTCGAACCGGACTGATGATGAGATTGCTTTTCGCCGGGAACTTGATGCCTGGAAAAGAGAGTATGCGAATATCAAGGTAAGTTACACGTTGACCGAATGTCAGCCAAAAGACAATACCTGTTTGTTTGGCGCGATTGATCAAAAGCTCTTATATACGCATGTTTGCGATCTTGCGGAGCGGGTTATCTTTATTTTTGGGCCTCCGAGAATGGTTGAGGCGATGAGGCAGTTATCGCTTGATCTAGGCTGTGCAACTAATCGGGTAAAAGTTGAAAATTTCGTCGGATATTAGTTTGTTAAGCGGCAGTTTTCCGTGTTTACAATCCGTGTAATTGGGAGTATACTATAATGGTGTTGCACGCGTATAGAGAAACAAAGAAAGCGGTTTTGCATTTTGGTCGGTGTATTGTACAAGCGCCTACTCCGAATGTTGGGGTAGGTTTTTTTGTTTTTTGTTGTAAAAGACAACACGCCCGCGCAATCCTTATGAGCGCGGGGCGTCATTAAATCAAAGGAGGTAATTATGGCGTCATTCAAGGATGTTTTACAGACAGCTGATTGGAAGACTGAAAAGCACGTTCCTGTTATTGAGGCCCCTGAGAAAGCAAAAAAAGGAGAACTTATTGCGGTTACTGTTTCTGTTGGTAAAGAGATCGCTCATCCCAATACGACCGAACATCATATTGCCTGGATTGATGTGAGTTTTTTACCGAAAGGCGAGAAGTTCCCGTATCCATTAGGCAGGTTTGAATTTACCGCCCATGGCGGCTCAGTACAGGGACCTAATACGAGCACTGTTTATACGCAACCGTTGGCTATGCTGCAATTTAAGTCGGAAAAAACCGGCACTCTTTTTGCGGTTGCCAACTGCAATATTCACGGGTTCTGGGAGAATATAAAAGAGATCGTTGTAGAATAGCAAGGAATTCGGTCAGCAGAATGGTTAGCGCTAACCGTAAACCGAATACCGATAACCGATCAGTAACACGAATCAAGGAGAATGTAATGGATAAGAAACTAAATGAAATAATCAATGATCAGATTAAAAATGAATTATATTCAGCATATTTGTATTTGGCCATGGCGGCGTATTTTGAATCAAAGAATTTTCCGGGTTTTGCGCATTGGATGAAGGTACAGGCAAAAGAGGAATTCGGGCATGCCATGAAATTTTATGACTATGTTTTTGATACCAACGGCAGGGTGGTGCTTCAGAGTATCCCGCAGCCCCCGACCGATTTTGCTTCAACAATGGAGGTCTTTGAAAAGACGCTGGCCCATGAAAAGGAAGTTACCAAATTAATTAATAATATTTACGAAGAGGCGATTGAGTTGAATGATAATGCCGCAACTATTTTCTTGCAATGGTTTATTACGGAACAGGTAGAAGAAGAAAAAAATGCTACGGTTATTATTGAAACGCTGAAGATGATCAAGCCTGATTCCGCGGGAATGATCATGTATGATCACCAATTGTCAAAAAGGGAATAACCGGGAGACCCTATGAAGCGAATTGTTACGTTCCATAAGAACGCGCTTACTCTTGTCGGGAGAGCCGTTTCTGCGGGTATGCAAGCGCCCGGGTTTACGGTTGCTTCGCAGGATTTGCAGGCGGTAACGCTTGAGAATTTTTCCGGGAAGGTAAAGATCTTGACAAGTTTCCCGTCTCTTGATACTCCCGTATGCGATCTGCAGGTGAAGGAGTTTAATACGCGGGCGACAAATTTCGCGCATGATGTGGTGATAGTCGGCATCAGCAAGGATCTTCCTTTTGCCCAGAAGCGTTTTTGCGAAACCTTTGATATTACTAATGTCAGTGTTGTTTCCGATTACAAAACCGGTTCTTTCGGGATTAATTACGGGCTTTTGATCAAAGAGCTCAATCTCCTTGCGCGGTCTGTTGTCATTGTCGACAAAAATGACGTTATCCGGTATGTTCAGATAGTCCCTGAGATAACCAGCGCGCCTGATTATGCGGATGTTCTAAAGAATCTTGAAATTGTTCTGGCATCTCCGGCTCTGCCGGTGCCGGGAGGATTCCCCGGGGAATGTAAACCTTGTGAAGTCGCCGGTGCGGCAGTAGCAAAAGAAATAGTGCAGAAGTTTCTTGCAGGAGCTGCAGGCTGGGCGCTTGTTGATGACGTTAAACTTGTCAAAGAGTTTATTTTTGCTGATTTTGCCGAGGCAAAATATTTTCTTGATCTTCTTGCTGTGATTGCCCAAGAACAGGGGCATCACCCGAATTTTCTTCTTTCATATAATAAGATGAAAGTAACGGTAACTACTCACGCAATCCATGGATTGACTGAAAACGATCTTATTATGGCGCGTATGATTGACACCGTGAGTGCGTAGTCCTGTTTTAATCGTGTCGAAAGGATTGCGGCATGATTTCGCTGGATGCACGGTGCCGGAAGTACGCGGCGTAGCGAGGCGCTTAAGGGGAGGAGAGGGACATGAAAAAAGTAAGGAAAGGGCAGAAATTAGTATGTGTTCCGTGCGGCCGCGAAGTTGTTATTGATGCTTGCGGTGTCTCCAAGACAACAGTCTGGTGTTGCGGGAAACCCATGAAAGCTGCGCGTAAGACAACAAAGAAAAAGAAGTAATGAACATTTTCCCGGGGCTTATCCCAAAGCGACATTATTGACGAGGTGATCATATGAACGCTGTTGCAATCAAAAAGGATATTTATTGGGTTGGCGTGGTTGACTGGAATATCCGCACATTCCACGGGCATACCTATACAACCAACCGCGGGTCGACCTATAACGCATATTTGATCATAGACGATAAGGTCACGCTAGTTGATACCGTTTTGGGATCTTTTTCTGCAGAGCTTATTGATCGGATTAAATCAGTCATCCCGCTGGAGAAGATAGATTATATTATTGCCAATCATGTCGAAACAGACCATTCCGGCGCGCTGCCCGCATTAATGAAACTTTGTCCAAAAGCAAAAATATTCGGTACGGCAAAATGCAAAGAAGGTCTTTGGAAACATTATTACGGCGATTGGGATTTTCAGATTGTTAAAACCGGAGATACCTTGAAACTTGGGAAGCGCACACTTTCATTTATTGAGGCACCAATGATTCATTGGCCTGATAGCATGTTTACCTATTGCCCCGAGGAAAAGCTTTTAATGCCGAATGACGCATTTGGCCAGCACTATGCAACAAGCCAGCGTTTTGACGATGAGGTTGATCAATGCGCGCTCATGCAGGAAGCGGTGAAATATTATGCAAACATTTTATGGCCGTTGAGCTCAGTTATCGCCAAGAAAATCGATGATATTTTAAAAATGAATATTCCGATTTCTATGATTGCTCCCAGCCACGGTATTATTTGGCGAAATGACCCGATGAAAATCGTTAATTCCTATATCACATGGGCGAAGAATACCACCAAGACCAAGGCGGTTATTGTGTATGAAACGATGTGGCGCTCAACCGAGACAATGGCTCGGCAGCTTGCCGAAGGGCTCGCTGCAGGCGGGATTAGCGATGTCAAAATTTTTGATATTGCCGAGTCAGACGTCACTGCTGTTATTACGGAGTTAATAGATGCCAAGGCTGTTTTAGTTGGTTCTTCGACGCAGGATAATGATATGCTTCCCAATATCGCCCGATTCATGGAATTTTTAAAGGGGCTTAAGCCCAAAGGCCGCGTTGGTATGGCTTTTGGATCTTTTGGTTGGGCAGGAGGTGCGGTAAAAGAAATCGAAGGGGTTTTAAAAGAAACCGGCGTTGATGTTGCAGCCCCAGGGGTTTCTTTACAGTATGTTCCGGATGCCGCCGGGAGATTGGCTTGCTTTGAAGCAGGAAAAAATTTTGCTGAGAAAATAAAGTAACGGTCTTATGATGAAAAAAGACCTTTGCATTACGATTGCCGGAGAAGCAGGGCAGGGGATTAACGTCTCCGCTTTATTTCTTGCCCGGGCATTTATCCGCCGCGGTTTATACGCATTTCTTCTTACTGAAAATCCGAATTCAATTAAATTGGAACATGCCTGGTGCAGTATTCGCGTAAGTCAAGAGATGATCTATGCCCAGAGCCATGAGGTTGATATCCTTGTTGCCCTTGACCGGGATTCAATACTCAAGCATAGCCGTGAACTTTCCAGCGGCGGTATTTTAGTTTGGGACGGCGAGGGTATTCCTCTTGAAGAAAAAGATAAACGCGCGGATATTCGCTATTGCTCGGTTCCCTTTGAAAGTTTGATTAAAACACTCGGGGTTTCTCCGCTGCAGCGCAACATTGTTGCGATGGGAGCTGTGCTGGCACTGGTTGGCGACGAGCTTAGTTTGATCAAAGAAATTATCCAGGAACAATTCAGCCGCAAAGGAAACGATGTGGTTGCCCACAATAACGCGGCACTTGAAGCAGGGTTTTCCCATGTTTCTAAAACGTGTCAGATATGCCTAGGCGAGAAATTAATCAGTCAGAATACGAATCGTCGGATGTTCTTAAATGGAAATGAAGCAATAAGCGCCGGTGCGATTAAAGCCGGGTGTAAATTTATTGCCGCGTATCCGATGACTCCTGCCTCGAGTATTTTGCATTTTTTGGCCGCAAAAGAAAACGACTACACTATTGTTGTGAAACATGCCGAAGATGAAATTGCCGCGATGAACATGGCAATTGGCGCAAATTTCGCCGGAGTTAGAGCAATGACCGCTACTTCAGGCGGCGGATTTTGTTTAATGACCGAAGCTTTGGGTTTAGCAGCGCAATCAGAAACGCCACTGGTTGTTGTCTTGGCGCAGCGCCCGGGCCCGAGCACGGGGCAGCCAACGCACACTTCGCAAACCGAATTGGAATTTGCTTTGCATTCTTCACAAGGAGAATTTCCGCGGGTTATTATTGCACCGGGTGATGCGCAGGAGTGTTTCTTTGAAACTTTTAACGCGTTTAATCTCGCCGAGCGTTTTCAAGTACCGGTGATTATCCTTACCGATAAATATCTCGCAGAAAGTTATAGCGCGCAGGAAGTTTTTGATGACAAATCTTTGAGAATAGATCGAGGAAAATTATTAAATCAAGAACAGTTGAATGCCGCGGGTATATATAAACGATATGCAGAAAGTTCTGATGGAGTTTCTGCGCGGGCATTGCCGGGTATGATGAACGGTCTTCACGTGGCAACAAGTTATGAGCACGATGAATTTGGATATTACCTGGAAGATCTTGATGGTGTTCAACGCATGAGCGATAAGCGCTTTGCAAAAAATCAGGTGATGGCAAATATTGTGCCGCAGCCTCGTTTGTACGGGCCGGCGAAAGCAGAGCTTACGTTTGTCGCATGGGGCTCATCAAAAAATCCCTGCCTTGAGGCGATGCGCATGCTTGAACAAGACGGAATACCGGTAAATTTTTTGCATTATGTTTATCTTTGGCCATTCCCCGCCCAGGCAACAGAAACTATGTTAAAGAACGTAAAGAAAACTCTTATCGTTGAAGGAAATAAAACCGGTCAATTGATGCGGCTTATCAGAACAGAAACAGGTATTGTGATAAACGAGTCATTATTGGTGTATAACGGTCAGCCGATTTATCCGATTGATATATATCAGAAGGTTAAGAAAGCATTGGCATGACTTCACCTCTTGAATTAAAAAGCGCGTATTCTCCTCACTGGTGCCCGGGCTGCGGAAATTATGGGTTGTTAAACAGCTTGAAACAGGCGATGAGTCAGGCTGGTATTGAGCCGCACCGGACCGTGCTTGTTTCCGGTATTGGTTGTTCCGGAAAAGATCCGCATTTTGTAAAGACGTACGGGTTTGAAGGCCTGCATGGCCGGGTTCTTCCGGTTGCTACTGCGGTAAAATTAGCGAACCATTCGTTGACGGTTATTGGCTGTTCCGGCGATGGGGATGCCTATGGCATCGGTGCTGCGCATTTCGTGCATGCATGCCGCCGTAACATCGGTGTAACGTATTTTGTGCATAATAACCAGATATACGGTTTGACAACCGGACAAACATCACCGACGAGTGATAAAGGATTTGCCTCTAAATCAACGCCCCACGGCGTTATTGAAGAGCCGTTTAATCCCCTGGCTATAGCGATTGCTTCAGGAGCTACGTTTGTTGCGCGCACGTTTGTCGGAGAATTCGATCATATTAAACAGGTGATGACGCAGGCGCTCAAGCATAAAGGGTTTTCGCTTGTCGATATATTTCAACCGTGCGTTACCTTTAATCCGAAAAACACGTATGAATGGTTTCAAAAAAGAGTTTATAAAATAAATGACGATCCCCGCTATAATACTGCGGATAAGAATGCGGCGTTCCGTCTTGTTACCGAACACCAAGAAAAGCTTCCAATCGGGATTTTTTATCAAGAGTCACGGCCGACATATGAAGATGAAGTAACTCAAATTCAGGGGGCACCGCTCGTTGAGCAGTCCCTTGAAGCGATTGATATCTCGAAACTACTTACAGATTTTATGTAATGAAAAGCAATTCCGCGTTGCGGGATTACTTGCAAGCGGATGCCCGGTTGTTTAAAGGCGGGAAAAGCGTGTCAACTCCAACTCAATGCAGTGCAAAATTTACTGCGTAAATTATTACACTTTCGTTGGAGTTTCA
>DAONEO010000014.1:14520-46016 GCA_035403145.1 Candidatus Omnitrophota bacterium | reverse complement strand
CAAAAGGAGGAGCGCTATGAAAAAGAAGGTTTTGTTACTCGTGGTACTCGTTGTAATTGCAGGAGGAGCTTGCGCCTGGGGTTTGCGGGCACAGGAATTGTCTTGGGAAAATGTAAGCGGAGAGTTGTCTCAAGTAAGTGCCGTATGTATTCTTCTTTCTGAACCGCAGCGTATTTTAGTTGGATCATCGGGGAGAATCTTGGTGCGTGAGCTTGATCAAGAAACGTGGCGGGTTGTTGAGTCCCTTAAAGGCGCTGATGCAACAGTATATGCTTTTGCGCTTGATTCTCAAGACAACCGGCGTATTTGTGCGGCAACCAGTGACGGGCTTTGGATGAGTATTAACGCGGGAAAAACCTGGAAAAGGATATATCGCGGTATCAATGTGCGGCAGAATACGTGTACATCTGTTGTTATTGCGCATGATACGATAGTTTCGGGTACTTTAGAAGGAATATTCAGGAGTATCGATGGCGGTCGTAGTTGGCAGAGAGAATCAGGGGAACTTGCCCGGGTAGAGGTTGTTGCCCTTGGTTTGGATGGCGCAGCGCAGAATATTTATTTGGCTACGCAGAATGCTCTCTATACGTTTTCAATGAAACTGCAAACCTGGCAAAGAAGATTCGTTCTATCCTCTGAAGATAACGGCCGGATACAGGAAGATAGCGACGGAGTTTTGCAAGATGACGGGGAAAAGGTGAACCGTTTTACGTCTTTGGCGGTTGATCCTTATGGAAAGAACAGGATTGTTGCCGGTACGCTGAAAGGATTGCTTGAAAGTATGGATGGCGGTATAACATGGAGCCCGATAAGCCAAGAAGGGTTGGTGGAGAGGACGGTTGGTATGATCCTATTTGGCCGCGGTTCGGCATTGTATTGTGCGGCAGGGCGCAGTTTGTATGAGTGGGGTGATAGCCGTTGGCAGGAGATTCCTTTGGATTGCTCGGGAGCCCGTATTCTGGCGCTCTCGCTTGGCAAACAGAAAGAGTTATTTGTTGCTACTGATAAAGGTTTGTTCCAGGCAGTGCGTAATCAAACGAGCGTGGTTACATCGCAGACGATAGTGTCCCGATATCTCGAAAAAGAGCCATCAATACAAAACGTTCAACAGGCAGCTATCCACTATGCCGAGGTTGAGCCGGAAAAAATTATGCTGTGGCGTAAACAAGCTGCCGGTCGCGCTGTGCTTCCTAAAGTAAGCGCAACTATTGGTCGCGATACGACTGATCTCTGGCACTGGGAATCGGGGTCGTCGACAAAAGCAAATGACGATGTTTTACTGCGAGGAAGAGATTCGCTTGATTGGAGTGTGGGCATGAGCTGGGATTTGAGCGAGTTGATTTGGGCAGATGCGCAGACGTCAATCGATGTGCGTTCAAAATTAATGGTTGAGTTGCGTGAGTCGGTTTTGGATGAAGTTACCAAGGTTTATTTCGAACGGATTCGGGTTAAGGCAGAGCTTGATACCTGCGCAATAGAGGATCGGAAGAAGATGTTTGAAAAAGAGCTGAAACTGCAGGAACTGACCGCTTCACTCGATGCGCTCACCGGGCAATTCTTCAGTAAACAAATCGCAAAAAAATAATTTCAAAAAAATATTGACAACCTTTGAAAAGGGGTTATAATTAGCACTCTGTAAAATCGAGTGCTAATTTATTTTACTAACAATATCTAAAGGAGGTGTGTCGTATGAACATCCAACCATTAGGAGACCGGGTAGTTGTCAAAGCTTTAGAGGCCGAGGCAAAGACCAAGGGTGGTATTCTTTTACCGGATACCGCGAAAGAAAAGCCGCAAGAGGGTAAAGTTGTCGCTGTCGGTAAAGGAAAAGTTTCCGACAACGGACAAGTTATCGTGCCTGAAGTAAAAGTCGGCGACAAAGTTTTGTACGGAAAATATTCCGGCAATGAGATTACCACGCGCGAAGGCGAAGAGCTTTTGATTATGCGTGAAGAGGATATTCTGGCAATTGTTAAATAACTACTTATTGTAAGGAGGACGTATGGCTAAGCAGTTACTGTATAGTGATGAAGCGCGCCGCAAGATCTTAAGCGGTGTCGAGCAGTTGGCCAGGGCCGTTAAAGTTACTCTTGGTCCGAAAGGCCGCAATGTTGTTATCGATAAAAAATTCGGGTCACCGACTATCACCAAAGACGGCGTTACCGTGGCAAAAGAGATTGATTTGGAAGATTCTTTTGAGAACATGGGCGCACAGATGGTCAAGGAAGTGGCGGAAAAAACTTCCGATATCGCCGGCGACGGTACGACAACCGCAACAGTTTTGGCGGAAGCGATTTATCGCGAAGGTTTGAAAAATGTTACCGCAGGCGCCAATCCGATGGCGTTGAAACGTGGTATTGAAAAAGCGGTTGAGAAGATTGTTGAGGAACTCGGCAAACTTTCGACACCTATCAAGGATAAGAAAGAAATTGCCCAGGTAGCGACCATTGCTGCTAATTCAGACAGCACCATCGGCGAGTTGATCGCTGAAGCAATGAACAAAGTCGGTAAAGATGGTGTTATTACCGTTGAAGAGGCGAAGGCAACGGCAACGACGCTTGAGACCGTTGAAGGTATGCAGTTTGACCAAGGGTATCTTTCACCGTATTTTGTTTCTGACGCTGAAAGAATGGAATGCCTTCTTGAAGATCCCTATATCCTTATCCATGAGAAAAAGATTTCTTCATTGAAGGATCTTTTACCCTTATTGGAAAAAATCGCCCGCGCCAGCAAGCCGCTTTTGATTATTGCCGAAGAGGTTGATGGAGAAGCATTGGCGACATTAGTTGTTAATAAGATCCGCGGAACGTTTGTTGCCTGTGCCGTGAAAGCTCCCGGCTATGGTGATCGACGTAAGGCGATGCTTGAAGATATCGCAATTTTGACCGGCGGCAAAGCAATTACCGAAGATCTGGGCATCAAGCTTGAGAATGTTGATCTTGAAGATCTCGGCCGCGCCAAGAAAGTCAAAATTGACAAAGAAAATACAACGATCGTGGAAGGCGCTGGTAAAACAGCTGCTTTGAATTCCCGTATCGCGCAGATCAGAAAACAGATTGAAGATACCGATTCTGATTATGACAAAGAGAAACTGCAGGAACGCCTGGCAAAGCTTGCCGGTGGTGTTGCGGTTATCAATGTCGGTGCGACGACCGAGACTGAGATGAAAGAGAAGAAGGCTCGTGTTGAGGATGCACTTCATGCGACTCGCGCTGCTTCACAGGAAGGGATTGTTCCTGGCGGCGGTGTTGCGCTTATTCGCTGTATTTCCGTGCTTGAGAAGATCAAGCTTTCCGGAGATGAGTTGATTGGTGCCAATATTGTCAAGCGCGCCATTGAAGAACCGCTTCGCCACATTGCTGCAAACGCAGGGATGGAAGGTTCGGTGGTTGTTCAAAGAGTTAAAAGCGAGAAGACGAACGTCGGATATGATTGTAATCAGGATGCCTATGTCGACATGCTCGAAGCAGGCGTCATTGATCCGACCAAAGTTACCCGTTCAGCTTTGCAGAATGCGGCCAGTATTGCCGCATTATTGCTGACCACTGAAACGGTTATTACCGATAAACCGGAAAAAGAAGATAAGATGCCGGCAATGCCGGGTGGTATGGGCGGCATGGGCGGCATGGGTGGTATGGGTGGTGGTTATTAGTTCGTAATTCAGTACGAGTGCAAAGGGGCAGGAGTTAATCCTGCCCCTTTTTTTTCGGATTATATTAGAAATAGGTTAGTGGTGGTCGGTTATCGGTTTACGGAATTCGTTGAGAGGTGCCTGTTTAGGTTTTTAACCGCTAACCGAGAACCGCTTACCGAAAACCGTTGTTTTAAAATAACCGTTGACATCACAGGGACTTTCGTGTAAACTAAAGCATTATTTAATATAATCGCCATTTTTGGTATAATTTTAACCCATTGCAACACAATAAGATATAAGGAGTGCACCATGGCTGATTGGATAGGAATTGGTAGAAGAGCCCGCAGATGTTATGGTTTTGATGAAGTTGCTTTGTGTCCGGGAGATAAAACAATTAATCCTCTTGAGGTAGATACAAGCGTTACCCTTGGAGGAATGAAACTTACTGTTCCTATAATTGCCGCTGCAATGGATGGTGTTGTTAACGTGAAACTGGCGGTAGCTATGTCA
This sequence comes from Candidatus Omnitrophota bacterium, assembly GCA_035403145.1. Classification (GTDB taxonomy): domain Bacteria; phylum Omnitrophota; class Gorgyraeia; order Gygaellales; family Profunditerraquicolaceae; genus DAONEO01. The sequence goes on along the minus strand of DAONEO010000014.1, from coordinate 41,872 downwards.
AAACTCGGCGGTATTGCTGTTTTGAATCTTGACGGCGTGCAAACCCGCTATGAGAATCCCGAAGAAATCCTGGAAAAAATCGCCCATGCTTCCCCTGAAGAAGCAACAAGCCTTATTCAGGGCGCGTATAAACTTCCTATAAAAGAAAAATTGATCGCAAAAAGAATTCACGAGATTAAAAGCCAGAAAGGCCGTGCGGTTGTCAGTTGTATCCCTGGCAATGCCGAGCGTTTTGCCAAGATAGCGGTTAGCGCTGGTGCTGATATGTTCGTTGTGCAGTCAACCGTAACGAGCACGAAACATGTATCGACGCAATATAAAACGCTTGATTTGCATAAATTCTGTAAAGCCTGTAAGATCCCGGTTATGATAGGCAATTGCGTTACGTATGAAACAACCCTTGATCTGATGGATACGGGTGCCGCTGCTTTATTGATCGGTATCGGCCCGGGGCATGCCTGTACAACGCGCGGTGTTCTGGGAATCGGTGTTCCGCAGGTGACGACGACCGTTGATTGCGCCGCAGCCCGCGATTTTTATTTTAAGCGCACCGGACGGTATGTTCCGATCATTACTGACGGCGGTATGAATAGAGGAGGCGATATCTGCAAAGCATTTGCTTCAGGTGCTGACGCTGTTATGATCGGCTCGAGTTTTGCCAAGGCAGAAGAAGCTCCGGGCGGCGGGTATCACTGGGGAATGGCGACATCGAATGTCAATCTTCCTCGCGGTACGAGGGTCTATGTCGGTACTGCCGGGTCATTGAAAGAACTTCTCTTCGGACCTGCCAAGGTAGACGATGGTTCGCAAAATCTTATAGGAGCTTTAAAAACTTCCATGGGTTCTTTAGGAGCCGCAACCATTAAACAGATGCATGATGTGGAAATTATCATTGCTCCCTCAATTCAGACAGAAGGAAAGATTTTTCAAGTCGGACAGAAAGTAGGTATGGGCAAGCGATGACCAGACAAACAGTAATTATTCTTGATTTTGGATCCCAGTACACGCAGTTAATTGCCCGCCGTATACGCGAGAATAAAGTTTTTTCCCGTATTGTACCGTATAAAATTTCAGCCAAAGAGTTGGCGGCTCTGGCGCCGAAAGGTATTATTCTTTCCGGTGGGCCTGCGTCGGTTCTCGATAAAAAAGGGCCTGTTCCTGATCCGGGGATTTTCAAGCTGGGAGTCCCTATCCTGGGTATTTGTTACGGCATGCAGGTGATGAGCGAGGTTCTGGGAGGCAAAGTGCGTCATACCAAGAGCCGGGAATTCGGCAAGGCGGAACTTTTTGTCGATGATAATCGTGATTTACTCAGTCATGTTCCCGGGAATTTTACCTGTTGGGCCAGTCATGGCGATTATGTGACAAAACTTCCTCCGGGATTCCGTGTCATTGCGCATACAACAAATGCTCCTCTTGCAGCGATGGCGCATACCGGCAAGAAATTCTACGGCGTGCAGTTCCATCCTGAAGTTACGCATACGGAAAAAGGGACACAGATCCTTGGCAACTTTTTGTTTAAGGTCTGCGGATGTTTGGGACGCTGGACAATGCAGAGTTTTATTAAGGAGAGCATTGAAAACATCAAGAAAACCGTTGGAAAAGATAAGGTTGTTTTAGGTTTAAGCGGCGGTGTTGATTCTTCGGTTGCCGCAATGCTGATCCATAAGGCGATTGGCAAAAATCTGCGTTCAATCTTTGTTGATAACGGTGTTATGCGTAAAGATGAACCGCAACAAATCAAAGCTGTCTTTAAGAACATGTATCATTTGAATCTTGATTATATCGATGCTTCCAAACGTTTTTTGAAACGATTGGAAGGAGTAACCGATCCGGAGCAAAAACGCAAGATTATCGGGGAAGAATTTGTTAAGGTCTTTGAAGAAGAGGCGCATAAACTGAAAGGCGTTACATTCCTTGGGCAAGGCACGTTGTATCCGGATGTCATTGAGTCGATTTCGGTGTTCGGCCCCAGCAGCAAGATTAAGAGCCATCATAATGTGGGCGGTTTACCGGAACACATGAAACTTAAGCTCGTTGAGCCGTTGCGGGAACTTTTTAAAGACGAAGTCCGCGTTATCGGTAAAGAGCTAGGGCTTCCGGAACAAATTGTTAACCGTCAGCCGTTTCCGGGGCCGGGTCTGGCGATCCGTATTATCGGAGAGGTCACCAAAGAGCGGTGTGATCTTTTGCGTGAAGTAGATTCCCGTGTTTTGGATGAAATTTGCAACGCGAACCTCTATGACCAGGTCTGGCAGTCGTTTGCCGTATTGTTGCCGATTAAGAGTGTCGGCGTTATGGGCGATGAACGTACCTACGAAAATGTTGTCGCGCTTCGTTGCGTTACCAGTCTCGACGGTATGACCGCTGACTGGGTTAAACTTCCCTATGAATTGCTGGAGAAGATTTCAAATCGTATTATCAATGAAGTCAAAGGCGTGAATCGTGTTGTGTATGATATTTCTTCGAAACCGCCGGCGACTATTGAGTGGGAATAATAGCAATATTTGAAACTACCGGGTTTCAAGGTCACAAGTCACAACGTCACAAGTAAAAACAGATTCTTTATCAGTTACGATCTTAAATTTAATTTTCGTTCAGCATGACGATGAAGAGTCTAAGCTAAGCGTCCGCCTCTGGCGGAACTCAAGCTTGTGACTTTATGACCTTATGACATTGTAACCCTAGCTGATTTCTTCCATACATATGCATTCCGACTTCATCCACCTCCACCTGCATACGCAATACAGCCTTCTTGATGGTGCCTGCCGTATTCCTGAAACGTTAGCGCTTGCCCGCGCATATAAAATGGATTCTTTGGCGATTACCGATCATGGCAATATGTTCGGTGCTATTGAATTTTATTTGGAGGCGCAAAAGGCCGGTATCAAGCCGATTATCGGATGCGAAGTGTATGTCGCTCCGGGAAGCAGGTTGGAAAAATCGGGAAGGGCGACCGAAGATGTCTCATCATATCATTTGATCCTGCTGGCACGTGATGAAACAGGATATCAGAATCTGATGAAACTTGTTTCATCGGCATATCTGGAAGGTTTTTATTACAAACCCCGTATCGACAAGGAAATTCTTGCTCGGCATGCACAAGGGCTTTTGGGGCTTTCTGCCTGTTTAAAAGGAGAGATTCCTTTTTTATTGCGTCAAAGGCGTTACAACGATGCTTTAAAAGCGACTGACGAGTTTTGCCAAATCCTCGGGAAAGAGAATTTTTACTTAGAGGTGCAGGAGAATAACATTCCCGAACAGTCGTTAGTCAATGAAGGTCTTTTAAAGATCTCCAAGGAATTAACCCTTCCGCTTGTAGCTACCAATGACGTGCATTATCTTACCCGCCAGGCAGCCAAAAGCCATGAAGCGCTTCTGTGTATCCAAACGCAAACTACGCTCGATGATCCCAACCGCATGCGGATGTCATCGGAGGAATTCTATTTTAAATCACCTGCCGAGATGCAGGCGCTTTTCAAGGATTATCCGAATGCGATCAGTAATACGCAGGAGATTGCCAGCCGCTGCAACCTGGAACTTGAATTCGGCAAGCATCGCCTGCCCCGTTACGAGCCCCCTGTCGGGATAACAAAAGAAGATTATTTGCATCAGCTTTGCGAAGATGGCTTGAAACGGCGTTTTGAGACGATAACCCCTGAAATTACCGCGCGGCTGGAGTATGAGTTTAACCTTATCAAGACGATGGGGTTTGTGAGCTATTTCCTTATTGTGTGGGATTTTATCCATTATGCTAAGTCGCAGTGCATTCCCGTCGGACCCGGCCGCGGCTCAGCGGCCGGAAGCATTGTCAGTTATCTCATCGGTATTACTGATATCAATCCGTTGCGGTATGGACTTTTGTTTGAACGATTCCTCAACCCGGAACGTATCAGTATGCCTGATATCGACATCGATTTCTGCTATGAGCGCAGGCAGGAAGTTATTGCATATGTCACGCAAAAATACGGACGTGAGAACGTCGCGCAGATCATTACCTTTGGTACGATGCAGGCACGCGGCGTTGTCCGTGATGTCGGCCGTGTCATGGGGATGCCGTATGCGGATGTTGACCGGATCGCAAAACTCATCCCTCCTGACTTGGACATGACGTTAAAGAAAGCTCTGGAGCAGGAGAAGGAGCTCAAGGGACTTTATCAGAGCGATGCGCAGGTTAAGCAGCTTATCAATACGGGTTTGGATTTGGAAGGATTGAACCGCCATGCTTCGGTGCACGCGGCAGGCGTTTTGATAGCTGATAAACCCTTACAGGAGTACAGCCCGCTTTATAAAACCAATGATGATCAGATAACGACCGGTTATAGTATGGGGTCTTTGGAAAAGATCGGGCTCTTGAAGGTTGATTTTCTGGGGTTGCGCACCCTGACTGTTATTGACCAGACGTTACGGCATATCAAAGCCAAACAGGGGAAGGTCCTTGATCTTGAGACTGTTCCGCTTGATGACGTCGCGACGTATAAATTACTTGCCAGCGGCCAGACCATTGGGGTGTTTCAGGTTGAAAGCACCGGCATGCGCGATCTTTTGCGGAAACTTGAACCGGAACGGTTTGAAGATATCATTGCTTTGATAGCGTTATATCGGCCGGGTCCGCTTAATTCGGGGATGGTCGATGATTTTATTAAACGAAAACACGGTACCGTTCCTATCCGGTATGATCATCCGAAACTCGAAACGGTTCTCAAAGAAACGTACGGTGTCATGGTCTATCAGGAACAGGTTATGCAGATCACTTCCCTGCTTGCGGGTTTTACCCTGGCGCAGGCGGATCTTTTACGTAAGGCCATGGGTAAGAAGATACCCGAGATTATGGAGAAGCAGCGGAGTATTTTTATTAACGGAGCTGTCAAGAACGGGATACGCGAATTGGTCGCTACAAAGATCTTTGATCAGATAGAGAAATTTGCCGAATATGGTTTCAATAAATCGCACAGTGCCGCCTACGCGGTCATTTCATATCGAACGGCATATCTGAAGGCAAATTATCCGGTTGAATTTATGACAGCGCTCTTGACCTCAGAACGCGGCAATACCGATAAGGTTGTTGAATATGTCAATGAAGCGGGCAGGATGGGAATAGATGTCTTACCGCCTACGGTCAATGAGAGTAATGAATTATTTTCGGTGGTTGATCCCCGGCATATCGGTTTTGGCCTCTTGGCAGTTAAAAATGTCGGTGAACAGGCTGCAGAGTCAATTGTTCGTCAACGCACGATCAAAAAATTTTCTTCGTTGAAGGATTTTTGCACGCGTGTTGATTTGCGGCAAGCCAATAAAAAAGTCCTGGAAAGTCTTATCAAATGCGGCGCGATGGATGAGTTCCAAATGCCGCGGGCGCGTATGTTGGCGGGACTTGAAGCGGTTATGGAACAGTCTCAGAAAGAGCAGAAAGACCGCATGTCGGGTCAGATGTCATTTTTTGACCTCTCAAATACCGTGCAAACGGGTTTCACGGGTATGCCGCAGACGCTTCCTGATGTCCATGAATGGCCTGAACCGCAGATGCTTGCGTTTGAAAAAGAGATGCTTGGTTTTTATGTGACCGGCCACCCGTTGGCGCGGTATGCCAATCATTTGAAACGTTTTGCTTCTACGACGACCTCGCGCTTACCGACGCATACGAACGGCGAGGAGATAAAGATAGTCGGTCTTATTGTAAAGATCAAAAACACGCTGACCAGGGCTAAACAGGAAAAAATGGCGATCTTAAAAATCGAGGATTTGGAAGGTTCTGTGGAAGCGATTGCTTTCCCTGCAGCCTATGCAAAGATTTCCCGGTATATTTCGATGAGCGCGGTTGTTTTAGTTACCGGCACGTTGAATCTGGAGGAGGAGTCTCCCAAGATCTTTGTGAATGATATGCTGCCGATGGATGAGATTTATCGGTCCATAAAAAGCATCAGTATCAACCTTTCGGGGGTACGGGAGAATCTGTTCGAGTCTTTAAAGACGCTTTTGGCCGACAACAGAGGCAAGATCCCTGTTTATTTGCATCTTGATACTCCCTCTAAGTCCCGGGTACAGATGGTTGTCGGCGACGGTTTTTACATTAACCCAAACGAACAATTAATTCTCGATGTGGAAGCGCTTCTGGGAGCGGAAAGGTTAACGGTGGTTATTTAAAGATGGGAATTGAAAAAAGAAGATTTCCTCGCGCCGCTGTCAATGCGGTACTTGAATATGTCAAATATGACAGGGTGGAACGCAGTCTTTATATTACGGGTGCCAAAAACATCAGTGAGGGCGGGTTGTGTCTCATTACTTTTGAGCGCCTTGAACCGGGTTCTGAAATTGAATTGAAATTTACGCTTCCCGAGATTAATCAGTCCATTGTTGCCCATGCGCAGGTCCGCTGGGTTAAAGAGCTTGCGGTTGAGCAAGCATCTCCGCTTGTTGTTTTCCAGCAAGGCGTTCAGTTTGTCAATATTTCTTCCAAAGATCGTAAGACGATTTCAGAGTATGTGCTCTCAAGACAGCAGTAATGTTTTGCAACGACACTTTTTCCCCATGAGTATACAGGTACGATTTTATTCTGCGATATGTGCGGTTTCTCTTTTGTTTTCTCTGACCGGGTGCGCCTCTGTTCCCCGGGTTGATAAGCATACGATCGTCCGTTTATACGCCGAACAGAGGAGTCTTCCTAAAAAACATCCGGTTATTTTTGTGCCGGGCATGATGGGATCTGTTTTGACCGATGTTAAGACCGGCCGGACAGTGTGGGGGGCGGTTGGCGGTGTTGCTGTCGACGTTCTGGCGCTCCCTATCGATTCAGTCACGCTTTTTTTAAATCGCGATGATCTGGTACCGACCAGGACCATGGCAAAGTTTTCCTGGGTGCCGGGCATAGTCGAGAAAAAAGTTTATGAGGATATTTATCGCATAGCTGTTGAAGCGGGAGGGTTTGAGAAAGATGTGTCGGTATTTGCTCTTTCGTATGACTGGCGCCGTGATTTAGTTGAAGCCGTACAGCAATTGGATGCCTTGATCCAGGTTATTAAAGAGAAAACCGGGAATCCGGATATAAAAATTAATCTGGTCTGCCATAGTTCGGGAGGTCTTATCGCCCGATATTATATAAAGTATGGCAATAGTGATGTTTTAAATGAAGATGTGTTGCCGCCGCCGACCTATGCAGGCGCGCACAATATTAATAAGGTTATTATGCTTGGTGTTCCCAATACCGGTTCCATGGAGTCATTTCAAAAGCTTCATGAGGGATTATGGCTTCCTACCATCGTGCGTATCAGGCCGCACGTTGCTTTTACCATGCCGTCTTTGTATGAGCTCATGCCGTTTGACGGGCAGCCTGGATTTGTTGATGCTGCGGGCGTTTTTCAGAACCTTGATTTATATGACGCAGATACTTGGTTGCGGTATGGTTGGTCGATCTTTCATCCGCTGTATACCTCGAAATTACGGCAGTCTCTGCGAAGCGAATATGGAAAAGTCAAAGGCCAGCAGATGTTCGATGAGAAAATGAATAAAGAACGCCGTTTTCTTGAAATGGTTTTGCAACGGGCCAAACGGTTCCATGAAGCGCTCTGGAACGGTGATTTGACGGAAGAAAAGAGGCGGATAAATTATATTCTTCTTGGTTCCGATTGTCAGCCGACCTTGAAACGGGCTGAGTTGATTAAGCGTTCGTGGGGATGGGAGACTTTGTTTAAATCGGGGAAACCCCTTGTTTCCGACAAACTCTACGGGTTTGGAGACCGGAGTGTAACCAAAGACAGTCTTATTGGCCTCCGGTATATAGATTATGGGCTTACCACGCAAAAAATATTCCGTTTTCCTGCCTCGTATTCCGGTTTTGTTTGCGAAAATCATATGGAACTTGTCAGCAGTCCCACCTATATGGATAATCTCTTAAATCTCCTCTTAATGGACGAATAATTCTGAGATGAGCCGTGCGTCGTGAGTATCGGGTGTTGTGTTTGTTTTTCGTCAGAGGAGGGTTTATTACCCGTAACGCAATACGCTACGCACGACGCAATACGAATTGACATGCGATTTCCGACTAATCTTGTGATTGTGAGCCTTGGTTATGTTGAAAGCAATTGAGTTTTTCTTTTGCGAAAAAAGATTGACACTGTAAGTTTCTGCTGATATTATACTTAGGTAAAGAAGGGGGTGTTTAATGACGAAGAAAGATATTATATTAAAGGTTGCAGATGAGACGCACATCAAGCAAATAGATGTAAAACGTGTCGTCCAGAATACGTTTGATTGTATTATTGAAGCTCTGGAACGGGGAGAGAAGATTGAACTGCGCAATTTCGGTGTTTTCAAAGTAAAACAGCGAAAAAGCCGCACTGGAAGAAATCCGCGCACCGGTGAAGTTGTTCCCGTCCCGCCTCGAAGGGTCGTTGTTTTCAAACCCGGCCTGGAGATGAAGAGCGATATAAAGTAATCCGCGTTTTTTTCTCGCCCTTAAAAACACATGTTTAAAAGAATTCCGGGTACGCATGATATTCTGCCTCATGAGATGTCTCTGTGGCATGCTTTAGAGCATGCCGCAAGGCGCATCTTTACTTTGTATAATTACACGGAAATCCGTCCGCCTATTATAGAAGAAGCGAGTCTTTTTGACCGTTCGTTGGGTGAATTCGCCGAGATTGTGCAAAAACAGATGTTTGTTATTAAACACGGTGAAGATACATACGCTTTGCGGCCTGAAGGGACTGCTTCAATCGTTCGGGCGTATATTGAAAATAATCTTGATAAAACAACCGGTTTTTTAAAGGCCTATTATATGGGGCCGATGTTTCGCCTTGAACGTCCGCAAAAAGGCCGCCAACGGCAGTTCCATCATATTGGCTGCGAGGCGATTGGCAGTGCCGCGCCAGGAATTGATGTTGAAGTTATCGCGTTGGCAGACGCGCTTTTGAAAGAAATGCGTATTTCCGGCTACCGCATTGTTTTGAATAGCCTGGGTTGTTTAGAGGATAAAATATCCCTTACGGAACTATTGAAGAAAGATTTAGCAGGCAAGCGCCAGGATCTTTGCCAGGAGTGCCAGACGCGGTTTGATAAAAATATTTTACGTATTCTTGATTGTAAGCATGACGTTTGTAAGGAAATTGTAAAAGGGATTAATATCGGTGACCGGTATTTATGCGCGGAGTGTTTAGCGCATTTTTCATCTGTTAAAGAGGGGCTTGACGCCTTAGGTATTGCGTATACGGTGAGTCCTCATTTAGTGCGCGGGCTTGATTATTATACGAGGACTGTTTTTGAAATTAAACATGATTCTTTAGGCGCTCAGGATGCTATTGGCGCCGGCGGCAGGTATGATAATCTGGTTGAGGAATTGGGGGGTGCTAAAACCGCGTCGGTTGGTTTTGCTTTCGGTGTGGAGCGGCTTTTATTGGTTGCCGATCCTCTGCCGGTTGTTCCGCTTGAGAAATTAGTATATGTGGTTTCGATGGGAGATGCGGCAAGGCGGTTTACGATGACGCTTGCGCATACCTTGCGCGGCAATGGTTTCCGGGTTGATATGGATTATGAGGGAAAGTCATTGAAGGGCGCTATGCGTAAGGCTAACGATCAGTCTGCGGCAGTTGTTTTAATTGTCGGAGATAATGAACTTGCCAAACAGAGTGTTATGCTTAAGGATATGCGTGTCAGCCAGCAACGGGAAGTTCCTGTTGCCGGCCTTGTTGAAGAATTGACCAGGATTTTGCAGATGCACAATCAGCCCGAAGGGCCGATATCATAAATCCCGGAGGGATTTATGATGGGCATTGGGGCAGACCCGAAAATTTGACAAGTGCGAATTTCGGGACTAAAAAAGACCTTTGCAACCGGTTAGGTTGTACAGAGTAATACGGGGAAGGATATAGTCATGTTAAGGACACATACGTGCGGCGAATTGACAGCCGCTGACGCAGGAAAAGAAGTAACATTATGCGGTTGGGTTGCTACCCGTCGTGATCATGGAAAATTGATTTTTATTGATATGCGTGACCGCTACGGGCTTACGCAGGTAGTATTTTTACCTAAGGATGCGCCTGATGCGCATGCAAAAGCCCAAGAATTACGCAGCGAGTTTGTAATCAAGCTTAAAGGGATTGTTAACAAACGGCCCGGTAACACGGTTAACGCAAAACTTCCGACGGGGGAAATCGAGATCCTTGCCAAGGAGCTCGAGGTTTTAAACCCGAGTTTAACCCCGCCGTTTGAAATTGAGGGGATACAGGAGATAACCGAGGAGACCCGTCTTAAATACCGCTATCTTGATTTACGCAGGAAACCGGTTTTTAATAATTTTGTTGTGCGGCATAAACTATATCAAATAATCCGTGCTCAATTGAACGCGCGGGATTTTATCGAGTGCGAGACTCCGATCCTGACTAAGTCTACGCCGGAAGGCGCGCGTGATTATCTGGTCCCTTCCCGTGTTAACGAAGGGATGTTTTACGCGCTTCCGCAATCGCCGCAGTTATTTAAACAGATTCTCATGGTTTCCGGTATTGAAAAATACTATCAGATCGCGAAATGCTTCCGCGATGAAGATTTGCGCGCGGATCGCCAGCCTGAATTTACGCAGCTTGATCTTGAGATGTCTTTTATCAATGAAGAGGATATCTTTGTGATCTTTGAAGGGCTCATGAAAGTTATCTTTAAAGAGCTGCGCGGTGTTGATATTGAAACACCGTTTCCGAGAATTCCGCATGCAGCGGCAATGAAGAAATACAATTCCGATAAGCCTGATTTGCGCCAGGAATTCGGCAAGGAATTTGCGTTTGCCTGGATCGTTGATTTTCCGATGTTCAAATATAATGATGAAGAAAAACGCTGGGAAAGCGAGCATCATCCGTTTACCGCGCCTCGTACGGAAGATATCGATACGCTTGAGAAAACGCCCGGTACCGTTACGTCGCGTTCCTATGATCTGGTTTTAAACGGGATGGAGATAGGTTCCGGGTCAATTCGTATCCATGACCAGAAATTGCAGGAGCGTATTTTTAACATTATCGGTATCAGCCAGGAAGAAGCACGTAAACGATTCGGGTTTCTTTTGGAAGCGTTCCAGTATGGCGCTCCTCCGCATGGAGGTTTTGCTTTTGGCATCGACCGTTTGTTGACGGTAATTGCCGGAGTTTCCAGTATCAGGGAAGTGATTGCGTTCCCTAAGACAAGCGCTGCATTTTGCCTTTTGACCGGAGCTCCGTCTGAAGTCGATGATAAACAGCTTACTGAACTTAATTTAACCGTGAAGAAAAGGAGGAAGGAATGAAGAGGGCTTTTGGTTTTATAGTTGTATCCGGTGTATTCCTGCTGTCGGGATGCGTGGTGCGCTCCTATGAAGCAACGCGCGACCGTATTGACCAGAATCTTTCCGCCGGCAACCGCGGTTATATAATGGGCGCAAAACCAGCTTCGTTGTCTGACGAGGACCGTAAACTTACCCGCACAACGAAAGTTGTCGAGGTTGAACTTCGTTCCCCGTTGGAATTCCTTAATAAAAGGCATGCCAAGAAAACGGTTGGTAAAACTGCCGATACTGCTGTTGAAGGGAATAAAGGATATGTGAATGAACCCCCGGTAGAAGAGAGTGCGGCACTTTCTTCCGAAACCTTGGAATCATACACGGTGCAGAAGAATGATACATTACAGAAAATTTCCCAGAAATATTTCGGGACTACTAAAAAATGGGTAGCGATATTCAACGTAAATAAAGATAAGCTTTCGGCGCCGAATAAAATCTATCCGGGGCAAGTGATTCAGATTCCTGTTGAAAAGAATGCTGTGCAGGAACCAAAAGAGAACTTGAAGTAATTTAAAAATCGGTCAGCGGTTTACGGTTTTCGGTTAGCGGCTCATGGTTTGCTAACCGTTAACCGAACACCGAAAATCTAACATTGAACAACAATAACCGCAAACCGAAACCCGTAAACCGAAGATATGGAAAAAACGATACAACTTGAAACGCATGATGAAGCGCAAGCGCTCCTGGGTCCTTCCGATGAGTATATAAAGCTCATCGAAAAAGAATTTAAAGTTAAAGCGCTTGTTCGCGGGGAACATTTAAAAATCAGCGGTCTTGCCAGTAATATCAAGAAGGCGGGAGAGCTTATTGAGTATCTTTTGAATGGGATCCGGGCAGGTAATGAAACAATCGGCAGACAGGATCTTGCCCATTTGATTCGTACGTTTAAAAAACCTGGCCGGCCGCACGGCGACATGCCGCTTGAAGAAACCGGTATTATCAGGGAATCGGCTCGTAATAAAATGATTGGGCCGAAAACCCTTGGCCAGCGCGCATATGTTGAGGCAATCAAGGCGCACGATATCGTTTTTGGCGTAGGGCCTGCAGGGACCGGTAAAACGTATCTTGCCATGGCCTGCGCAGTCGAGTCTTTGCAGAAACAGGAAGTGCGGCGTATCATTTTAACGCGTCCTGCTTTGGAAGCTGCCGGGGAGTCCCTCGGGTATTTGCCCGGCGATATGGTTGAAAAAATTACTCCGTACCTGCGTCCGTTATACGATGCTTTATATGATATGATGGAGGCGGAGCGTATTGAAAAATATCTTGAGACGGGGGTTATTGAAGTGGCGCCCCTTGCGTATATGCGCGGCCGTACCTTGAACGACGCATTCATCATCCTCGATGAAGCCCAAAATTGTACCGCCGAGCAAATGAAAATGTTCTTAACGCGGTTAGGATTTGATTCAAAAGCGGTTATTACCGGTGATTTAACGCAGAGCGATCTGCCGAGTGGAAGGCCTATCGGACTTTTACAGGCGCAAGAGCTTTTAAAGGAAATAGAGGATATTGCCTTTAATTATTTTACCGGGTCCGACGTTGTCAGGCATCCGCTGGTACAGCGGATTATTGAAGCGTATGATAAAACGAATCGTCATTAATAAACTTTGGTTTGTGATCGGTTCAGCCGCCGCATTCTTGGTCAGTGCTGCTCTGCAGGTTGATCTTGCTATTCCGCTTCTCCTTCTGATACTCTATCTTTTTCTTAAATTCATCAAAATTGATCCTGCGTTTGTTAAACGGCTCGGCATTAATCTTACCTTTTTATTCCTCCTCATCCTTGCGACATCTCTGGTGATCATCAGGCAGGGGTGGCCGGTGTATAGTATCCCGATAAGCGCCATTGCGATGCTGGCAATGATTCTTTTTGATGATTTTACCGTATCACTCCTCATAACATTGGCAGCTTCTGTCACGGTTTCATCCCTTGCCGGTAACAATTACCTGCTTTTTGTTGCTTTTCTTGCCGGAGGGCTCGCATCGATACTTTTGGTGCGCGATATCCGCAGACGGGTTTCCCTGATTCAGGCGGGTTTTTTCTGCGGGTTCATCCAGGCGCTCACATTTTTTTGTATTACTGATTTTTCTCTGATGCATCCCGATTGGTATGTGACCCTTTTCTTGAATGGCATAATTTCGAGTTTTATTGTTTTGGCAACGCTGCCGTTATTTGAAATTGCCTTTAAAACCGTTACAAACGTCAGCCTTCTTGAATTAGCCGATTTTAATCACCCGCTTCTGCAAAGGCTTGTGCAGGAAGCCCCCGGGACCTATCATCATAGTTTGGTCGTCGGGAATTTAGCCGATGCTGCCTGTAAAGCAATCGGCGCGCACGCGTTGTTGGCGCGGGTCGGAGCCTATTATCACGATATCGGCAAACTTTCAAAACCAGGATATTTCACGGAGAATCAAGGGGTTAGCGGCAGTAAACATGACGCATTGACGCCGACGATGAGCAAGCTCGTTATTATGAATCATGTTAAAGAAGGGATTGAGTTGGCGCAAAAATCAAATCTCAATCCTCCGATTATTGATTTTATTCAGCAGCATCATGGTTCGAGCCTGGTGTATTATTTTTATCGCAGGGCTCTTGAGCATCTTGAAGAAGATCAGACGGTTAAGGAAGAAGGGTTCCGCTATCCCGGTCCAAAACCAAAGACAAAAGAAACCGCCATCGTATTATTGGCTGATTCGGTTGAAGCGGCGTCACGCGCTCTTCGGGAACCAAGCCCGTCGAAGATTGAAGAAGTCGTGCATAAGATTATCAATAATAAGTTCATTGACGGACAGCTTGATGAATGTGACCTGACGTTGAAGGATTTGGAAAAGATCGCGGCAGTTTTTATTCACGTGTTAGGCGGCATGTACCATAGCCGTGTTAGCTATCCGGAGACTCCCCCAGGTGCAGATAACAATACTCAATCTTCAAAAGAAGATTCTCATCAATCAGGTAAAGGCCAAAACGCTGATTCGTAAAACCCTTGCTTCGGAGCGGGTGGCAAAGCGTGGAGAAATAACCGTTCGGTTTGTCGACGATAAACATATACAAGCATTGAACCTTTTGTATCTCGGCGAGCTGTGCCCGACGGATGTCATATCATTCCAAACTGAAAATTCTCAGGTTCGTCTTGTAGCCGATATCGCCGTTTCTACCGATACCGCCGTGCGTCAGGCGCGGGTATTTAAGACGTCTGCTTTATATGAGACGTATTTGTATGTTGTGCACGGTGTTTTACACGCCCTTGGGTACGACGATAATACGGATCGTAAACGCGGCATCATGCAGAAGAAAGCGGAAATAATACTTGCGACAGCTGGAATCAGTTTATAGTTCAATGTGCAAAGTTCAAAGTCTAGATTTTTATTCCGCTAGTAACGGCTTGATTTTGTTTTTACTTTGAACTATTAAACTATGAACTTACCTTGAACATTGAACCTTGAACTAAAATAAGAATAAATATGGCCATACATAAAACAGACGCGATCGTGTTGAAGAGAATGGATTTTCGGGAGACGTCCGTCATAGCGCATTTTTTTACCCGTGATTTCGGCAAGGTCCATGGGATCTTGAAGGGGATCCGGAAAGACCCGCGTAAGTTTGCCAGCAGCGTTGATATCTGTACGCACAATGAGATTGTTTTTTACCGCAGCAGGACATCCGATTTGCATTTGGTAAGCCATTGCGATATGAAAAATGGTTTTGGTTCCGGTCGTCCCGACATGATAAAGACGGCTGTTGCCAGCCTTATGATGGAACTTATCCATTCGGTTATGGAGCAGGAAGATAGGAATGAAGAAGTTTTTGATTTGGCGTTGGAGTGCTTGCGGCAGTTGGATACGACCGATAATCCCGAAAAAGTGCTGACGATTTTCAAAATAAAGATCCTTACGCTTTCCGGTTTCCGGCCGCACTTTGATTCATGCGTTTCCTGCCAGTCAAAGATTGCCGGAGAGACGCGATTCAGCCTTGCGATGGGCGGCTTATTGTGCTCTCGTTGTTATGCCAAAGACCCGAAGGCGCGCGTAATCTTCCGGGGGACGGTAGCAACGCTTTTGCATATTCAACGCAATGATTTCAAAAATACGCTTTCGTTGGGGATGAACAAGGAAATAAAAAAAGAACTCAATCTCGTACTCGATGCGTTTTTAAATTTTCACCTTGAAAAAGATTTCCGCGCGCAACGCGTGTTGAATCAACTTGCGCAGCCGGCGGTGTGCACGAATTGATTGATTGCACCGTAAAGCGGCTTCCATTGACCGGATAAATCAGTGTTCGTTGGAGTTTGGCGCAATAGAAAAATAATGTACTCAAGGGGTATCGTATGAAAATTGTCGTTCTTGGTCCCGGAGCAATCGGTTGTTTAGTGGCTGCGTTTTTATCAAAAACAAAAGAAGACGTTTGGCTTCTCGATAAAGATAAAAACCGCGCGCATAAACTGCAGTCGCAGGGTATCTTCGTTGAGGGTATGGGGAACCCGTGGCATGCCGTGGTGAAAGTAAGCGCGGATGCCAAGGCGATCGGTGAAGCGGATGTGCTTATTGTTTGTGTCAAATGTTATGATACCAAGACCGCCATAAAGAGCGCCAAACCCTGTATTGGGCGCAACACCTATGTCGTAACTTTGCAAAATGGTTTAGGCAATATTGAGAATATCGGAGAGATCATCGGGCAGGAGCGTTTGTTGGCAGGGATCACGAACCAGGGGTCGACCCTTATAGGGGTTGGGAAAGTCCGTCATGCCGGCAAAGGTGAAACGAGTATCGGGAGAATTGACGGTGAATTCCCTGTTGAGTTGCGGCAGATCCGCGATATATTTAACAAATCAGGGTGGGAAACAAAGATTTCTCGGGATATAAAAGTCCTGGTATGGTCGAAACTTGTCGTTAATGTGGGGATTAACGTGCTTACGGCGCTTACGCGTTTGCCCAACGGAAAAATCGTCGAGTATGAAGGAACGCGCCGCCTTATGCGCCAAGCAGTTACCGAAGCGGTTAAAGTTGCAAAACGTAAACGGGTGAAGCTTCTGTATGATGACCCGTTGGCAAAAGTCGAATCTGTTTGTGAGGCAACATCGACAAATGTTTGTTCTATGCTCCAGGATGTTCTCAATCACCGGCGCACGGAAGTTGATTATGTCAACGGCGTGATTGTCCGGCATGCGCAGGAACTTGGTATTGCGGCGCCCGTTAATACGGTGTTGGTGGACCTCATTAAAACCGTAGAATCAAGTTATGATGCGCAGGTAGATATTCCTTAAGATGCGCAACCAGGAAATTGCACAGATATTCCGGCAGATTGCATTGATCCTTGAAATAAAAGGTGAGAATGTCTTTAAGATCCGCGCATACGTTCGTGCGGCAGAACAGCTTGAGGGATTATCCGATCCTATTGAAACGTTTGTTGCCGCCAACCGGCTTACGGATATCCCGGGGATCGGTAAGGATCTTTCAGCGCGTATCGCGGAATATTGTTTGACGGGGAAGATTGCGTTGTTTGACGAGCTTTCGCAATCAATTCCCGCAGGCCTTCTTGAACTGCTGCGTATCCCGTCGATCGGCCCCAAGACCGTGCAATTGTTGTATG
This sequence comes from Candidatus Omnitrophota bacterium, assembly GCA_035403145.1. Lineage (GTDB taxonomy): Bacteria > Omnitrophota > Gorgyraeia > Gygaellales > Profunditerraquicolaceae > DAONEO01. The sequence goes on along the minus strand of DAONEO010000014.1, from coordinate 24,998 downwards.
CTACGTTGGGTATTGACAGCGTTGCAGCGCTTCAGGCAGCGCTTGATCAGGGGAAATTGGACGGTTTGCCCGGCGTTAAAGAAAAGACTATTGCCAATATCCGTCATGGTATCGAACTTTTAGAGCGCAGCAAAGAACGCATGACTCTTGCGGAAGCAAGCCGTGTCGCTGAGACGTTTGTAACCGCATTAAAGAAAAACAAATTTGTTGACTCAGTTACGTGCGCCGGCAGTTTGAGGCGGGCAGAAGATACGGTCGGCGATATTGATATGCTTGTTGTTTCCGCTCATGCGCAGGATGTCATGGATACGTTTGTCAGGCTTCCTGCGGTTACGCAGGTGCAGGCGCATGGATCGACGAAAAGTTCTGTCCGGATTGCCGATGGTACGCAGGTTGATTGCAGGGTTGTGGAAGTTGAGTCGTTTGGCGCCGCGCTTGTTTATTTTACGGGTTCAAAGAATTTCAATATAAAGATCAGGCATCTGGCGATACAAGCGGGTCTGAAAGTAAATGAATACGGCGTCTTCCGGGGAGAAAAACGGATAGCCGGGAAGACGGAAAAAGACGTTTTCCGCGCTTTGGGTTTGCCGTATATTGAACCGGAATTACGGGAAGATAATGGCGAGATTGAAGCCGCCCTTTCCAATACGCTTCCTGAACTGGTGTGTTGTAACGATATCCGCGGTGACCTGCATTGCCATTCGACCTGGTCTGACGGTGCAAGTTCCATCGCCGAGATGGCCCTGGCCTGTCAAAAACGCGGGTATTCGTATGTGGCAATTACGGACCACTCGCAGAGTTTGCGTGTTGCCCATGGTGTTTCAGTTGCCGATCTCAAAAAGAAAAAGCGGGAGATTGATGCGCTGAACAAGACGGTGCGGGATTTTAAGATCCTTTTTGGCACGGAAGCAGATATTGATAATGACGGCGTTCTTGATTATCCCGATGATGTCTTGCGGGAATTTGATATTGTTGTGGGGGCGATTCATACCGGTTTCAAACAGTCTGCCGAACAGATTACCAGGCGGCTGGTGAATGCCTGTAAGAACAAGTACGTACATATAATCGCGCATCCAACCGGAAGGTTGTGGGGGGTGCGTGATGCCTATCCCATGCATTTTGAAGAAGTCTGCCGGGCTGCTTCCGATACGGGGACTGCGCTTGAAATCAATGCATTCCCCGACAGGCTTGATGTTAATGACGAGCTTTGCCGTATGGCAAAAAAAAGAGGTGTTCGTTTTTCAATTGATACGGATTCACATCATGTTGAGCATTTGCAGGCAATGCGATTCGGCGTTTCAGTTGCCAGGCGCGGATGGTTAACCAAAGACGATATCATTAATACACAGACTCTGTCGTGTTTGCAAAAGGAGTTGGTGAAAAAATGAAAAAGTGGATTGTGTGCGCGGTTGTTTGTTTAACAGGTTTCAGTCTTTGCGGGTGCCGGAATCATGATTTTAAAGAAACCCGTATGCTGATGGGGACCTATGTTGAGATTACGTCTTCTGACTGGAGGGCTGCGGCAATTGCTTTTGATGAGATTAAACGTATTGAGGATTTGTTAAGTAAATATAACGAAAAGAGCGAAATTTCCCGGCTTAACAGAATAGGCAAGTCTTCCGTCAGCGTTGATACGCTCTATATTGTACGGAAAGCAAAACAGCTTTGGCTGGTTACGGGAGGCGCGTTTGATCCTACCGTCGGCCCGCTCTTGGATGTGTGGGGGTTTACTGATAAAAAGTACCGGTTTCCTTCAGACGAAGAAATTGCGTCGGCTATGAAAAAAGTGGGAATGGATAAAGTTGAAATTGATGATGAGAAGAATATCATTGCTTTAACGGTCCCCGGTATGAAACTTGATTTAGGGGGGATTGCCAAGGGGTATGCCGTTGATTGTGCTGTGTCCCGGCTTAAACAGGCCCATGTCAGAAATTGTCTTATTAACGCCGGCGGTGATATCTATTGTCTGGGTAAAAAAGCGGATGGCAGGGCATGGAGAGTCGCTCTTCGGGATCCGCGCAGGGAACAATACGCGGTACGGGCTGAGTTTTTTGAGTTGAGCAACAAAGCTATCGATACGTCGGGTGATTACGAGCAGTTTTTCATAAAAGACAATAAACGGTATTCGCACATTTTTGATCCCAAGACCGGGCGTCCGGCTTCTTCAGGAGTGGCTTCCGTTACCGTTATTGCGCCTGATTGTTTAACGGCAGATGCCTTGGCGACATCTCTTTTTGTTATGGGAAAAGATAAAGGGCGTGATCTTCTGAAGAAGTTTCCCATGGCGGAAGCCAATATTATTGATGAAAAGGATGTGCAGGATTCCGAGTAAAGGGAGATTGTATATTTTTGCGGAGGGAGATATAAATATGAGACGGTGGTTTGCGGTGATGATTATGTGTCTGAGTTGTTGTGGTCTGATGCACCCCGCTTGTGCCTGCCAGAAATACGGCGAAAGCGTTTTTGTGTCATTTGCCCATCGCAGGAGCACGATTGATTTCGATCGGCTCAAACTTTTTTTCTTTTTAAAGGAAAACGAACCCAATGAATTACGGTATCGGTCCGTAGCGGACAACGATCTGGTGGTTATCATTGCACGGTTTCCCCTGGAAAATGCAAAGAAGCAGACTATATGGGCATATGAGTTGAGTATTCGTCCGCGTTCATATCAAGACCGCGCGATGCATGATTTTCGTAACGCAGTGCGCGTTGAGTTTGAGCGGCTCATGAAAAACGGGTTACTTGTCAACTTTACCAGTTCTGATCTGAATGCCATCCTTTCGCTTGAGTCGTTTGGCGATATGGTTTTTTATAAAGGAGAGGCCGGTATCGGTTGGCAAAGTAGTTTGACGGAGGGTGCATGCGGCGGTCCGGTGGAGCTTGAAGGCGATATCCCGACGCTCGCATTGCCGCTTTAACGATGATGACGATTGCGGATATACGCGCATTAAAAGGAAAACGGAAAATTACTATGCTGACCGCGTATGATTTTCCAATGGCTGCTCTCGTGGAAGAGGCGGGGATCGATATGATCCTTGTGGGGGATTCTTTGGCCAATGTTGTTTTGGGCCTGGAGTCTACCACGCAGGTCGGGATGCAGGAGATGATACATCACGCGAAAGCTGTTACTCGCGCGGCTAAAAATACGCTGGTGATCGGCGACATGCCGTTTGAGTCGTATCAGGTGCATCCTGAAGCATGTGTTAAGAATGCGCGCCGTTTTATTGATGAAGCGCAGTGCGCAGCTATTAAACTTGAGTGGTTTGATCACTGTCTTGAAGTAACGGAACGGATAGTTGCTGCAGGCATTCCGGTTATGGGCCATATTGGTTTGACTCCGCAGACAGCCGATAAACTTGGCGGTTTCAAGGTCCAGGGTAAGGATGCTCAGGCTGCAGGCCGTTTGATCGAACAGGCGCATGCGCTTGAGAAAGCCGGATGTTTCAGTTTTGTTATTGAATGTGTCCCTGACCGGATTACGGAAGTAATAACAAACAGTGTATCGATTCCTGTTATTGGCATTGGCGCAGGCGTTCATTGCGATGGACAGGTCCTGGTCGTGCATGATGTCGTGGGGCTTTTTGAGCGTTTCAAGCCCAAGTTCGTTAAACAGTACATACATCTTTCGACGGAAATCAAGGAAGCGTTTGAACAGTATAAACGCGAAGTTATCGACGGAGTATTCCCGGGGCCGGAACATAGTTTTACCATTAAAGAAGAAGAGTTGAAAAAAATTAAACCATGAGGCGTAAAAAGAATTATTTGAAGATTGCATGTATCGGTATTGCGCTTTCTTTGGCTGTCGCCTATATTGCGTATTTTGCCGGGCCGCGGCTTTTGAAGATGTATGTGCACGCCGGGATCGGTTTTATTCACCGGCAGCCGATTTTCGGGATGAAGCCGTCTGAAGTTCCTGTCCCTCTCGAGGTGGATGAGGATTATTTGGCGGAATTAAAACCGTATGAATTTTCAGACGTTTCGGTTTCACTTCCCAAGGAATTTAGGGTTGTACAGGGGAGTGAGGAAAAATCATATTATAAGAAACGTCCCTGGAAGACGATGGGGGCGGTTGTCTACCTTTTATATCAGCCGCCGCATTATTTTGTCGATTCTTTCCCCGATATTAAGCAACAAGGGATAACGGATGATTATACGTTTGTTAAAAAAACCATGCAGTCGGATGCCGATTTTATTCACACTGTTACGGACGCTTTTTTTGTGGTTATGAAAAGCCTTTTTACTCCTGATTTGGGCAACCAGAAGAATTTGAGCATGATCAGTTTTGAGGGGCGCGGTAAGCGAGGGTTTATTTCTTTTAATTTGGGAGAAACCGAATACGCGTATGTATGCGATATTTTTGACAGCCAAAATAATTATTTCAAGATTTTCCTGAGAGATAAATCAAGGAAGATGGATCTCAAGAAGATGTTTACCATTATTTCAACGATTCGAAAGACCGGGTATCTGCATTAGCCTGTTTTTCTGGAAGCGATTTCGCTTGACTTTACCTTTAAACTGAGTTAAATATAAAGGTCTATGGAAACCCCTAGTGTAATGGAAAAAATCACCTCTTTGTGCAAACGAAGAGGGTTTATCTTTCAATCTTCCGAAGTCTACGGCGGCCTGAGCAATACCTGGGATTACGGCCCGTACGGCGTTGAACTGAAGAATAACCTCAAACGTCTGTGGTGGAAGTCTGTCGTGTACGAGCGCGATGATATTTTTGGCATGGATGCCGCTATCCTTATGCATCCCAAAGTATGGGAGGCTTCAGGCCATGTTGATAATTTCTTTGATTTAAAAAGCGACTGTAAAGGGTGTAAAAAACGTTTTAAGACCGCTGACCTGAAAGATACTATCACGTGCCCCGAATGCGGCGGTGCATTGACCGAAGCGCGTCCGTTTAACCTGATGTTTAAAACCCATCAGGGGCCGGTTGAAGAGGCGTCTAATATTGTGTATCTTCGCCCTGAAACTGCGCAAGGTATGTTTGTCAATTTTGCCAATATCCTCGATTCAAAACATCCGAAACTTCCCTTTGGTTTGGCGCAGATCGGTAAATCTTTTCGCAACGAAATTACTCCCGGGAATTTTACGTTCAGAACCCGTGAATTTGAGCAGATGGAAATAGAATATTTTGTAAGGCCTGAAGACGCGGATGCTGCTTATGAAAAATGGGTTGCAGAACGTTTTCGCTGGTATACCGAGAGCCTCGGTATTAAGGCTGAAAATTTGCGTCAACGTCCGCATGGCAAGGAAGAAATGGCGCATTACGCGCGCGCGTGTACCGATATTGAATACCGCTTTCCGTTTACCACGCGCGGTGTCAGTGACGAAGGTACCTGGAGTGAACTAGAGGGTATCGCAAACCGCAGTGATTTTGATTTGCGCCAGCATGAGAAGACAAGCGGTAAAGATTTTACGTATTTTGATGAAGCCGCGAAAGTGCGGTTTCATCCCTTTATTATTGAGCCTTCCGGCGGTGTTGACCGGTGTGTTCTGGCAACGCTTGTTGACGCGTATAACGAAGAAAAAGTCAGGGATGAGAAACGCGTTGTAATGAAATTTAACAAGACGATTGCTCCTTTTAAGGTAGCGGTATTGCCGTTGTTACGGAACAGGCCGGAGATCGTTGAATTAGCACGGAAGATTTCCAAAGACCTTAAAACCTCGATGGTCGCTGTGTATGACGATACCGGTTCGATCGGTAAATTATACCGTCGTCAGGATGAGGTTGGTACGATGTATTGCGTGACGGTTGATGTGCAGTCACTTGAAGATAAACAGGTGACAGTCCGGGATAGGGATTCAATGCTGCAGGAGCGCGTCAGCGTTGATGCGCTGAAGTCGTATTTGGTTGAAAAGTTGAGTTGAAATCCGGTTTTTGGTTAACGGTTTTCGGTGAGCGGGAGTAATCTTTGTGCTAACCGAGAACCGAACACCGCTAACCACGATGAGTTTTTAACAATTTATTATTACGAACAGCAGTCGAACAAGAAAGGCAGGGAGTTAGAGCAATGGCTAAGAAGTATGTGTATTCGTTTGGTGGCGGTAAGGCGGATGGTAATGAAAGCATGAAGAATCTTTTGGGCGGCAAAGGTGCTAACCTTGCGGAAATGGCCGGCCATAAAGACTTGAAACTTCCGGTTCCTCCCGGTTTTACGCTTTCGACCGATGTTTGTACCTATTATTATGCCAATAAGAAAACGTATCCGAAAGAGCTTAAGGCGCAAGTAAGCAGCGCTTTAGCGCAGGTTGAAAAACTTATGGGTAGAAAATTCGGCGATCCGGTGAACCCGTTATTGGTTTCCGTTCGTTCCGGCGCCCGCAAGTCCATGCCCGGTATGATGGAAACGGTTTTAAACGTCGGTTTGACCGAGAAGACGATTCCCGGACTCGTCAAACAGTCCGGCGGCAATGAGCGTTTTGTGTATGACGCGTATCGCCGGCTTATCACGATGTATTCAGACGTGGTTATGGAAAAAGCGGCTGGTATTGAACCGAAAGATGATATGGGTATCCGCAAGCAGCTTGAACGTATTATGGACGAGTTGAAGAAGCAAAAAGGATACAAGGGCGATACCGATATGACCACCGATGACTTAAAGAAACTCTGTAATGCGTATAAGGCAAAGATCAAGGAAGTCCTCGGGAAAGAGTTCCCCGATGAGCCGGAAGCTCAGATGTGGGGCGGTATCGGCGCTGTATTTGCTTCCTGGAATGGCAAGCGCGCCATTAGTTACAGAATAATTGAAAATATTCCGCATGAGTGGGGAACCGCAGTTAACGTCCAGACCATGGTTTTTGGTAATATGGGCAATGACTCGGCAACCGGTGTCGCTTTTACCCGTAATCCGGGCAATGGTGACGCTCATTTCTACGGTGAATATCTTATTAACGCGCAGGGTGAGGATGTTGTCGCCGGTATCCGTACGCCTGCTCCTATTAATGAGGAATCAAAATCAGGTCAGAATTCGAGTCTGACGACGCTTCAGCAGGCTATGCCGAAGATCTACCAGGAGCTTTTTGCGATTCAGAAGCGCTTGGAAAAGCATTACCGCGATATGCAGGATCTTGAGTTTACCATTGAAAAAGGCCGTTTGTTCATGCTGCAGTGCCGTATCGGAAAACGCAACGGCCCCGCTGCTGTGCGTATGGCAATTGATATGCTCAAAGAGAAATTGATTACCAAGCAGGAAGCGGTTTTACGCGTAACGCCCGCTCAGCTTGATGAGCTTTTGCATCCTATCATCGATCCGAAAACCGAAGCGACCAATAAACCGGTTGCCAAAGGTTTGCCCGCTGGTCCCGGTGGTGCTTGTGGACAGGTTGTTTTCAGCGCCCATGATGCGGTTGCCTGGTTAAAGGCAGGGAAAAAAGTTATCCTCGTTCGTGAAGAGACAAATCCTGAAGATGTCGATGGTATGCGTGCCGCCGAAGCAGTACTTACTGCCCGCGGTGGTATGACGTCGCATGCGGCATTGGTTGCCCGCGGTTGGGGAAAATGCTGTATCGTCGGATGTGCCGCGCTGCATATAGATATGGGCACGAAAGAGCTTCACGTGGGTGGCATAACCGTCAAGGAAGGTGATTGGATTACCTTAAACGGTACGAAAGGTACGGTGTATGTAGGTAAACTTCCGATGATGGATGCGTCTTCGGAGAATCAACTCTTGAGTGAATTCTTAAAGATCTGTACGACGGTAAGAAGACTTGGGATCCGCACGAATGCCGAATCTCCGGCAGATGCCCAGAAAGCGCGCGATTTCGGCGCTGAAGGTATCGGGTTATTTAGAACAGAACATATGTTCTACGGAGCAGGTTCTGACGAGGCCCTTTTTATCCTGCGTAAAATGATCATTTCCAAAACACCGGAAGAGAGGAAAAAAGCGGTTGATGAGCTTTTCCCGTTTGTCAAAAAAGATATCAAGGGAACCCTTGCGGCGATGGATGGGTATCCGGTTGTCATTAGACTTCTGGATCCTCCGTTGCATGAGTTTGTTCCGCAAGAGCCTTCGAAACTCGAGGCGCTTGCTCAAGACCTTCATATCGATATGGCAGAACTTCAGAAGAGGGCGGAAGGCTTGCATGAGTCTAATCCGATGATGGGACACCGCGGTGTGCGTCTTGGTATTACCTATCCGGAAATCAGTATGATGCAGATTCGCGCGATTCTTGAGTCAGCTGCTGAATTGCTTAAGGAAGGTAAAAAACCATACCCGGAGATCATGATCCCGGTTGTCTGCGATGTGAAAGAACTCAATGATCAGCTGGCACTTGCCAAGCAGGTGTATCAGGAGGTTCTGGCGAAATACGGTATCAAATCCATCAAACATATGTTTGGCACGATGATCGAGATTCCGCGCGCTGCATTTATGGCCGATCAATTGGCTACTGTTGCGCAGTTCTTCTCGTTCGGTACCAATGATATGACGCAGATGGGATTTGGTTTCTCAAGAGACGATATCGGTTCGTTCGTTCCCGAATATCTCAAAAAAGGTATTTTACCGGATGATCCGTTCCAAACGCTTGATCAGGCGGGAATCGGTCAGATCATTAAACTCGGCATTGAGCGCGGTAGAAGTACCAATAAGAAACTTGAAGTCGGTATCTGCGGCGAGCATGGTGGAGACCCGCGTTCCGTTGAGTTCTGCCATAAGGTCGGCATGGATTATGTCAGTTGCTCACCGTTCCGTGTTCCCATTGCCAATTTGGCGGCAGCGCAGGCAGCACTGAGAGATGTCAAGAAACCTTCTTCAAAGAAGTCGAAGAAGAATAAATAAAAAGTTGATAGTCAATAGTCGGTAGTCTATGGTATAATACATATTTGCTATAGACTATCGACTATAGATTTTTATCCCTTTTTCAAAATATCGGTTTGAGGTGTTTTGTTTGTAAGGGATGGGACTCACGAAAAGATACATGTGTTGGGTCCCGCTCACGTATGCGAGGGTAAATGGAAGCGCTTAAAAACTATCTCAAAGAAGTTAGGACTATTCCATTACTTACTGCTGAACAGGAAGTAGAACTTAGTAGACGCATTAAAAAAGGCGATGAGTATGCGCGTAAAGCGATGATCCGCGCAAACTTGCGCCTGGTTATCAATATCGCAAAACGGTATATGTATTTAGGTATTCCGTTCCTTGATCTGATCGAAGAAGGCAACATCGGCCTTATGAAGGCAGTTGAAAAATTTGATTCCCGCAAGGGTTTTCGTTTCTCAACGTATGGTGCCTGGTGGATCAAGCAAAGCATCACCCGGTCGATTTCCGAGCAAGGCAAAATGATTCGTGTTCCTATTTACATGAATGAACTTATTGCCAAATGGAAAAAGACAAAAGAACGCCTCTCCCAGAAAACAAAATCGATCCCTTCTGACGACGAAATTGTAAAAAAATTAAAACTTTCGGAATCAAAGAAAGAACAGATACTCTTTTGGCTTTCGACCAGCACATCTTCTTTAGATGCGCCTATCGATGAAGAAGGGGAGAGCCATGTCCTTGATTTAGTGCAAAGCCAGACTGCCGTACAACCTGATTCCCATATCGAACATCTTTTGGATAAAGAACGGATCACCAACCTGCTTGATCTTATGAATGACCGGGAACGGGAAATCCTTGATTTGCGATTTGGCCTCCAGGATGAAAAAATCCATACATTAGCCGAAGTTGCCAAGAAATTGGGTGTTTCGCGTGAACGAGTCCGTCAGATTGAAGAAGCCGCGTTGAATAAATTACGCAAATTCGTTAAGGAACAGGAGAAGGAGCAATGGCAAAAAAATTAGCGCTTAAGGAGTATATCCGCAACATCCCCGACTTTCCCAAACCAGGTATTTTATTCCGTGATATTACGACACTCTTGCGTGACAAAAAAGCGTTTAAAACAGCGATAAAGGCTATTGTTGAAAAATATAAAGGCAAGAAGATTGATATGGTAGTTGCTGTTGAGGCGCGGGGATTTATTTTGGGTGGAGCCATTGCGCAGATGTTAGGTGTTGGTTTTATCCCTGTCCGAAAACGCGGAAAACTTCCATGGCGTACCCAGTCAGTTACCTATGATTTGGAGTATGGCACTGATACCCTTGAAATCCATACCGATGCAGTGAATGCCGGCGATAGGGTTTTGATTGTCGATGATCTTCTTGCGACGGGGGGCACCGTCAAAGCAGTGGTTGATCTTATCAAACAGGTTAATGCTTCCGTGGTTGGTGCTGCTTTTCTTATTGAGCTTGGCGAATGTAATGGGCGTCAAAAGCTGCAAGGGATTCCTGTTTTTTCTCTTATCAAGTATTGATATTGTTCTATCGTCGATAGTAACTACCGACATAAAAAACAGCCAGGTTATAAAGTCACAAGGTCACAAGAGTGTAATAAAAAGCTTTTACTTATGACGTTATGACCTTATGACGTTGAAACCCGGATAATTTAGATTTAGGCTTTTAGTCATGAGCTATTAGCCAATCCGCCCCTGTAGCTCAT
>DAONEO010000014.1:0-14420 GCA_035403145.1 Candidatus Omnitrophota bacterium | reverse complement strand
TTTAGATTTAGGCTTTTAGTCATGAGCTATTAGCCAATCCGCCCCTGTAGCTCATCCGCTAAAAAGCGTAGCGGATTTTGCTAGATAAAAGTAGTAGGTGCTCAATAAGGATTTCTAGACCTGGGGGGCAAATTTAATTTTTTGTCCGGCAGGGCGGTTCGTTAAATAATTCGCCCCTGTAGCTCATAAGGATAGAGCAACGGTTTCCTAAACCGTGGGTGGCAGGTTCGATTCCTGCCAGGGGCATGTATTTAGTTCATAGTTCAATGTTCAAAGTTCAAAGTGTGCTTTCCGTTAGAAACGGCTAATTTTTTGTTTTTTTACTTTGAACTGATAACTATGAACTAACCTTGAACGTTGAACCTTGAACTTTGAACTAACCTTGAGTTTTTGTTCTACTAATTATTGAAGGAGCTTGCGATGTTCAAAGGCATACCTATTTGGGAGATTATCAAAGCCGGCGGTTTTGCCATGTATATTCTCCTTATCTGTTCCGTGATTTCATGTGCGGTTATCGTCGAACGGTTTACGTATTTTCGCAAGCGTTCAGGCGTCAAGCGCGAGCAATTCATGACCAAAATCCGCAAGGAACTTGCTAAAGGAGATGTCGCTAAATCCCAGCTTTTAGCAAAGGAAACCGATACGCCGTTTGCCAAGGTTGCTCATTCCGGGCTTATTCTTGCCGGCCATAGCGAGAAAACGATTTCAGAAGCTATGGAACGGGAGGTTGTTATCCAGACGATACAACTTGAACGCTACACCAGTATTGTCGGTACGATCGGCAGCACCGCAGTGTATATCGGCCTTTTTGGGACAGTCTTAGGGATCATTCGTGCGTTTCGTGATATTGCTACGACCAGCGCCGGCGGTATCAATGTGGTTATTGGCGGTATTTCCGAAGCGCTTGTGTGTACTGCGGCCGGTCTTTTAGTGGCAATACCCGCTGTTATTATGTTCAATGTTTTTATCCGTAAGATCGATAATTTTATTGCAGATATGGATCTTGTCGCCAGCGAACTTGTTGATCTTCTATTTGTGAAAGTAAAATGAGACGTAGGCCTCGCAGTCAGCGGCTTGTTGCTGAAATTAATATCACCCCGTTTACGGACGTGATCCTGGTGCTTCTTATCATTTTTATGGTTTCAACGCCCTTGATATTCCGTTCAAGCCTTAAAGTTTCCTTGCCGCAATCCAGCACGATGCAGGAACCTCCCCGTACTATTGCGGTAACGATCAATTCTGCGGGTGAAGCTTTTCTCGATAATACGAAATACAACCTTCGGTATGACCTCGATATCCTTAAATTCAAGTTGACGAGCCTTGTTAAGAATACTCCCGATTCTTCCATCACCATTGATGGGGATAAGACCGTTCGATACGAATTTATTGTGAAGGTTGTTGATATCGCTTCGGGTGTCGGCATCAGGCATATTGTTTTGGGTACAGAACTGAAACATTAGGAGGCTTGATGAAACATAAAGTTCTCGTGGTTGATGATGAGCTGGAAGTTGCCGCTACGATTAAATTGTTCTTGGAACATTCCGGCGATTATGAAGTCAAGATCCTTGTGGATGCTAAAAATATTGTTTCTGAGATGCACGCGTTTCATCCTGACCTGATCATGATGGATTTGATTATGCCTGAGGTCGGGGGACTTGAAGCGTGTGAAATGCTCAATAAGGATTCTTTGGGGTTAGGCACCCCCATCATCATCCTTTCAGGTATTGACAAGGAAGTCGATAAAGTACGGGCGTTTAAACTGGGTGTTGTCGATTACGTTGTTAAACCGATAAGCCGCAAGGATCTTATGCATATTGTCAATAAGGCTGTCGGCTCAAAAACGCAGAATTAACTTGACGCCTCAAAAATTATTGGTATAATTTGCATATCTTTTTTAGCCTCTTCCGATACGTACTGGAAGATCGGAGGAGGCCTTTCTTTTAAGGAATCTATGCACACCATACTCTTTTTAATTTTATTCCCGCTGGCAGTTGCCGCGGCGCTTCTTTTTATACGCAACGATCTGGTGCGCCGGTTTTTAGTGAAATCATCCTGCGTTGTCTTGAGCGTTGCTTCTGTTGCCCTTTTGACGCTTAAGTTCAGGGGGGATGTTTTCTATATCGCAGCGCAGTATCCTCTTGCCAATACGCTTATTCTTATCGGCGATTTCCTCCTTGCCGGATACATTTTCTACCGCGGCCTGCGTGGTAAACGCCCGCTTACCTGTATCCTGATAGCGTTACAAGCGCTTGCTCTTGGTTGGTTTGAGCACTCATACGGCCATGGCATCACGTCTTCGCACAATCTCTTTATCGATAAATTCTCGATTCTCATGGCCCTTATTATAGGTATTGTCGGAACGCTGGTAGCCGTCTATGCGTTGGGGTACATGAAAGAACTGCATGATGAGCATCATAAGGAGCTGCCTGATAAGCGCCCGGCTTTTTTCTTTATTATCTTTGTTTTTCTTTCCGCAATGTTCGGCATTGTTTTTGCCAATAACCTGCTCTGGCTTTATTTCTTCTGGGAAGTAACAACCCTGTGTTCGTTTATTTTGATCGGTTACAATGAGACGGACGAATCCAAGAACAACGCGTTTCGCGCTCTGGAGTTTAATTTGGTAGGGGGGCTCGCGTTTGCCTTGGGAATCATCTATTTATTCACTCATTTCCATACTGTTGAGTTGAGCGCGATTCTTTCTTTGGGAAGCGTGGCGATTATTCCGGTAATCTTTATCTGTTTTGCCGGCTTGACCAAATCGGCGCAGCTGCCGTTTTCAAGATGGCTTTTAGGAGCCATGGTGGCACCCACGCCTGTTTCGGCATTGTTACATTCCAGCACGATGGTTAAGGCCGGTGTGTATATCATTGTACGTTTTGCTTCTGTGTTGCAAGGGACACTTGCGGGTTTTGTGTTAGCTATTATCGGCGGCATTACGTTTCTTGCCGCTGCATTTATCGCCATTTCCCAGTCAGATGCTAAAAAAGTCCTGGCGTATTCAACCATTTCCAACCTCGGGTTGATTGTTCTATGCGCGGGTATCGGCACCTACGAGGCTGTCTGGGCAGGTATTCTTTTGATCCTGTTCCATGCCGTAGCCAAGGCATTGCTTTTCTTATGCGTCGGAGAAGTCGAACATAAGATCCATAGCAGGAACATTGAAAGTATGGATGGGTTGATTATTACATTGCCGAAAATATCCATTATGATGCAGATCGGTATGGCAGGTATGTTCCTGGCCCCGTTTGGTATGCTTATCAGTAAATGGGCTGTTTTGCGTGCGTTAGTTGATTCAAACCCGGTCCTTGCGATCCTGGTTGTTTTTGGAAGTGCCGCCACATTATTTTTCTGGGTCAAATGGATGGGCAAACTCATTACCGTTATCCGTCCGCTTGAGGATATGGAGACAGGCGTACCGCGTTCCGTGTGGGTTACACTCGGCGTACTGTCAATCTTGACGGTTGCTTTGTGCGGTTTGTTCCCGGTTGTCTCAAGTTTCCTGATCGAGCCGTATTGCCTGGGCATATACGGCCGTTCCGCGATCATGAGCACCGGCAATATCGTCATCATGTTAAGTATGCTTGCCATGGTAATGTTATTTCCGATTAGTTTCCTGTTTTGCGGGAAACGGGTCAAGGTTGTTGATGCGTATTTAGGCGGCGCCAACATGCATTCAAGCACCGAATTCCGCGATTCGTTGGGCAAGGTTAAGAATATGGCTCTGCGCGGGTATTATATGGAGCACTATTTCGGAGAACATCGGTTATTGAAATACGGGATCCTGGTTTCTTTGATTTTGACTGTTTTAATGTTTGCGGCATCATTCGTATGAAGACACTTATTATTTCTCTTATATATTTGTTGGGCGCTCCGCTTATCGGCGGGTTATTGGCGGGTATTGACCGTAAGATTACCGCGCGCATGCAGTCGCGCGTCGGCCCCCCGATCCTGCAGCCGTTTTTCGATGTTATTAAACTTTTTGAGAAAGAGAACCTGGTCGTTCGCCGCTCCCAGAATCTCTACATTTATTTCTTTTTTATTTTTGTCCTTTATACCGGTTGTTTGTTTTTTACGGGCGGCGACTTCTTGCTGGTAATTTTTGCTTTAACGCTGGCCGGTATCTTTTTTGTCCTCGGCGGGTTCAAAGCGAGTTCCCCGTATAGCTATGTCGGTTCTCACCGCGAGCTCATTCAAATGATGTCATATGAGCCGGCGGTATTATTGAGTGCCATCGGTATGTATATGGTTACCAGGAGTTTTAACGTTTCGGATATCGTTCAATACAACCGGCCGCTGGCGATATATTTACCGGGCCTGTTATTCGGTTTCCTGTTCATCCTGGCGATGAAATTCCGCAAATCGCCGTTTGATTTATCGACTTCGCATCATGGCCATCAGGAAATAGTCAAAGGTATAACAACGGAATTCTCCGGCAAAGCGCTGGCTTTTATTGAAATCGCCCATTGGTATGAAAATGTCTTTGTCTTAGGGGTTGTGTACCTGTTTTTTGCCAGTCATGTTGTTGTGGGCGTGCTTGCGGCACTGGTATCGTTTTTCATGGTTATCCTGATCGACAATACTTTTGCGCGCGTTAAGTGGCAGCTCGCGTTGAAAAGCTCGTGGCTGGTAGCGCTCACCTGTTGTTTAGGGAACCTTTTTTTACTCTTTTTTGTGATGAGGAAATAAATGATATCAAAGTCACCGTGGATTATTCATTATGATGGTTCAAGCTGCAACGGTTGCGATATAGAAGTCCTTGCGTGTTTGATGCCGGTTTATGATGTTGAGCGTTTGGGGATCATCAACACGGGTAACCCGAAACACGCGGACATTTTTTTGATAACCGGTTCTATCAATGAGCAGAATAAAGAAGTAGTGCAGAATATTTACAATCAGATACCTGATCCGAAGGTGGTTGTTGCAATCGGGATTTGTGCCACCAGCGGCGGTGTTTTCAGGGAGTGTTACAATGTTTCCGGCGGCGTTGACACGGTTATTCCCGTGGATGTATACGTGCCCGGGTGCGCCGCCCGTCCCGAATCGATTATTGACGGCGTTGCCACGTCTCTGGGGATTCTTGAAGAAAAGCGCAAAAAGTTGAAAAAGATGTCCAAAGGATTATTGCGCCTTGTTTTGGAACCTGCGGTTATAGAAGACGCTCCTGAGATCCTGGAATTACAAAAACTTGCCTATCAAAGTGAAGCGGAGATCTACAATGATTTTTCACTGTCTCCTTTGAGGCAGACGCTTGCAGAGATTCAGAAAGATTTTGAGACAAAAACCTTCTTGAAGGCCGTGATGAACGATACGATCGTCGGTTCAGTGAGGGCGTATGTCCGGGCGGATACCTGTCATATCGGAAGGCTGATTGTTCATCCGTTGTATCAGAACCTCGGTATTGGACAGAAGCTCTTGCGGGAAATCGAAAGTTATTTCGGATACGTTAAGCGCTATGAGCTTTTTACCAGCCATCAGAGCAAGCGCAACATTTATTTCTATAAGAAATTCGGATACACTACTTTTAAGACAGAAGAAGTTTCGGAGCAGCGTAAACGGCTTTATTTAGAAAAGCCCGCTGGGTAAGTACCTATGATCGAAGAACAAAAGACAATGCAAATAACTCCCGAGCAATTGGCAGCCAGGGTCCAGGAGATGGCGAATTCCGGGTACCGGCTTGTGCAAATATGCTGTACCAAGCTTCCTGAAACCATTGAAATCAATTATTCGTTCGATAAGGATTTCGTGTTTGAAAATCTTCGTATTGAACTTTCGAACTTGGAGAAATCAATTCCCAGCATCAGTTCTGTTTATTGGAACGCTTTCTTATATGAGAACGAGATGCATGATTTATACGGTGTCAATATAAAAGGTATTGTTATCGATTATAAAGGCAGTCTTTACAAGACGTCGATAAAGACGCCGTTTAACCCCCAGCAGGAAATTTCTGGTCTTAATCCCGGGGGTTCAACTCCGAAAGAAGAGGGGAAATAGCGTATGGCCAGAACAATCATTCCATTTGGCCCGCAGCATCCGGTATTGCCGGAGCCAATTCATCTTGACCTTGTGGTTGAGGATGAGTTGGTCATTGAGGCGATTCCTTCGATCGGATTTATCCACCGTGGCCTGGAAAAATTAGTCGAAAAAAGAGATTTTGTCGATTTTGTATACGTGGCGGAACGTATTTGCGGTATTTGCAGTTTTATCCACGGCCTGACCTATTGTATTGCGGTTGAAGAGGTGATGAAACTTGAAGTTCCTGCTCGTGCGCAATACCTGCGCGTGGTTTGGTCTGAGCTTTCAAGGCTGCATAGCCATCTTCTCTGGCTCGGATTAATGGCAGATGCGTTTGGTTTTGAAGCGCTTTTTATGCATAGCTGGCGCTTGCGGGAGAAGATCCTGGATATTATTG
Source organism: Candidatus Omnitrophota bacterium (assembly GCA_035403145.1). GTDB lineage: Bacteria > Omnitrophota > Gorgyraeia > Gygaellales > Profunditerraquicolaceae > DAONEO01. Next base: position 8,011 of record DAONEO010000014.1, on the reverse strand, counting down.
AAGAGACAACCGGCGGCCGTGTTATCTTTGGTTCCGCGAAACTCGGTGGCGTGCGCCGGGATATTACCAACGAAAAACTCATTGAGATAGTTGCAAAACTTAAAAGTTACGAAAAAGAGATAAAAGAAATAACGGATGTTTTCTTAAACGATAGTTCGGTAAAGCACCGTATGGTTGGGGTTGGTGTATTAAGTAAAGAAGACGCATATAAACTTGGGGCTGTAGGTCCTGTTTTACGCGCGAGCGGTTGGGACATTGATATGCGCAAGCTTGGGTATGCGGCATATAAGGATATAAGCTTTAGTCCTGCTGTTGAGACTGCAGGTGATTGCTATGCGCGCTGTAAGGTTCGTATCCGGGAACTTTCCAGCTCAATCGACCTTATTAGCCAATGTGCAACTAAAATTCCCGAAGGGCCGATTGATATGAAAATTACTACGGTTCCGGATGGTGAATTTTTTGCCCGGACAGAGCAGCCAAGAGGCGAGGTTGTTTATTACGCCAAAGCCAATGGGACGCGTTTCTTACAAAGGTTACGTGTGCGCACTCCGACATTTGCCAATATTCCTCCGCTTGTAAAACTTTTGCCTGGTTGTGAATTGGCGGATGTGCCGGTGGTAGTGCTTAGTATTGACCCTTGCATAAGCTGCACGGAACGTTAAGGGGACAGGTCAAACGGTTTTTACCCGGCACGCATGAATTCCGGTGCCAGATTAAACCGCGTTTCCACCCCAGGGGTGTTTTCCACCTCTGGGGTGGAAAATGAAAAATGAAAGATTGATATTATGTCGATATTTTCGATGGCAAAAACTGTTTTAAAAAGTCTTTTTCGTAAACCGGCAACGGTGAAATATCCTTTTGGACCAAGAGAATATGTAAAAGGGACAAGGGGAAAGGTGCTTATTGATATTGCAAAGTGCATTTATTGCGGTATGTGCCAGAGAAAATGTCCTACGACGGCTATTGTAGTCAACAAAACGGATAAAACCTGGGAAATTGACAGGATGCGTTGTGTTTCGTGTAATTATTGTGTAGAAGTCTGCCCGAAAAAATGTCTTTCCCTTGATACTGCTTATACGGTTCCCACGACTATCAGGCTTAAAGAGAAATCACAAGGATGCACGAGCACCATATCGTAGAGAAGTTAATGAATGATATTGTTACTTTCTGCCGTGAAAAAGGCGCAAAGAAAGTAACGAAAGTCAGTTTGGTTATCGGAGAGGCAAGCGGTCTTTCCGAAGATTCTATCCGGCTGTATTTTGAGACGTTAGCAGAGGGTACGCCCGTTGAGAACGCAACACTCGTTTTCAAGGTTTCAAAAGTGCAGTTTGTCTGTCCCCGTTGCAAGAAAACCTTTGATAAAGATAGAAGTAATTTCGACTGTCCCACCTGCCTTGTTCAAGGCACGCCTACTCAGTCAGGCAAAGAATTTTTTATTGAGAAAATCGAGATAGAATAAGATTTAACTGCGGTGTTGTGCGGCTCGTTTATGCCTGTAGAATTCAATAATGCCAGGCACGAGCGATATGAAGATAATGAGAAGAATAGAGATAGAGAAGTTCTTTTTTATGACAGGCATGTTTCCGAAGAAATAACCGCCGCCGACAAAAGTTCCCACCCAAAGGATTCCTCCCGCGATATCATACGAAAGAAACCGGAGATAGTTCATCCTTCCGAGACCCGCTACAAAGGGCGCGAACGTGCGGATTACCGGCACAAATCGTGCAAGAATGATGGTTTTGACCCCGTATTTTTCGTAAAACATATGGGTTTTAACCAGGTATTCTTTTTTAAGAAAATGAGCCTTTTCTTTATGAAATACTTTTGGCCCGATGAAATATCCGATCCAATAATTGAGGTTATCGCCGATAATTGCCGCCGAGATAAGAATAGCAAGCAGCCAGTTGATCTTTAATGTGCCTAATCCGGCGAGCGCCCCGGTAGCAAACAGGAGGGAATCTCCGGGAAGAAACGGTGTTACGACCAGGCCGGTTTCGCAAAAGATAATGAGAAAAAGTATGCAATACGTCCAGGTGCCATAGTTTTGGATTATGGTGTTGAGATGTTTGTCCAGGTGAAAAATAAAACTTACGAGTTGCATGATGATTTCCATAGGTTCGCATTATAGCAGAAATAATAAATAAGTATAGTTCAAAGTTCAAGGTTCAAGGTTCAAAGTAAGTTCATAGTTTAATAGTTCAAAGGAAAAACAATTAAGCCGTTTCTAACGGAATTTAGGCTTTGAACTTTGCACGTTGAACTATGAACTAAATTTATTTCTTGTCTAATCGCAACTTTGTTTCTATAATACGATTATGTTTAATCTACACTGCCATTCAATACTAAGTGACGGCGATCTTATTGCTTCCGAGATCGCTGTTCGTTACGCCGCAGCCGGATATACGACAATTGCCATTACAGACCACGCCGATTACAGTAATATTAAAAATGTCGTTTCTTCCATCCTTGATTTTACCCGCCATTGGCCAAAAAATTCAACGATCAAGGTTCTTGCGGGTGTTGAGTTAACGCACGTTCCGCTTGATCAGTTTAAACCCCTTGTCAAATATGCGCGTTCAAAAGGGATACAAATAATTGTCGGTCACGGTGAATCTCCGGTTGAGCCGGTGATCAAAGGCACGAATCGCGCTGCGCTTGAATCCGGCATTGATATCCTGGCTCATCCAGGATTGATTTCTGATGAAGATGTAGTCTTGGCCGGACAAAGAAAGATTTTCCTGGAAGTCTCAAGCCGCCGCGGCCATGGCAATACCAATAACCACGTAGCCAATAGAGCGTGTGCTTTAGGTGCCAGGCTTGTTATTAATACGGATGGCCATAGCCCGGAGGATATAATTACTCCGGCTCAACTCAGGCAAGTCGGCATAACCGCTGGTTTGACTGAAATTGATTTAGAGAAAATCTACGCTGATGTAGCAGCTTTTTTGAAAGTGAAGGAGGGGCGCCGATGAGATACATTGCTTTTCGTAATTGCCGGACCAATCGGGATGAAACCTCTCTGCCGGTCAGGCAGGCAGATTCGTTTTTAAGATTGTCACGGTTGTCTTTTGCTTTTGTTATGCTGGTAATATTTTTCATCGCCGGTTGCTCAAGTACTATTATAAAAGATGATAAAAATTTAGGCACTGCCTCAGCTCTTGAGGGTGCAGCCAATAACCGTTTTAGCGATATCCCCGTCCCCGCAGGATTCAAAGAACTCACCACTGAATCCTATTCGTTTGAAGCAGCAGGCACGCGCGTAGGGATGCTCAAATACCGCGGTAAAGCTACTTCTGAACAGCTTGCTTTTTTCTATAAAGAGCAGATGGCCTTACAAAATTGGAATTTCCTTAATATAGTTGAATATGGCGAAAGTCTTTTAAACTTCGATAAAGAGGCGGAAACCTGCAATATTCTGCTGCAGCCAAAGGGGAGCGCTACCTTAATAACTATCACCTTAGGGCCTAAATCACCGAGTGTACCGCCTAAAAAGGCTCAAAAACCCCTTAAATAGGCTCTTTTGTGTGTAAATTGTGCAATTTGCAATTATTACAAAAAAGTACTTGACAACAATAGGGTTATGTGAAAAAATAACTTCAATCATACCTCGGATATACCATTGGAGATGACTTTAATGATAGGCAGAAAGGGGGTGAAAAACTTAAAGTTCCTGAGGTCATACGAACTCCAATGATATACATTATATATGGAAATACCTAGGCATTTAATAACCTAGTTCAAATATTCCGTGTTTTTTTAAAGGAGGATTTAAATGAGTAAACGCTTAATATTAGTTCTGGCCTTAGTTATGATGGCTGGGATGACTTGTGCGGCTTACGCAGAAGTTCAGAATGTAAAGGTTAGCGGAGACATCACCATCATGGGTGTTGCCCGTGAAAACCTTGACTTAGCAAAAGACCCAGTTGGTTCTGGAAAACCTTCAACTGGTTCCGCTGGTATGACAACAATCAATACCAACACATATCAGGATAGAGAAGCTGTTCTTGAATCTATCACCAGAGTCCGCGTGGATGCTGATCTTACTGACAATGTTATGACATCAGTCAGACTCATCAACGAAAGAAATTGGAACGGTGATTCAGGTTCTACGACCAATTCGTATTCAAACATCGGTTTGAATAACGCAGAGGCCACAAATCATGATCAGCAGATCGATCTTGATTTAGCATATGTTACGTTGAAAGAGTTCTTGTATTCACCTCTTACGATGACCATCGGCCGTCAGGAAATCAAATTCGGCAATGGTTTCATCGTGGGTAAAGTTGGTTCACTTCGCTCTGGACTCGCAACCGGTGATTTGACAATGCGCAAATCATTCGATGCAATTCGCGCGACCTTGGATTACAATCCGTTGGTCATCGATGGTATCTATGCGAAAGTTGAAGAGAATAATTCCAGAAGCAATGATGATGTTACCTTAGCTGGTTTGAACGCAGCGTATGAATTAACCAAATCAACGACAGTCGAAGGATTCTTCTTCTCCAAAGCAAGAGGATCCAACGCAGCTGCTGTTACCAACGTTGATACCGGTGTTGCAACTTCATTCGACGATGCTACAACCAATAAGCAGAAGGCTGATGTTGTTAATACCGTTGGTGCGCGTGTTGTCAACAAGAGTGTCAAGGATTTGACTCTTGATGCACAGGCAGCGTTCCAGTTTGGTAGCTATAACCCGAAGTTTGACCCGAATGCAAGATATATTGGTACTGACCGTAAAGCTGGCACCAGCGAGCGTCGTGCATGGGCTGCTCAGGTTACAGGTACCTATGATTTGAAAGATCTGTTGAACAAGAATACGAAGACAGAAAAACTCTCAAAGTATGATCCGAGAGTTGCGGCTACGTATGTTTTTTATTCAGGTGCCGATAGAGGTAAAGTGGATAATAAAGCATATACAGGTTGGGATCCGATGTTCCAGGACCAGACCTTTGGAAGTCTTTTGAATGCAATGTTTGCTAAGACCAACATGCACATCGTTGAACTCTCAGCAATGGCAAAACCGAAAGATGATTTGTCAGTGAAGATTGACTGGGTGTGGGCGCGTTTAGCAAAGAGATATGAAGCTGGCAATTTTGCCGATCTCTCTGGCGTGTCTGGTGCTCGTCAGTTCATCATGTCAAAAGAGCGTTACCTTGGTCAGGAAGTTGATGCTACCATCACCTATGACTACACAGAAGATGTGCAGTTCTCATTGTTAGGTGGTATCTTCATGCCGGGTAGCTCCATCAACGATACGGATGGTACCTTTGAACCGAACAGAGCTGCTGCCACAGAGCTTATCGGAACGATGAAGGTTACATTCTAATATCGAGTTGTGAAATCGACCCCTGGGAGAGTACAATCTCCCAGGGGTTTTTTTGTAGCAGATAAAGTTACCGCCTATAGTTCATAGACTATAGACAATAGATAAACACAATGGCTTTCAAATTTGAAAAACTAAGAGTTTGGCAGGAATCCGTTAAATTTTCCAGCGAGATCTATTTCTAAACAAAACAATTTCCTAAAAAGAAGAATTTGGTTTTACAAGTCAATTAAATCGAGCCGCAGTATCTACCAGTGTTAATAGTGCTGAAGGATACGGAAGAGGCTCTGATGCGGATGTCGCCGGATTTCTTCAAATTGCAATTGGTTCTTTCAATGAGGTTGTGACGCTGCTCTTTATAGGCTTAGAACAAAAATACCTTGATAAAAAAACGTTTGATGCCTATTATATGAATTGTGACGAGCTTTCAAAAATGCTTTTTCCTTTAGAAATTTTTTAAAGACCGATTTAATCCATAAGCCATAGTCTATAGACTGTGGACGGTTGAATTTTCTATTCTTAGGAGTAGTAACTAATGCTCTACCTGGCCTTTATATTTCATCAACATCAACCATACTATAAGAATTTACTTACCAATGAAAGCGAGCTCCCCTGGGTGAGGTTGCACGGTATCAAGGATTACCTGGACATGGTCAGGATCCTTGAGAAATTCCCCAAGATCCATCAGACGGTTAATTTGGTCCCGTCCCTTTTGGAGCAAGTGCAGGATTATACCCAGCGCACCGTTAAAGACAAATATCTCGACCTTTCCTATAAACCGGCCGCAGAACTGACGAATGCGGAAAAGGAATTCATCCGCGCCAATTTTTTCAGCATCAACAAAGACCGTGTTATTGCGATGCATCCGCGGTATTACGAGTTGTTCCTGAAACGCGAACATTCGATTGAGTTTGACGAACAGGATTATCTTGACCTGCAGGTTTGGTTCAACCTTGCCTGGATTGACCCGGTATTCCGCCAGGATATGATTGAATTGCGCCAGCTGGTCAATAAGGGGCGTTTTTACTCGGAACACGACAAACAGGTAGTGTTGGCAAAGCAGATCGATATCCTGGAAGATATCATCCCCGCGTATAAAAAAGCGATTGAGGGCGGGCAGATTGAAGTTACGGCAAACCCGTATTACCATCCGATCTTACCGTTATTGTGCAATACGCGTATCGCAAAAGAAGCCAATATCCGCACTGTTTTACCGCTTGAGCAATTTGCCTATCCTCAGGATGCACAGGCCCAGGTTGACCTGGCAGTGAAATTCTACCGCCAGCAATTTGGAGTTGCCCCGCAAGGCATGTGGCCGTCTGAAGAAGCGGTGAGCGAACATATCCTGCCGTTTATTATGAAAGCCGGAATCCAGTGGATTGTCACCGATGAGGGGATGCTGTATAAATCGCTCAAAAGTAAAAAGCGCGATACGGGATTATTGTATCAACCGCATTTGCTGCACCGTAAAGACGGTGACCTTGCGATTATATTCCGTGACCGCAATCTTTCAGATATGATCGGTTTCATTTATCATCGCTGGGATCCCAAAGCGGCGGCTGATGATTTGCTGCGTCATTTGGAAGATACGGCCATGGCGTTTAAAGGAAAAGATATCTTAGTAACGATTGCCATGGATGGAGAGAATGCCTGGGAATATTACACCAATAACGGCCATGATTTTCTCGAGTATTTGTACAAACGCCTTTCCGAAGTGAACTTTTTAAAATGTGTTACGGTCAGTGAATATTTGCGGGAACATCCTCCGGTCCGCCAGATCAAGCATCTTGCCGCAGGATCCTGGATTTATTCTGAATTCGGCAAATGGATCGGTAACCCGCAAAAAGTGCGCGCCTGGGAATATCTTGCGCGCGCGCGTGCCGAGTTGCAAAAGATTATGGAGACTGACAGGCGCAATGAATTAAAAGATACGATGGATCTTATCTGGAAACAAATGTACATTTGCGAAGGCAGTGACTGGTATTGGTGGTATGGTGACGGCGAGATGAATTTCGACAAACTTTTCAGGACACATCTGAGTAATTTCTACACGCTCATCGGCAAGGAAATTCCTGATTATTTAAAGTCCCCGATAATTTAATGACCGAACTATCCGTTGAGTTCATAGTTCATGGTTTCCGCCACAATACTTGGCGGACAGGCAATGTCACAAGCGGCTAATAGTCTATAGACTATGGTCTATGGCAAAAGCCTAAATAAAGAATAGATTGCCTGACTAGAACAGGGGACACTTTTCTGTTCTACTCAAAATCGTTTTAGTGCGCATGAAAAATGTCCCCTTCTGTTAAGGGACTCCTCGCAATAACAACTCTCTACTCGTCATTGCGAGGAGCGTTTAGTTTTAGTCGCTGTCGCGACGCGGCCTGCCTGCAGCAGGCAGGCAATCTCAAGATGACAGCATACGTATATTTAATGACAAGTAGTACCAACCAGGTTATTTATACTGGTGTAACAAACGATTTAGTAAGGCGAGAATCCTGGGTTCAAGGACTTATATGAGGTAATAAAAACGTGATTGCTTCGCCCATTGTTCGCTTTACTGCGGGTAAAGTGGGCTCGCAATGACGACTCTTAATCGTCATTGCGAGGAGCGTTTAGTTTTAGTCGCTGTCGCGACGCGGCAATCACGCTTTTTAGGCTTTTTCTATGAACCATGAACAATGAACT
>DAONEO010000013.1:0-55252 GCA_035403145.1 Candidatus Omnitrophota bacterium | reverse complement strand
AAGTCACAAGTAAATACAAGGACTTCTTAGCTTTCTCTTGTGACGTTATGACATTATGACTTTGCAACCCGTATAGTTTTAAGCTATGAAGTCTCCGCCACTGGCGGAAGCAATGAGCTCTAAATGCTATGGACTTTTTTGTCTTTGTCTCGCAAGCTGTTGTGCTATAATATCCTGCGGAGGAAACCTGTGGAAAAAGATGCGTACGAAGCAAAATTAAAGGAGCTTGAGAGAACTTACGAAGCTCGTTGTTTGCGATGCGGCACGTGCTGCGGTGCGCTTGACACGGATCCTTGCACGCAACTGGAAAAATGCGCCGATGGCACGTATTCCTGCCGAGTCTATGAGACTAGAATCGGTACACAAAAAACAATTTCCGGCAAGACGTTTAGTTGTGTGCCTATTCGCCAGGTGATGCTTTATCACAAACCTTTTCCCAACTGTCCCTACGGCAGATAACTCCTATGGCAGAATCTTTATCGAAAGAAAAACTCGAACGATTTGATACTATAGCCAGATCACTGTCAACGGCGATAAAAAATGTGTCACTCTACCCCGCAGGCCATCCTATCTTAGAAAATTCTCTTGCTGCTTGTTTAATTGCTTTTGAAGTTTGGTTGCAGGACGAAGATCGCATAGCTATCGGGATAACACAGGATAATCTTCTTCTTGACGGTGTTATTGTCAGGGAGAAAAGTGAGCTTTTCGCCAGTGTTGCCGATTTCCTGCATCAACGGGGGGTTATTGCATTTTCTTGTTTACGGGGAGTTGAGCGCATCGAGTTATCGGGATTATTTGCCAGTTTGAAAGGCGAGCCTAAGGCAATTGCTCAACGGGGCGGTGTTCTTAAAAATATGCCGCCAGCAGCGCATATCGTCGTTAAAGAAGTCGATTATAGCCAGTTTTTGGGAAGTGCACGGCTTGGTGTTACCAAAGAAGAAAATGATTATTGGTCGGCGCTGACCGGTATTTCCGAAGAATCACGCAGGGGGGAACTTCCGTCCTCGAAATTGGAATTTGTCCGTGAATTCATCTCTGATTCAAAACGTTCGTCGACTGTTTTGAACAAAATTTACCGCCAGGCTCAAACGCAACTTGACGAAGAGACCGCAACGGGGAGTATCCGTCAAACTATTTCGCGTATTATGGATTATTTTTCTAAATATTCTGCTGATGAATCGGCTTCTGCCCGTCAGGGGATTTTGGATGTTATTGCGCGCCTTGATCCGAAATTAGTGGTTAAGCTTTTTGAAAAGGCAGAGGTTGATGGCAAAGCCATTGATTTACCCGAAGAGCTTCTTGCCGGATTCTCCGATGATATGATCGCTGATTTTATGAGTTCTCTTATTACCGGTGAGGAGTCTTTGAATGAAAATACGCTGAATCTATTTGATAAGTTGGCGCCGAGCCATGGTAAGGCAAATGCGTTAAGTTCTCTTGTCGCCGATAAACTTCTTCAAATTCCCGATAAGCGTTTGTTGTCCGATGTACATAATTCGATCCAAAAAATGTTTAAGGCCAATCCCGAGAACGATTTTCTCTCCCAGTTCTATAAACTTACGCTTGGTGCTTTTGCGGGCGGCACAATGACTTCAGACGGCGTTTTGCCCCAGTATGCTCCGTATGTTAAAGAATTCGAGGAGTTCGTATCAGGAGAAGGGCTTATCAAATCGTATATCCGGCTCCTGTTGAATATTATCTGGTTTACGGATGAGGCTCCGTTGCTTAAGAAATTCCTTTCGATTCTCGAGACGGTTTTGGCGGCGCATCGCTCACAAGGATTCCTTTCCAGTTATCGGGACACTGTTGAACTTTTTTGCGATAAGTTGAAACTGGAGCAAAAAACAAATGTACCGTTTCAAGAAGAAATGAATGCGGGATTGGACAGGATTTTTTCAGAACAAACCGTGAAGGCGCTTGTTGCCTGTGTGCCTGGCGCTGATCCGGATGAAATGAAAGAGATTGAATTCATGAGTGTGCATCTTCAACGTTCTTTTGCCGCGCCCTTGCTGGATGGATTTGTGGCTGAGCAGGATCGCACTGCGCGGAATAAATATTTAGCAATTCTTACTATGCTGGGTACCGATGCGGTTGAACCTATGATGCTTGCTTTGAAAAAGATGTCTGCCGATAAAATTGAAATCATGAAAGATTTGCTGGAGGTACTCAAGAGAATCGATATCCTTTCTGCTGAGCGTGTTGCGCGGGATCTGATGAGCCATCAGGATGGTGCGGTGCGATTTGCTTTTATGGATATGTGCCAGTCGGTTGAAGGGGCTGATTTACCGGGTATTTTCGAAGCCCTTGCGAAAGAGCGCAATGCGGATAATGCCCAGAAGATTATGCGATTTTTGTTGCGTACCCGTAACAGTCAGGCCGTGCAGGGCCTTTTTGCGGTATTGGAAAAGGGGCCGTTACGAAAAAGATACCTCCTGACCGTTTTAAAACTGTGCGGCGATTTGCAGGTTGCTGAATCGGTGCCTGCGCTTGGTGCGGTTATTGCCAAGAGGCCGTTTTTCTACACAAAAGCGGCTGATGAGCTTCGTGTCGCTGCGGCGGTGAGTTTAGGGCAAATTGCATCGGATCAGGCAAAAGAGTTTATCAGGTCAGGTTTGCAAGATACGAGTAAAGCATTGCGCAGAATGTGTTCTCTTATCCTGGAAATGGAAAAGATGCCTGAAAGTAACGGGGGCCAGAATGAGTGACGGGATAAAACCATTACTTGAACAGTTTATCAGAGAGTTGCAGAGTACTCTTCAGACCCGCATGATTTATGGCCCAACCCATCATTTGACGAAAGAAGCCATCGATAAGGTATATGCAAAGCTTCTGTTGGTTTTAGAAGGCCGTCAGGAAATTACGCTCGGGATCATTGGCACCGAGATAGCTTTTGAAAAAGAGCCGCTGTATGAAGTTTCCCGGAATGCCTCGAATCTTGTCGCTCATTTCAAAGAGCTTACGATCGAAAAAATAAGTTTTGAAGCGGGGATCAGTGTTGACGAGTGCGCCGCGTTTGTTGCGCTCTGTGCTTCGACAGCCAAGGAGATTGTTCAGTCAGGTGGTATTGAAAAAACCGCTGCTGTTTCAGGTTTGACGCATGTCGTTTTCGGTAAAATCGGGTATTCCAAAGATGAAGCTCAGGATGAGCATGACGATGCGTTGCAACTTGCCAAGGGCGGATACCAAAGCGGACTTAGCTTTTTGCAGGAAGCCTTCCAGGATATTCAGAATAACCGTCCCATAAATGTCAAGGCAGCCAGGGTTTTTGCGTCGAGCATCATCACTAATTTGATGAAAAACAAATATTCGTTGCTCATTTTAACGTCTACGAAGACCCATGATGAGTATACGTTCGTGCACGCCATCAATGTTTCCATATTTACCGTCGTGCAGGCCGAGTCTTTGGGGATACGGCAGGATCTGTTGAGCGATATCGGGGTTGCCGGGCTCCTCCATGATACGGGAAAATTAGTTTTGTCGGGTGAAGTCCTCCGTAAGAAAGGCAAGCTTGATCCAAAGGAGTTTGAGATGGTCCGCAGCCATCCGGTTGATGGTGCGCGTCTTCTTGTACAGACGCCGGATACGCATCCGTTGTCGTCAATCGGTGCGTTTGAACATCATTTGCGATACAGCCTGAAAGGATATCCTGAACGGCTTTTCGGCGGGCCGCCGAATTTGGTCAGTTATTTAATTGCCATAGCTGATGTGTACGACGCCTTGCGCAGTAAACGCGCCTATCATGAGGAGATGGCTCCCGAAACAACCTATGAAGAAATGCGGAAGATGTCCGGGGATTATTTCCATCCGGATCTCTTGGAGAATTTTTTTCATGTTATCGGCATGTATCCTCCGGGGACATTAGTTGAGCTTACCGACAAGCGGGTGGGGATGGTTGTGCGGGAAAGCGCCCTTGATATTCGAAGGCCCCAGGTAGAGATTTTGTATGACAGTAATAGCGAAAAAGTCGGGCAAAATTATATTGTGAACCTTATGGAAAAAGATCCGGCGACACAGGAGTTCCGTTGGAGTGTTTCCCGATCCATTATTCCATCTCCGCGTTTTGAAATTCCGGAAAAATATAAAGCATAATAGGCGAAAGGCAGGGGGGTTGATGAAACAGATCGGGTTTGATTTCAATAATATGTTCGATATGAATGTCGGCAGTGTGCATGGAGTGACCAAAGAAGAATTGTCCGCATTGAAGCCTGTGTTGAAACAGGCACATCGTCATTTTCACGGGCTCTTGCTTGATGAGGATACCCGTCAGCGGCTTTCATTGGAGTGGGTTACATTGCCGTTTCAGTCCCCCGAGACAATCCGCGGGATCAAAAAATTGGCCGATGAAATCGCTGCCGATTACGAGAATGTTATTTTCTTGGGTATTGGCGGCTCATATTTGGGCCTGAAGGCGGCGCAAGATGCGCTTCTGCCGGCATATTACAATGAATTCGAATCATTGCGTAAAGGGAGGCCGCGGATATATTTTGAGGGAAATAACCTTGACCCGGATACCCTGTCGGTATTGTTGAAGAGTTTGAAACCTAAAAAAACCTTTTGCGTTGTTATCTCGAAATCAGGTGAAACAACCGAGACCAAGGCTGGATTGGCTCTGGTTGAGGATTGGTTGAAAAAAGGAGTCGGTAAAAATTACGGCAGGCAGATTGTGGCGATAACTGATCCTGTTCAGGGGAATTTGCGTAAAAAAGTTAATGCTGCGCAGATGAAGGATGCGCAAAGTTTTCGTAACTTGCCGCTTTTAAAAGGTGTTGGCGGCCGGTTCTCCGAGCTCAATATGGGTTTGTTGCATCTGGCAGTTGCCGGGGTTGCTCTAGACGATTTTTTGAAGGGCGCTGCTGCGATGAGCGCGCGGAGCGCCAGCGATGACTGCATGAAGAATCCCGCACTTTTGTACGCGGGGCTCCAAAACATCTTGTATCGGCACAAAGGAAAATCCATTGCCATTATGATGCCATTCAGTGAAACTTTGAAATCAACGGGTGATTGGTATTCTCAACTTTTGGCTGAGAGTTTGGGGAAGAAATTCAGCAGGAGGATTGTGTTTGATGCGCGTGGCAAAGAGATGTGGGAGTCTGACACGGGTTGTGTAGTCAATGTCGGGCGTACGCCGGTAGCTTCCCGCGGTACGAACGATCTGCATTCCATTCAGCAGAATAATATGGAAGGGCAGTTTGATAAAACCGTGACGTTTATCCGCGTTGAAAATTTTGCGTCTGATCTGGCCGTTGTCGGTACGGGTGATTTTCTTTCGGGGAAGAAGTTTTCGAAACTGTTGAACATTGCCCAGGAAGCGACCGAGTGGGCGCTTGTAAAAGAATCCCGCCCTAATTGTGCGGTGATTATGCCGCGCGTGTCGGCATTCTATTGGGGCCAGTTACTTTTCTTTTTTGAAATGGCGACTGCGTATGAGGGAGAGCTTTTAAACGTGAACGCTTTCGATCAGCCGGGTGTCGAAGGATACAAAAACTACATGTATTTTAAACTTGAAAAACCCGGGCTTGATGAAAAAATAGCTGCGGATATCCGCAGGAAGCCCCTTATTAAGAAAACGGCGTATATACTCTAGCGGCGTATTGGAATAGTCAGCCTTATGAAGAAAATAGCCATAGTACTTTGTGCGCTTGGTATTATCATTTCTGCAGTGGTTGTCTATGTGAATAATACCGTTTTACCTACCAAAGTTAAAACGCTTATCATAAAAAGTCTTCAGGAGAGGACAGGAAAAAGCGTTCGCCTGGATTCATTGAGCTTAAATATCTTCAAAGGTTTTGTTTTGCGTAATCTAACTATTTATGACCAAACGCGCACATTTATCAGCCTTGAAGAATGCGATTGTACATTCCTCTTTTGGCCGTTTTTCAAAAAACAGATAATTATCCCCTCCGTAAAAATCAAACATCCCGTTATGTATCTGCAACGCCGGTCCGATGGTTCTTTTAATGTGGCTGATTTTCTACAACCGCAAAAAATACCGCAGGCCGCCGCACAGCCGCCATTCGATATCCTGTTGTATAAGGTGAATATTTCCAATGGCAGGATCAATTTTGAAGATGATGCGGTTTCCCCGTCGTTTGTCAAAACAATCGATGATGTCAATGTCGCGGTTACGTTGTCTTTGCCCAAGGGAATACAGTTCCGTTTTATGGCCCAGCTTGCCGGTGATCAAAAGATGAAAGTAAGCGGTACGGGTTCATATACATTGAAAACGAAGGAGCTGTCGTCGCATGTTACCGTCTCCGGGTTGCGTCCGAAAGAATTCGCTTCATATTATGCGGCATACGGGCTGCTTGTTTTAGACGGTACCGTAGATGTATCTGCCGATGTCCGTTGGAGCAATACGACGGTTTCCGTCGATATGCATGACCGCTTAAAAGGGATTTCAGTTACAAAAGATGCGATACAGTATTGTGTTGATGCATCTGCCCAGGCTCAGACAACCATGGATTTTGTTAAAAAAGATTTATTGTATACGGGGAATATTACCGTTGAACGCGGCGATATCCTTGGTCTTGCGCCGTGCGGCACGATCAGCGCCGTTAACGGCGTGCTGCGTTTTGATAATGACGGTGTTTCAACCGATATGGCGCATGCCGTGATCAAGGGGATCCCGTTTGAAATAAAAGGAAATCTGTCTGATTTTGCTAACCCGGTTATCGATACAACGTTTCAGGCAAATACTTCGTTGCAAAAATTGCAGCAAGCTATGCGGGATATCTTTAATATCTCCGTGCCTGCCTCTTGTCAGGGGGGGGCGCATCTTTTTGTGGATGCGCAGGCTCATGCAGGAGTAAATGCGCCCATACAGTATCAGGGTTATATTGATGTCGCAGGCGGGAATGTGTCTTTTGAACGTGTGCCGGCAGCAGTACGGCGGATAGACGGCCGGATTGATTTTACTGAGAATGATGTATCCTGGAAAAATCTATCGTTTACGTATAACAATACAACGTATGCGACAAACGGCACCGTTACTGGTTTGAAGTCGCCTGTTATAAAATTTGACGCGGCGTCGGAAGAGTTTTCTACCAATACGACAGTATCGGTGTATGACAAGGGGGTTAAGATTTCTTCATGCGCGGGGACGTATTTGAACTCGACATTTTCGCTTACCGGAGATGCGCATTTCTTTGAGGGATATAAACCAACGGTTGAGATGGGCGGTGCGTTTTTAGTTGATCTTACGGATGTGCCGGGTTTATTCCCGCAATCAAAAGAATTTTTTAAACAGGTGAATCCAAAAGGAATTATACATGGGAAATTCACCGTTCAAGGGGATATCAGCAACGTTACTTCCTGCGATGTCCAGGCGCAGCTGACCAGTGATTCTATCGGCGCGTATAACCTCAGCGGAACCGATTTTTTCATGACCTATGTTCAAGCTCAAGGAGCCGTGACGGTACCCGTGATGCGTATTTCTTTGTATGACGGCAGTATTGACGGCAGCGCCAAGCTTGATCTGGCGCATAAAGATTTGCCATATTCGCTGAATCTTAATATCCAGGATGTCCGTATTGAAAAATTGAAGCTTGATACGGCGGCTAAAGATAAGGATATATCGGGTCTTATCCGTGCTCAGATGAGTTTTACCGGCGCAGGCTCTGATCTGTCAGCCTTGAGCGGCGAAGGTAAGGCGTTTATCAAGGATGGCAGACTTTGGGAGCTTAATTTGTTTAAAGGGCTGGGCGCGCTGATTTTCACAAAAGATTTTGCCAGGATTGTCTTCCATGAGGGAGTCTGTAGTTTTGTTCTTCATGATAAAACCATTATGACCGATGATCTGATTTTGCATGGCAATTTAGCTGATATATTGGGTGCCGTGCATGTCGATTTTGACGGCGCTTTGGGAGGCCAGTTGCAGGTTAATATCCTTGATGAGATGGCGCCTCTTTCCGGTACATTCCGTGATGTCACGACGGCAAGTGTCGGGCAGGCCGGACGATTCGGCACCATCATGTTGAGCGGCACGATCATGGATCCGAAATTCAAATTTAAGACTGCTGTCGGCGTGATGACTATTCTGCGCGGATTGACTGATGCGCTTTTCCGGGGGGATCCCGCGCAATGAAGAAGCAGCGAATAATCCCCGAAGCCGATTTTATGCATCAGGCGATCAATGAAGCTTTTCGTAATTGTACTCAGTTGCGGGGAGGGCCGTTTGGCGCTGCGATCGTACGGAACGGAAAGCTTCTTGCAAAGGCCCGTAATTCGGTTTTGGTGCATGATGCCACGGCACATGCAGAGATGAATGCTATTCGTTTGGCTTCCCGGAAAATGAAAACTTTTGATCTCTCCGGATGTATTATCTATTCGACTACCGAACCTTGTCCGATGTGCTTTAGTGCGATACATTGGGCGCGTATTGACGCGGTTATATTCGGGACTTCGACCGAAGACGCCCAAAAAGCCGGTTTTCATGAGTTGCTTATCGATGACAAAACGCTGCAAAGACTCGGCAAGAGCACGGTGCAGTTATTTCCCGGTTTTATGCGTCAGGAATGCAATGAACTTTTTGAAGTATGGCAGAAGCTGCCCGGGAGAAAGTATTACTAATGCGGATGAGCAGATTACTTTCGTCAAAAAAAGTTTTTAACGGCAGGTTGTTTACGGTATACCGGCAAAAGCGTCGTCTGCCGAATGGTTTTATAAAAACATCCGAGATTATCAAACATCCCGGCGCAGTTGTTGTCGTGCCGGTTTTTCAGAACGGTACAATAGTATTGTTACGACAATACCGCGCTGCGATTGATATCTATTTATACGAGTTGTGCGCGGGTACCTTGAAAGCGCATGAAGATTCTGCCGTATGTGCAAAACGGGAGCTCAAAGAAGAAACTGGTTATCAGGCGCGTTCCATGAGGAAGATCGGTGAAATTTATCCTGCTCCCGGTTATACCACTGAAAAAATTCATGTCTATGTGGCGCGCGGGCTCCTTAAAGTCGGTGCTTCGGTAGAGGATGACGAAGTTATCGAAACCAAGATATTGTCGCGTATGCAGATACGCAAGCTTCTAAAAAGCCACGCAATCGTCGATGCAAAGACGATTGCCGCGTTAGTTCTTGGAGGAATTATATGAAAAGCAAAGTCTATTATTCCAGGGTTTCCGAGAGTGATTCCGTGGCGGTGGTGCAGCAGAAATTTTCCCGGTTGCTTGATAGGAGCGCTGTATTAGATAGTATTACCGGGAAAACCGCTGCCGTAAAGATGCATTTTGGAGAAGAAGGGAATACCGGCTTTGTGAAGCCGCACTTCGTGCGTCAAGTAGCCGAACGGGTCAGCGTAAAAGGTGTGCGGCCTGTGGTAACCGATACCAATACGCTGTATAAAGGAAGACGGACTGATTCGGCTGAACATCTGCGGCTTGCGCATGAGCATGGATTCACGCGTGAAGCTGTTGACGCGGATGTGATGATCGCTTCGTCCGGTCAGAATGCCGTTGCCGGGGTTGCTATAAACGGCCGGTATATCAAGGAAGCCTTTGTTGAGACTTTTTTTACCGAAGTTTCTTCAATCGTCGGTATTGCCCATTTTAAAGGGCATATCATGACCGGCTTTGGCGGTGCGCTTAAAAATATCGGTATGGGATGCGCCAGCCGCAAGGGAAAACTTGCTCAGCATTGCGATGTTTCGCCGGTCGTTTGGGAGAAAACCTGTATCGGTTGCGGAACGTGTGTCGGTGTTTGTCCTGTCCAGGCGATTACCGTGATCGATACAAAGGCGCGTATAGATAAAAAAAGCTGCATTGGTTGCGCTACGTGTATCGCGGTTTGTCCCGTGAAAGCGATTGATGTCCCCTGGGAAACTGGTGCCAGTCGTATTCAGGAAAAGATGGTTGAATATGCCTGGGCAGTTTTAAAAGATAAGAAAAACACATCGGCGTTTATCAATTTTGCCACGAAAATTACCAAAGAATGCGATTGCCTTGCTCAGGATGAATCTCCTATGACTGCGGATGTCGGTATTTTTGTTTCTTCGGATCCGGTCAGCCTTGATATGGCAACGTATGAGACGGTTATTGCTGCCGCAGGAAACGATGTATTTCGGGAAGCTCATCCGCAGCGCGACGGATTAAAACAAATCAGACACGCCGAAAAGATCGGGTTGGGTTCATCGGCGTATGAATTACAACGTATCGATGGATGAATTAGCCCTTTTTGAGAGCCGCGGGATAACCGATGTGCATGTTATTCGCAGTAAGAGAAGACGCCGTACTGCCGGCGCAAAGCTGAAAGGTTCGTGTTTGCACGTGTGCGTGCCGTATTCGATTTCAGAAGAGCATTTGGCACGGCTTGTCATAACGTTCAAGGAAAAATTCAACAAAACGTTGTTACGAAACAGGTTGAACCGTGATACGCCGTTATCTGAAGTCGCCGAACGGTTGAATAAAAAATATTTTTGCGGTTCTTTGAAGATTGGTTCAGTGCACTATGTTACCAACCAAACCAGGAAGTTCGGTTGTTGCTATATTCAGGATGCTTCAATCCGGATTTCGCATCGAATCGCAGAAATGCCTGATTGGGTGAGAGATTACGTTGTAATGCATGAGTTGGCGCATCTCGTGGTGCCTAATCACAAAAAAGCTTTTTGGGATATTGTATCCCGTTATGAGCTGGCTGAGAGAGCCCGCGGTTTTTTGATTGCAAAGGGGATGGAAATGGATAATCCAGATGAGGAGGAGACGGAGTGAAAACGATAATTCCTGCTTTGGTATTCCTGTTTTGTAGTGTGATGACCGGATGTGCGACAGTCGCGGGTCCCGCGTGCGTTGAACCTGCTCCGAGCGGAAACGTGTATCCTGCTGCAACAGGCGCATCTCGGCAGGCGCTGGCAGATGATTTGCGCTCCGGAAAAATTGCGGTTGGGTCGTCTCTTGAAACAATCAGAAAAGCGTATGGCGAACCGGATACGATGTTTGTACTCCCCTGTAATGTGCGCGCCACCTATACGATGAGCCCTATGAAAAGAATTTCTATCTGGTTTGATGATGGTCAACATATGTCGATGTGGGCTGATTAATGCAGACACAGACGATGCTTTTATTACTGGCTGCAACAGCGGTTATTACCATTACCTTGGTGATAATCGGCCTTATGCCGTCAGAACAACCGCGCTTCAATCCTAAGAAGAAGCCGGTATCCCCTCCGCGGCCGCACGCCTATGTCCGTCCCCAGCCGGTTGTTGTTTCAAAGAAAGAAGAACCTCAGGCATCATCGCTTGAGTTTGAAACACTTCAGAACAATTACGCCAACCTTCAGCAGGAATTGGAGCTTCTTAAGAAACGCGAGGCTCAATTGAATGAAGAGATCGCGCGCCGCCAACAATGGGTTGACAAGAGTGATGATAGTATCCGCAAATTCCGGGATGATACGGAAGAATATAAGAAACGTTTTGTTGATAAAGAGCGAGAGTTGCAGCAGGAGTTTGAAAAAAACGTAGATCTGTCCCGCTCACTGCGTGAGGTTCAGAATACGCTTACTGACTTTGATAAAAAGAATAAGGATTTGACCGAGCAGGGTGAAATTATGCGCCATAAAATTGAGCGCGATACCCAGGAATTAGAGGCCGCCCGGCGTGATTATCGTGATATGAAACGCAAACTTGAGAAGAGCGAGTGGGTGCCGAAAGAAGAATTCAATAAGCTGAATGATGAGTTTACGGAAATTGAAAAAGAATTAGGAGTAAAAGAAGAGAAATTGAAAGCGTTGAACGAAGAAGTTGCGCGTTTACGTGCCGCGGCATTGGAGACAAAGCAATCGGCTGTTGAAGTTTTGCAAGAAGCGGTTGTACCGGAAGTCAGTGCTCAGGTTCCGGCGAAACCGGTTGAAGAAGTCTTGCCTATTCCCGAGCAGGTACCTTTGGACCAGATACAACAACCGGATATCGCTGCACCTCTTGTTGAAGGAAAGAAACCTGAGCCTGAGCCGCCGCCCCAAGAACAGCCGGCGGTTTCTCAGCCTGTGCGTGAAGAAAAAACGGTTCCTCTTGAACAGACTGTTGTACAAGGACCTTCGATTTCAGACAAGACAGAAGGTGCGGGGCAGTCTCAGGAAAACCCGGAAGTTCCCGTTCTTCCCCAGACAGGAACTCCCGTTGAAGGGCTTGAACTTTCTCCGGCACAGCCTGTTGGTGAAGTTCTTGAAACGCAAGTTCCCGCTGAAGCTGATCCTTCTTGCCAATCAACTCCGGTTGAAGCAGAAAAACATGAGTCTTTAATCGAGCTTGATCTATCAAAGGTTCGCAATATAGGTATTATGGCGCACATTGATGCCGGTAAAACCACGACAACCGAGCGGATTCTTTATTATACCGGCCGTTCATATAAGATCGGGGAAGTGCATGATGGCAAGGCTACGATGGATTGGATGAAGCAGGAGCAGGAGCGGGGCATTACCATTACCTCTGCCGCAACCACATGCCAGTGGAAAGGGTATCATATTAATATTATAGATACGCCGGGCCATGTTGATTTTACCGTTGAGGTTGAACGGTCATTGCGAGTTCTTGACGGCGCAGTCGCTGTGTTTTGTGCGGTTGGCGGTGTTGAACCGCAATCAGAAACGGTGTGGCATCAATCAAACAAATATAATGTCCCTAAAATAGCATTTGTCAATAAAATGGATCGTACCGGCGCCGATTTTTTTAGCGTTGTTAACGGGATAGAAAAAGAATTGGGCGGTAATACGGTATTGCTTGATATTCCTATCGGTGCAGAGGAAAACTTTAAAGGTGTGGTTGACCTTTTGGAGATGAAGTCGTATTTTTATGAGGATGAATCAAAAGGGAAAAGTTTTCGTATTGAAGAGATCCCTTCCGAACTTCGTGCTCAGGCGCAACAGCATCGTGATGCAATGCTTGAAAAAGTGGCTGCTTCCGATGAAGGGTTGATGAAGAAATTCCTGGAAAATAAAGAGAGCATTACGGTGGAAGAATTAGTCGCTGTTATTAGAAAAGGCACGATTGCCAACACTATGGTTCCTGTTCTATGCGGCGCTTCATTTAAAAATAAAGGGGTGCAGAAATTATTGGACGCGGTAACGTTGTTTTTGCCGTCTCCTTTGGATGTACCGGCGGTTAAAGGGCACGATCTTAATGACGCGGCAGTCGTTATTGAACGAAAACCCGATGTGCATGAACCATTTACCGGTTTAGCTTTCAAGATTCAGGCGGATCCGCATATGGGCAAGCTCGTGTATGTGCGTATCTATTCCGGCGTTCTCGAGACGGGGACCTATGTCTTGAATGCTACCAAAGGCAAACGCGAACGCATCGGCCGTATTGTCCAGATGCATGCAAATCTTCGTGAAGCCAGAGGTTCGGCAATGGCAGGAGAGATTGTTGCTGTTATCGGATTATCAAATACGACAACCGGAGATACGTTGTGTGATGAGGATCATCCGGTGCTTTTGGAAGCTATTGAATTTCCGGTGCCTGTTGTTTCGCTGAGCGTTACGCCGGCAAGTCGCGCTGACCAGGATAAGCTTGGTAAGGGGTTAGCCCGTTTGACCGAAGAAGATCCCACGTTCAAAGTGGAGTCTGATGATGAGACGAAGGAGACTATTCTTACCGGGATGGGAGAGTTGCATCTGGAAATCATCGTTGATAGATTAAAAGAAGAATTTGGCGTTGCCTGCGTAGTTGGTCAGCCAAAAGTTGCTTATCGTGAAACGATCCGTAAGCCGGCAACCGCCGAATACAAACATGTGAAACAATCAGGAGGCCGCGGCCAGTATGGCCATGTAGTTCTGGAGTTGGCTCCTGTGGAACCGGGCAAAGGGTTTGAGTTTATCAACAGCATTAAAGGGGGTGCAGTCCCCCGTCAATTCATCCCTGCTGTTGAAAAAGGCATTATTGATGCCATGCGTAATGGCGTGTATGCCGGCTATCCCGTTGTGGATATGACGGTTAGTTTAACAGATGGATCATATCATGATGTTGATTCTTCCGAGCTTGCGTTCAAACTTGCTGCGATCGGCGGTTTTAAAGAAGGTTTTATGAAAGCAGATCCGGTGCTCCTTGAACCGTGCATGCTGCTTGAAGTTGCGACTCCGGAGGATTACGTGAGTGCTATTGTCGGCAATATCTGTCAGCGCCGCGGAAAAATCCTTGGCATGGAGACAAAAGGTAACCAGAAGATCATTCAAGCTGAAGCACCTCTTTCGGAGATGTTCGGTTATGCCACAACATTCCGTTCTTTAAGCAGCGGCAGGGCCAATGCCTCGATGCATTTTCTTAATTACCAGGAAGTCCCTTTTGAGATTGCGCAGAAGATACTTGCGGAGCGTAAAGATCGCCGCGGCAGTAGCTCATAGTCCATGGCTGATAAGTGATACCTTGAGTTCCGCCAGTGGCGGACATCAAGCAAAAGATAAATCTTTGAAACCTCGAGTCGTTTCTAACGAAATACATTCTATGAGCCATCACCTATGAGCTATGAACTGAAGTTGCAGCCTGATTCGCTACAAATTTCTTGCCTTTTTCATATCTGTTTGTATAATATGTATTTACGGAGTTAACAAAAGTCACTCATATGAAGAACTTAAAAATAATTATTATCGCTTTTCTTACCGGTATTACGATTTTTAGCGTCTTTCAATATGTCTCAAGTTTACGCCAGCTTATTAAGTTACGCGCTGATTTGCGTCAAACCGAGGAGCGTATTACGGCTCTTGAGCAGGATCGGCAGAATCTTACCGTTGAACTTAATAATGAAAAGCAGATCAAAGAGCAACTCGCGGGCCGTAATCTCATTCTGAAGGATTATGCGCGGCATTCTTCCAGAAAAATGCGTAAGCTTAATACCGAGCTGCTTAATTCTTACACGATGAATGAATCATTAACGGTTCAAATTTCGCTTTTACGCAGTGAGAATAATTCGTTGAGGACACAACAGGAAGAATCCCGTTCCCAGTTATTGGTTGTTATGGCAGAGAAAGAAGCGCTTGAGAAAAAAATGAGTTCCATATTGGAATTGAAGAATGCGATCAGGGAGCTTAAGAAGAAGATGCGGACTGTTGTAACTGTTGTTTCCGCGCCTCGGCAGGTTTCTAACGGTATGCCGCGTCCCGAGATGAAGTCGTATGTTATAGACGGTAATCATGGATTCCTTTTAAAAGGTGGAAAAGCAACATATCCGGCTAAAGTTAAGATTGAAGTGACACAAACGCAGGCCGTTCAATAATTGTATGTCCCCATCAATAATCATCATGTTTGTGGTTGCTGCAGCGATAAGCGTTACTATTGCGCTTATCCTGGGTAATCTTGCCCGCCAACAGGGACTTGCCCGGTTAAAACTTGAAGAAGAAGAGCGCCGCAGGCATGAAGATGAAGAAGCGTCGTTGCTGCAGCAGAACAAATCCTTAGGGGAAAATGTCGAAGAAGTCTTAAGTCAGTTAACCGATTCCGATAAACTTTCTCGACAGGCTTCTCAGCGCATTGTTGATATATTTTCCCGCGAAGTAAAAAAACATATCGAAGACAATACCAAACAGGTTGCCAAGCATTATGAGATGATTCTTGAGGAAAAGACCAAGGATCAGGAAATAGTCTGGAAAAAATATAATAGCGCGTTAGTTGAAAAAAAACAGACTGATGCGGTTATCCGGAGTGTTGCCGAAGGATTGGTTGTTGTCGGCCCTGATGGTAAAGTGCTGATGATGAATCCGGCTGCTGAAAAGCTTTTGGGTGTTTCCAAGAAAGAGAAGGTTGGTAAGCCGATTAATGAAGATTTGCGGGAAGAACAACTTATTACGCTTACCAAAAAAAACAATGAAACCGGCGGCAAGGAAATTGAGTTTGCCAGTGAAAGTGACGAGACGAAAAGGATATTGCGCGCTTCAAGCGCGGTTATTGAGAATGAAAACGGAGAAACCGTGGGGATGGTTTCCGTATTAAGCGATATTACCAGACAAAAAGAGCTTGAGCGGATGAAAACGGGTTTTGTCGCCAGTGTCTCGCACGAATTGCGCACGCCGTTAATCGCTATTGATAAATCGCTCCAATTGATTTTAAGTAAGACGACGGGGCCTTTGAGTGAAACCCAGGAGCAGTTTTTAACGATTGCCGAACGTAATTTAAAACGATTATCCCGGTTGATTGATGATTTGTTGGATATGTCAAAATTAGAGGCAGGTAAGATGACGTTAAACCGTCAGCCTGCTGCGATGGCAAAAATTATTACCGATTCGGTTTTTGCTATGGATAATTGGGCGAAATCGAAATCCGTGACTATCGCACAAAATATTGATGAGCATATGCCGGATGTCAATGTTGATGCCGACCGCGTAACGCAGATTTTGAACAATCTTATCGGTAATGCGATTAAATTTACTCCTGCCCAGGGCACCATTACGGTAAGCGCCAAGACCAAGAAACCCGGAGAAATCGAAGTGAGTGTCCGTGATACCGGCATTGGTATCTCTGCGGAAAATCTTGTGAAAGTTTTTGACAAGTTTTACCAGGTTGGCGAACGTGTATCGACAGATATCAGCGGCACGGGCTTAGGGTTATCTATCGTAAAAGAGCTTGTCGAGCTTCATGGCGGAAAGATTTGGGTTGATTCAGAAAAAGGACAGGGAGCTATATTTACATTTATACTCCCCGTTTAACCGGAGGATGGCATGGGAAAATTAATAAGTGTTTTATTAGTTGATGACGAGTCTGATTACACGCAACCAATGGCATTTTGGCTTAAATCAAAAGGGTATGATGTTTTTTCCGTGACCAACGGACAGGATGCGATTACGTTTATTAAGGAAACGCCTCCGGATATTGTTTTCCTTGATATTAACATGCCTATTATGGATGGCCCTACAACACTGAGGAAAATCCGGGAATTCAACGCAGATATACCTATTATTATCATTAGCGCTTATATTGATGATCCCCGGGCAAAAGGGATAACATCGTATGGCATATCCGGTGTTTTCTACAAAGGAAGTGATTTTAACGAAGGGCTAACGCTTATTGAAGCGGTTTTACGTACTCATAAGAATCTCAAGAACAAATGAAAAAATATTCCATCCTCGGTGTTGTTTTTTGTTTTGTTATCGGTATTAATCTGTACTTCCGGAGCTTTCCGATTAATTTCCCGCAGCTCAAAGTTCAGGCGCGGCAATATGTTGATCAGCAGATTCAAAACGGCGCCGTTCAGGAAATTATGCAGAAATTCCCGCAGTTTAATCCTATTGCGAAAGATCAGCTGGTAAAATCACGGATTGCCGAGTATAAACGGGCCAATAAAGCTTCAATGAATGCCCAAACCCAGGCTATTTATATGAAAATGAAGGACCGTTTTCAGGATGCAGGCGGTCAGACATTTTTGTTTGAACTTGATTGCTGGCATTGGGGCAGGTATGTTGAAAATATATTGAAATACGGCAGGCCGGGAGATGAGGTTATTGCCGGTGCTCAATGGGATGCGTATATGCTTGCGCCGCTCGGTAGCTATCTCCATTGGGATAATTTCCTTTTTTATTTTTCCGCGTATGTATATAAAGTATTCTGTATTTTTAATCCCGTTCCGCTTTTTACATTCCTTTTTTATATGCCGCTTTTATTATCATGTGTGCTGTTGTCATGTGTTTTCTTTTTTTCGTATCGCTATGGCCGTTTAATGGGGGCAGTGACTGCTACCATGCTTTTGGGTTTAAGCCCCATCTTTTTGGCGCGCAGTTGCGCCGGCTGGTTTAAACGAGATCCTTTGACGCAGCTTTTTCCGCTTCTGACGATCTGGTTTTATCTCTTATCGCTTGAACCCGGAAGTTTCAGGAAAAAGACCATTTTCAAGTGTATTGCTGCTTTTTGGGTAGGGGTGTTTTGTTTTACCTGGACGTTTTGGTGGTATGCTCCGGCTTTGGTTGTTTTATATGAGGCCGTCTCATTGGGAGTTTTGTTCCTCCGCACGGTTGTTTCCAAAACGGATATTATTGAAGACGTTAAAAAGCGCTGTTTTTCGCTGGGATTGTATCTTGGGTTTTCGCTTGTCTGGGTCCTTATTTTTTGCGGCGCTGAGCCCTTAAAAGATTTATATAAGCAAGTTACCCTTTCGCTTATCCTCAATAAGCCATTGATGGCTTCTATATGGCCGAACGTGTATTCAACCGTCGGCGAACTGAGGAAATTCAACTGGAATGAGTCTTCAACTGCATTTGGAAGCCCCCTGATTGCCATAGCTTCGGTGTGTGCCGCCGGTTGGGTTTTTGTCCGGGCATTTGTTGGAGCAAAACTCAAAGGAACCGGGCGCGAATCCGCTGTTATGCTTGCAGTTTGGACGTTGGTGATGCTTTTTGCGGCTACTCGCGGGGTGCGTTTTGTTATTTTCTTATTGGTCCCGCTCGGTATTTGTCTTGGATGGGTTTTGAATGATTTGTACAGATACTTTTTGAACCGTACGATGCGAGGCGGTATCGTTCTTGTAGTGGCTTGTTTTGTTGCGATTAACAGTGTTTTTATCGCTAAAGGTAATTATGGGGCCAAGATGCTTTATCCCTTAATGAATAAAACATGGTATGAGGTTCTTACGGTTATCAAGAACCGGACAGAAAAAGATACCATTATCAATTCCTGGTGGGATTATGGCGATTGGTTTAAGGTTGTTGCAAAGCGCCGGGTAATTTTTGACGGACAAAGCCAGGATACTCCGCAGGCGCATTGGATGGCTACAGCGTTATTAAGCGATAACGAGGAAAAAGCAACGCGGATTTTACGGATGCTTAATAATGGCGGGAATAAAGCCTTTGAAATCATTAATACATATATAAAGGATCCTCTTGAGGCGGTATTGCTGCTTGATAATGTGCTTACTCTGAAACCGGATGAGGCTGAACGAAAGTTGTTGGAAAAATTACCGGTTCCGGCAGCGCAGACCGTTTTGAAGATGCTTTTTATGAATGCAGGCCGTTCTGCGTTTATTGTTGACTCGACAATGGTCCCTAAGATGGGCGCGATTTCCTATTTGGGGAATTGGGATTTTGCCAAGGTATATATTGCCCAGAATTTTAAAGATAAAGAAAAAAGCCAGATTATGGATTATTTGGTTTCGCTGGGCAAGGATAGAGAAGAAATGGACCGGATTTATCAGGAAGCATATTTGATTTCTGATAAGGCCGCTCTGGAAAACTGGCTTTCCCGGAATTTGATGTTCTATACGGCGCTTTCCAACGGGGTTGAAAAAGAAGGGACCGTTTATTTTGATAACGGGTTCATGTATAACCTCAAAGAGCAGAAAGTCCGTTCTAATACGGGGCAAATTCCCCGCAGTTTCTTTGTTTTACAAGGCGATGATATGGTCGAGATCCGTTGTGAGAACGCTAATATCCCTGCCTCTGCTCTTATTGCAAAAGTCAAAGATACGTATAAATGTATTTTGCTTGATCGGGAATTAGGGAAAAGTTTATTTGTACGGCTCTACTTTTTTAATGGTCAAGGATTGAAACATTTTATACCGTTTATTGATGCAGACGAGGGAAACAGCTACATTCGGGTCTTTTTTATCTCCTGGTAGAACATATGGATGAGCCTATTGAAGTTTCTGTTGTGATGCCGTGTTTGAACGAGGAAGAAGGCGTCGGCATTTGTATTAAAAAGATCACGGAGGTTTTTGCGCAGCAGCATATTCGTGGCGAGATTATTGTGGCTGATAACGGGTCAACGGATCGTTCATGCCAGGTTGCTGAAAGCTTAGGGGCGCGTGTTTTTCATGAACCAAAAAAAGGATACGGGGCTGCTTATTTGTGCGGGCTTCGTCAGGCGCGCGGCACATATATTGTTATCGGTGACAGCGATGATTCATATGACTTCTATGATATTCCCCGGTTTCTTGATGAATTAAAGCGCGGTTGTGATTTCGTGATGGGGTCCCGATTCTTGGGAAAAATGCAGCGCGGTGCAATGTCATGGACTCACCGGTATATAGGGAATCCGATTCTTTCAGGTATGACACGTCTTTTTTTCAGGACAAGGCTTTCCGATATCCATTGCGGTATGCGTGCATTTACCCGCGTAGCGTATGAAAAAATGGATTTAGTCGCTACCGGTATGGAATTTGCGACTGAAATGGTTGTTGCCGCCCTCCGCAATTCTTTTTCCATGTCTGAAGTGCCGATTAATTACCGCGTTCGTGCCGGTGAATCGAAGCTTATGCCGTTGGCCGATGCATGGCGTCACATCCGCTTTATGCTCTTGTATTGCCCCGTATGGCTTTATTTTATTCCCGGCACAATAGGTTTTTTGGCGGGTATGTTCGTTCAAATCCTTCTTGTCCCGGGACCGTTTCTTTTTGTGGGGCATTATTGGGATGTTCACTTCATGGTTTTTGCTTCACTCTTGAGTATCCTTTCGTATCAAGTGCTTCATCTGGGAGTTTATGCGCATACGTTTGCGATCCGACAGGGGTTTTTGAAGTATGACGCAGTTACGGTATTCTTTAAAGATCGTTTTAATCTTGAGCGGGGGCTCCTGTTAGGGCTTGTGATGCTTGTGCCAGGACTTATTATTTTGGGCATGGTTATCCTTGAGTGGATTCAGGGTGGTTTTGGAGCATTAACTCGATTGCGGGAGTCTATTTTCGGGATGACACTTGTAGTCATCGCGATTCAAACGATGTTTTCTTCATTTTTTATCAGTTTGTTGTTCTTGGAGAAAAAATGAAATTATCAGTGGTTATACCTGTTCGCAACGAAGAAAAAGGGATTCGCCCTGTTGCCGTACGACTTATCGACCGTCTTACTAAGGCAGGGATGGAATACGAAATAATTATTGTTAACGATAAATCGACTGATTCCACACCGTTTGTTATCGATGCAATTGCCAGTCAATTCCCCGTCGTGCGCGTTACTTCTTCACCGCAACCGTACGGCTTTGGCATTGCGATTCGTAAAGGTTTTGAGGTCATGACAGGAGATGCGGTGGTCGTCTATATGGGGGATGGTTCCGATCATCCCGATGATGTTGTTGCCTATTATGAGAAACTTGCGGCCGGGTATGATTGCGCTTTTGGTTCGCGTTTTATAAGGGGCGGGAGCGTTTCGGGGTATCCGTGGATCAAATTATTCTTAAACCGGGTTGGAAACAAGATAATCCAGGTTTTATTCTTCCTCCCCTATAATGACGTATCAAACGCGTTCAAAGGATATCGAGTTGAAGTTATTCGGGCGGTGCAGCCGCTGGTGTCGCAATATTTCAATATTACGGTCGAAATTCCCTTAAAGGCTATTGTGCGCGGTTTTTCGTATGCGGTCGTTCCTATCCATTGGAATGGGAGAGAGAGCGGCGTCAGCAAATATAATATCAGGGATTTAAGCAGGAAATATTTCTTCTCGATATTTTTTGTTTGGCTTGAGAAAATGCTTCTTAAAGAAGAGTTGAAATTTAAGAAGAAAGAGTAACGTTGTCTATAGTCTATAGACCCGGACGTTTTACGGAGTAAAAATGACCTATAATCTTCAAAAGTGGCAGCGAGTCGCGATTCTCCTTGTTATCCTCGTTATCGGTTTTCTTCTGCGTACGTTTAATCTTGATTTCCCGTCTATCGGTTATCATAACATGAAAGAAAACGAATACCTGAGCATGGCCCAGGAGATGAACCGAAGCGGGGACTATACCAGCAGGAAAATTTATTTTTATTTTTCGTTTGATAAGGATCCCCGCGTTAAGTGGTATCCGCAGGTCCCCCTGGTTTCGTATCAAACGGTTCTTGCATGGAAAGCGCTGGGTGAAAATTTATGGGCGCCGCGCCTGGTCAACGTGGTATTCGGTCTTTTCAGTATCCTTACCATGTATTTGATTGCGCAATTGCTTTTTAAGAATGCCATTGTTTCGCTCTTTGCGTCTCTTATGATGGCGTTAATGCCGTTGGCGATTTTTTTCTCTCGAAACCTGCAGCCTGAGAGTCCCGGGTTTTTCTTTATGCTCCTGGGGACCCTTTTTTACCTTCGTTTTGCCGCAACAGTTAAAAAACAAAATTTACTGTGGGCGGGTTTGGCTTTTTCCATTGCCTGGACGTATAAATTCAGTTTTATATTCGGCATGCTGCCGGTTTTGTTCTATCTGCCGTATACGCGTCTTTTTTCTAACCGGAAAGATCTGATCCGCATGATCATTGTTTTTACGGCTGGTTTTGCATTGGCCCTTGGGGTTTATCTATGGCTTCAGTGGCTGGGGCAATGGGAGTTTGAAAAGAGCGAGACATTCAACCGGATAAAAATATTCGCCATTTTTCATCCGTCGTATTGGAAACAATACGGCAAAATGATCTCCTGGTATGTCTGCAATGAGAATTTTACCTGGGTATACACAATCCTTACGGCTGTGGGGATTATTCGTGCGTTCTTTTACCGAAGAGGCCTCCTGGACCGTTTTATCATAGGGTGGAGTTGTACGCTTATTATATACTGTATGATATTCTCCGACCACATTAACCAGCATAATTATTATCAGATGCCTTTTCTGGCGCTGGTGTGCGTGGCATCTGTGTATGCAGTTTTATGGGGACGCGATGTATTGCAGAAATTCTTCAAACGGGATTTTACGGTTATTCTTTTGAGCGTCGTTATCGCGGGATCAGCGCCTTTTGTTGCCGACGCTACCGTGCGGATGTACTCGTCGATTTTTCCCGGCTGCGATGTCGCAGGGGAATCGTTGAAAGAGTTTACCAAGCCCAACGACCGGGTTTTCTTGTACACGTATCCGCAAGGTGTGGGGATTGCCCGTTATGCGCGCCGGTTTATGGATAAGCCAGCGTCATTTGCGGATTTTAAGAAGTTTGAGCAGGAGTATGATATCCGCTATGCCTGTTTCTATCCCGCGGAGTTTGTGTTCACCCTGCAAAAAAATGACCCCGCGCTTTTTACGTATATACAGTCAACGTATCATGTCAAAGAAGTCGGTTTGACCGGGGAGCCGAATAAAGTGACGTATATTATCCTTGAAAGAGGAAAAGGGTCTGATCCGAAAAATTTTCTTCAATCATTTTCAGGCAAATTTCAGCTGCGGACTATTTACCGCGTTTTGGGCCGGTATGTTTTCTTTTATACGCTGCGGCCTCCCGTTGAATAATTGGTGACGATGGATATCCCGTTTGTTTCTGTTATTATCCCTGTACGAAATGAAGGCTTGATTTTGCGCCAGTGCTTGCAATCCCTGGTGCAGCTCGATTATCCCCGCGACAGGATTGAGATTATCATTGCTGACGGAAAATCGACCGATAATACGGCAGCAGTCGCCAGGGAATTTGGTTGTGTTGTGGTTACCAATGAGCGTAAACTTGTTGGTTCCGGAAGAAATATCGGATTCCAGCATTCGCAGGGGGAATTTGTCGCTTTTACTGATGCGGATTGCCTTTTTGATCCGCATTGGTTAAAAAAAGGGGTCGCGCA
Source organism: Candidatus Omnitrophota bacterium (assembly GCA_035403145.1). GTDB lineage: Bacteria > Omnitrophota > Gorgyraeia > Gygaellales > Profunditerraquicolaceae > DAONEO01. The sequence goes on along the minus strand of DAONEO010000013.1, from coordinate 31,864 downwards.
TTTTAGTGATCCTTGTATCGGCGGAGTCGGCGGTAAAACCCTGACTCCATCTCACGGCAGCAACTTTGAAAAGGCGGTTGATTTCCTTTTTCGGGGCGCGGATGCTGTATCTTCGACGTCTCACAGGCAACGCGATGAAAAAACACACACGGTGCGCGATCTCCCCGGATGCAATTGTATCTATCGGAGGGAAGCTTTGCGTCAGGTGATGCCGGTTGACGAGAATCTTCTGACTGCAGAAGATGTGTGGATGAATTATTGTCTGAGAGACCGCGGCGCACTGCTTTTGTATGATCCGCAGGTTATTGTCTGGCACCATCGTAGGAATTCCCCGAAAAGATTTTTACGGCAGATGTATCGTTTTGCCATCGGTCGTTTACAAGTCGCAAAAAAATCTTCGCAGCTTATCAATGTGTTCCATGTGCTTGCCGCTTTTTCGATACCGTTGCTTGCGCTTCTGGTGTGGGAAGCGATCCGGGTTGGCGCGCTTGTTTTTTTTGTTTGCGCCAGTGCCGGTGTCGTATGTTTCATGATGGCGATGGCGCTATTCCAGTACCGTAGTTTCAGGGTGGCAGGGTATGTGCCGGTAATGCTCGTTTTGTTTTGTATTGGCTGGTCCGCAGGTTTTTTACGCGAATTTTTTATACCAATGCGTGACGCTCAGGGGAAATAATATGAAGATAACCATTCTTATCCCTCCGGTTCTTGATAAAACTGCCGCGGTTGACCGGTGCTTCGGGTGCAATTACAGCATTTATTTTCTGCCGCTTTTGCCCGCATTGTATATTGGCACCATCCTTAAGTCCCTTGTTGAGAGTGTAGAGATCATCGACTTTCCTGCACAGAAGAAGAATGAAAAAGATTTTAGGGAGTTTTTGAAAAAGGATAACTCCGGGGTATATATTTTTTACACGGTTTTCCTTTCTCAGCAGACTGATCTTATGGCCCGTTCAATTATTCGGATGCTTTGCCCCAATGCGCGGTTTATCTTTACCGGACCGCAGGCAAGTTTTGCTCCGGAATCATTCTTGGATCAATCAGATACATTTGCTGTACGAGGAGAGCCGGAATTTATTGTGAAAGACCTGGTCAACTCAATTAAGGCAGGAATGCAACCTATTGAAATAAAAGGTGTTTCGTTCTTGAACGAAGGTAAAATAATCCATAATCCGGCAAGTCCTGTTATCGCAAATCTTGATGATATTCCATTGCCGGATCGGTCTCTTTTGGACCATCGGCCATACTATAATCCTAAGCTCCAGGGGATGCCGCAGACAGGGATGTTGACTTCGCGGGGCTGCTTTGGTCAATGCTGGTTTTGTGTCCCTAACTCGCTTTCGTATGCGCGTGAACTTGAATATAAGAAGATGCATGGGGTAAAACCTCCCGGAAGAGTTTATTCCGCGCAGAGGGTGATTGCTGAATTTAAGGATATCCGTGATCGCGGTTTTAAGGCGGTTTCAATTATTGACGATCAATTCATCTGGGATGAAAAACGCACACTTGAAATTTGTAGGGGAATAACAGGGTTTGGCATTGCCTGGTCATGTTTGTGCAGACCGGAGAAGATCACTGATGAGGTTGCCTGCGCCATGAAAAAAGCCGGATGTGTTTATGTTGATATGGGCACTGAGAGTCTTGACCAGGACGTTTTGCTGGCTATCAAAAAAGATATGACGCCGTCTGATACGCAGCGGGCTGTCGAGATATTAAAACGCAATGATATTGAAGTTGAAATCAACGTTTTGCTGGGCGCTTCCGATAAAGAAACAGAAGGGACGATTAAGCGCACAATTGCGCAAGTAAAAAAACTCGATGCCGATTACGTGCTTTTTAGTATAGCAAATCCTTTTCCGGGAACGGACTTTTATGAAGCGGCCAAAAGCCGGGGCTGGCTTGTCTACGGAAAGTATGTGCCGGTAGATCCTGCGAAGAACTCGATCATTTCCTATCCGCATTTGTCAAAAAAGAAGCTTGAATCGCTATGCGCCTATGCCTACCTGTCGTATTATTTTACTCCCCGCTATATTGCCAGACAATTGTGCCGTGTTAAGAGTTTTGCTGATTTTTTTAATAAAGCATCGACTGCCATCCGCTTTTTCTTTAAGAACTTTTTGACCCCCTAAATCCTTACCTATATTATTAATAGTTTTTTATTGACAAAATGTGCTATGTATGATATATATTGGAATTACGGTAACTACCGTAAGTAATATGGGTTACAGAATTAACCATACAAAAGGGAGCAGGATGGTTTCCGTTGTAAAAGTAGATCCTAAATTCATATCTGCAAAAGAACTTGTAAGCAATTTTCATATCACTTACCAGACAGTTAATCACTATACTGATTTCGGGTTATTGCCTGTCAGCCTTAAACGGGGTAATGTCAGATTTTATGACAGGTTATTGGTATCAAAGCGTCTTCGTGAAATTAAAGATTTAACAAAGGAAGGTTATTCATTGCGTTTGATTCGGAAACGGCTTATTGGGATTTAATATTAACAAGCATAACGAAACTAAACGCACCAAATCAATGAATAATCAAAAAAACAATAAAAATAAGGGATTTAAGGGCCTAATTCAAGTTAATGGATTAGGCCTTTTGCTTTTTAATTGGAGCGAAAGTTGAGTTATTTCAAGGTGTTAGGATTTGATAGAGAACCTTTCTCTACAAGCCCGGATCCGGAGTTCTTTTTCCTTTCTAAAGAACACGAAACCGCGCTGACGAATATTCTTATTGAATTACGTTTGAAGCGCGGACTTTCGGTGATCCTTGGAGACGTAGGTACCGGGAAAACAACGCTTTCACGGAAACTGATCCAGGAGTTGAAATCGCGGGAAGATTTTATATTCCATATAATACTGAATCCTTCATTTGAAAGTGAGGAAATATTCCTAAAGTCATTGGTGCGCAATTTCGAAATTCCCGATTTCTCAGGAACCCCGAATCCTTCAGTTCTGGATTTGCGCGAAACCTTGGAGCGATTTCTGTATCAAAAAGGAGTTACCGAAGGAAAGACCGTTGTCATATTGGTTGATGAGGCCCAGAAGCTCAATGAAGTAACACTTGAGAATCTGCGTATCCTGCTTAATTATGAAACAAATGAATTCAAACTTTTGCAATTGATTTTGTTGGGGCAGCTGGAATTTTATTCACGCATTGTAACCATGCAGAATTTTTTTGATCGCATTAGTTTCAAGTATACGCTTAATCCTCTGGATTTTGAAGAGACACGCGATATGATCGAGTTCCGTGTCCGTCATGCGGGTTTTAAACCGGACTCGGGAATTTTTCTTGCAGATGCCGTACAGATAATCCATTCGTATACGCGCGGATATCCGCGGCAGGTGAATATGCTTTGTCATAAAGCTTTGAAGTTGTTGGTACTGAGGAATAAATTGGTTGTTGATGAAGATATTATTAAAGAGTTGATTGATGAGGAAGTACAATCAGGCTGGCAGCGTAAGCATCACGTATTACAGAACGCTGCAATCACGGTAAATTAAGTATGAGCTATATTCAGAAAGATAAAAAAAAGGGAGCCCGGTATATTTTTATTCCTGCAGCAACTATTGGCGGGCTCATCCTTGGTGTTGGTTTGAATATGCAGCAGAAGGACCATTCTTTTTCCCTGGTTTCATCACGGGATGGAGCGTCTGATGTGAGTATTACCAGCGACATTGATCATGTCGCACATTCTCACGGCCGCAGCAGCCGTTCGTCAACAGGCGGGTTTTTGATGGGAGCCGGCGGCGCGCGCCAATCTGATGAGGCGGGTGTCGGGACTGAACGCAGTTTTTCACGCCTGAAAGAATATATCAGGGAAGTCGAAACAAAAAATAATTCCATGCGGGATAATCTCGATCTTCTTACGAGTGCTATCGCTTCTAAAGAAAAAGAATTGATAAAACTTAATGAAGATATTGCAAAGCTCAATGCTGCTTTAAAGCAGAAAGAAGAAGATGCTGCCAATAGCGGGCTTATCCGATTGGGTTTGGAAAATAAAATCCGTGATCTGAACGCCAAACTTGAAACTCTTACAACGACCCATGCTACGTTAGAAGATCAATTAACGATTACGCAGCGGGAAAAAGGTTTGCTTGAAGATGAGCTTGGCGCTCTTAAGGAGAATTTCAAGAAGCAGGCGATTGTCAGTGAATCGCTTAATAAGAATATTGCCGCACTTTCCGCGTCATTGAATGATCGGGAGGCAGAACTCCGGAAAGTTAAAGACGATTTGCTGCGTCAGTCTGAGCTGGCTGATTCCTTGAATAAAAATATCGCTGAATTGAATAATGCGCTCATAGCAAAAGAAAGCGAGCTGCAGCGCGTGAAGGAAGATTTGCGCAGGCAGGTAGAGCTTGGTTCATCGTTGAACAAGAATGTTTCTGATTTAAATGCCATTGTCGCCAGTAAAGATGACGAAGCAACTCGTCTCAAGGACCAGCTTAAGCAGCAGGTTGATGCGGCAGCAGTGTTGAACAAAAAAATCACTGATTTGAACCTTGATCTGACTCGTAAATCTGAGGAAACGACCGGAGCTCTTGAACAGGCGCGTAAACAAGTTGAACGCGCCGATGCCATCCAAAAACAATTGTCGCAGGCTGATATGGACAATGCCGGTAAAGATGCGCAGATTGCCCGGTTACGGGATGATTTAAAAAGACAATCTGAAGAAATTAATCAGAATATCGCGCAGCTAAGCGATACATTGGCCCGGCGTGAAACAGAGCTTGCCAAAGCGCGGGCGGATCTTCAGAAACAGCAGGATGAAAATTATGCTTTGAATAAGAATATTACGGATCATGATCTGGTAACCAAAGATAAAGTTGAAGAGTTGAGCCGGACGAGAAGCGATTTAAACAGGCAGCAGGCGATGACGCGTGAATTGCAGAAACAGATCGGGGATTTGCAGGCTGCGATGAGCGAGCGTGACCGTGAACTTGCCGGCGTGAAAGATGATCTGCGTACGAAAGTAACGTTGACGCAGACGTTGCAGAAGAGTATTGAAGAACTTACGGCTAAGATATCAGTAAATGAAAAAGAGCGTATGAGCTTGTCGCGTGATCTGGACGCCTTGAAATCGTCCCGGCGTGAAGTTGATGCGGAGGTGAGCCGTTTGCAGGGCGTCAAGGGCGATAGTGAATCGCAGGTTGCTCAATTAAATGACCGTATCCGCGAATTAAGCCAGATGTCAGCTCAGGCGAAGAAATTTTCCGATGACCTCCAGGAAACGCTCAGTAAGAAACAGGGCGAGATTGAAGATAAGTCTACTTTGATCAGTCGCATACAGGAAGAGCTGGAGAATGTTAAAGAAGAAAAGAAGGTGTTGCAGGATTCTCTGCACCAGAAAGAACAAAACATACAAGAGCTTAAGTCAACGCTGGGTGATACTGAAACGAGGGTTTCCAGCCTTCAACAGCAATTACAGTCTGATAAAGAATTACGCGGCGCGGCTACTGACCAGTTGAGTCAGACAACGATGTTGAATAATTCCTTAAAGAAACGTTTAAAGAGCATCTCGGTTGAACTTGAAATGCTCAGGCAAGAGAAAAGAAATTTAACGCAATAAAAAAAGACATGGCAGATAATCCGTTAACTCCAGAAAAACAGTTATTAAACCTTATTGAGAAGCCGGCTTCTCAAAAGTCCGGGGTAAGTTCTGTTGTTGCCGCCGTTAAGCATCACGGGGTTGGGTTTGCTCATGCCGGTGCTATGAAAGGGAGAGTTGCGTATTTAAAAGATACTTTGAGGGGCGGGATTCCCGGGTTTAAAATCCAAACGTGGGATATTAAAACACTGAACGTACTGTTTGAGATCGGTATTGTACTTCTGGTTTTGATTTTCTTGGTGAATTTGGGATTTTCGATTGTGCACCTTGGTAAGAAAGTACAGTTTGAAGTGAAACTTGCCAAACCATCCGAATATAAAATCGCTCAGGTGGCATCATTACTGAAAGGTTCTGCTATTTATGTTGAGAAAGCCCGTCAACGCGATATCTTCCGTATGGGCGCTCGGCCGTCCGATACCATTGGATTATCGAAAGGGCCTTCGCAGCGGATTCTCGAAGCTACTGCGAACTATCGGTTGGCCGGTATTTCGTGGTCAGGGGATCCCGATGTGATGATAGAAGATACGAAGAGCCAGCACACGTATTTCCTGAAAAAAGGGCAAGTTATCGAAAATGAAATTCGCGTCCAGGCAGTGTTTAAGGATAAGGTGATTTTGAGTTATCAGGGCGAGGAGATAGAGCTCCGATGACACGACGCTGGTTTTTTTATGCGGTTATTTTTTGTACGCTCTCTGCAACCAGCCTGCATGTAGATGCCAATGAGGCTCCGTTAGGCATGGTGTCTCTGCCTGAAGATGTGCGTATTTCGCTTTCTCTGCGTAATATTGATATTAACGATGCCCTTAAATTCTTTGCTCTTAAATCAGGATTTAATATTGTGCCGACCCGTAAAGTTACCGGCCGGGTTACGTTGGATGTGGAGAACGTTCCTGTCGGCGATGTCTTTGACATTATGCTTCGCTCGAATGCCCTTGCGTATGACAAACGCGGGCAAATTTACAATGTTATGACCGAAGGCGAATATAAGAGTCTCTATGGCAAGAATTTTTCCGATACCCGTACGGTTAAGATTTTCCGTTTGAAATATGCGGTACCAGAGCAGGTTTTTAATGTCCTTGATGCTTTAAAGAGCGAAATAGGCAGGCTCCTGGCTCAGCCGGAGTCCGGTGCGGTTATGCTTATTGATACGCCGGAGAAAATAGCCGAGGCTGAAAAAGCCATAGAGGAATTGGAACAGAAGAACACGATCAAGGTTTTTAATTTGAAATACGCCCGCGCAAAAGATGTCGAGGATCAGCTTAAACAGCAACTTGACCTTAAAAAAGTTGGTTCGGTTAAATGCGATGAACGCACGAACCAGGTTGTTGTACAGACGTTACCTGAGAGAATGAAGAACATCGAGGAGCTTATTACGAGCCTTGACAGGAAGACCAAGGGAGTTCTTATCGATACCAAGATTATAAAAATCAAAATTTCGAATGAGAAGGATGAGGGAGTGCAGTGGGAAGGTCTTTTTAATTTAGCGGCGCAATACGGTACGACCTATTTTGGCTCATATCCTTTTTCCGTGATGAACGCAGGTGTCAGCAGCCCTACTTTTAAGACAAGAAGCGATTATTATGCAAGTAACGGCAATCAGATCGGTTCATATCCGTTCAGCGGTACGACCAGCGCTTTGTCCAGCAGTACGGCAAAAACTCTTGGTAAAAGCATGCACGTCGGAATTTTCGGTTCAAAGCGGGATTTCGATATGGTTGTTAATTTCCTGCAGACGCTCGGTAAAACGAAAATCATGGCCAGCCCTTCCATATCGGTTATTAATAATCAGGAAGCAAAAATTCATATTGGTGAACGGCAGGCATATGTAACGACAACAACAACCGTTGGTACTACGTCCACGACAACCTCGGAAGAGGTAACCTATATTGATACGGGGGTGCGGCTTTCTGTTACTCCGACAATCAACGATGACGGTTATGTTACCATGAAAGTCAAACCGGAGATATCGAGTATTATCAGTTATGTTACATCTTCAAGCGGGAACCAGATCCCGGTTGTCGATACGAATATTGCTGAAACCACGGTTATTGCAAAAAACGGGGCTACGATTATTATCGGCGGTTTGGGCAGGGATGAAAAAACGGAATCAACAGAGCAATTCCCGTTTTTGGGTAATATTCCCGGCCTAGGCATGCTTTTTAGAAATTCAACGAAGACGACAAACCGGGTTGAACTGGTCATTATGTTGACACCGACTATTTTTGAGGGAGATAAATTTATCAGCCAGAAAGAAACCCAGAAATTCCCGGCTAAAGAAGCAAAACGATTTGATGTTTTTAGGCCTGAGGTCCCCGGGAGCGTTATGGAACAGGGCAAGGAAGCTGGGGAATCCGGGCAGCCTGATATGAGCATCCCGTCCAAGGGATTCCGTTTGTATGATAGCGGTATGTTTAAGCAAGAGACTTTGCCGGCAGCAGCCGGCATACAGGCTTCATCTCCTGCTGGTTCGCCAATGCCGCAGGTTATGCCGGGGAAATTGCTGGTAAAAGGATCAAAGACTTACGAGTAGGTATATATATAGGTATAATCAACCATATGCCAAAAGGCCAAGGATAACTATGAAAAAAATACTTTGTGGTATCGCAGCAACGCTGTTTGTGTTTTCATCCGCGTACTCTCAGGATAAGGGGAGTTACGAAGAAGACCTTGATACCATTACTACCGAATTCAATGCTATCCGGGATGAATTGTCTGCGACTAAGGATGCCTATGGTAAGCTTAAAGATGAGAAAACTCAGTTGGCCGGTGAGAAGAATACTCTGACCAGCCAGGTTACCGAGTATCGTTTAAAAGAAAAGGCAATGCAACTTCAATTTCAGCAATTGTCAGTCTCAATCGCTGATAAAGATAGGCTGATTTCTGAATTGAATAGGAATAAGCAGGAGCTGGCGGGCAAGGCAAAAGAATGCGAAGTCAAGTTGTCGCAATTGCAGGTTGAAAAAGAGAACTTGAATGCAAAACTGCAAAATGTCTTAGCTAAACAAGATGCGCTGGAAAACAATTATCGTGATTGTCAGCTTAAACTCGGACAATTACAACAGGAAAAGGCTGATTTATTGGGACAGCTTAATGTGTTGAAGTCAAAAGAGACTTCTGCGCAGCAGCAGATGCAGCAGTTACAAGCCGCACTTCAGGATAAAGAGAAATCCATTATTATTTTTACTCAAAATAAGGATCAATACGTAGCGCAGGCAAAAGATTACGAAGCAAAACTTTGTCAGTTTGTTGCGGAAAAGTCTCAGTTGCAGAGTCAATTCGAGAGTTCGAAAACGCAGGAGCAGGGTTTGATGGCGCAGATCCAGCAGTTGAACCAGTCGATCTCGGAAAAAGATAAGGTGATCGCTGATTTGAACCAGAATAAACAGCAGCTTGCCGGTCAGGCGCGTGATTTTGCTTTGCGCATTGATCAGATCCAAACGGAAAAGACGAGTCTGCAAAGCCAGTTTGATGTTTCAAAGTCAAAAGAAGAATATTTACAGACTGAGGTTAAGGATTATGAAGCTCGTCTTATGCAGCTGCAAACGGATAAGGCAACGTTGCAGAATCAGATCCAGCAGTTAAGCCAGTCAATGCAGGATAAAGATAAGACGATCAGCGAATTAACGCAGAGCAAACAACAGCTTTCCGATCAACTGAAAGGCTTTGAGACAAAGCTTTCCCAGTTGCAGGATGAAAAGGCTTCTTTGCAGGATAAACTTGCGGAATCCCGTTCACAAGAAAAATCAGCGCAATTACAATATCAACAGTTGGCAGCTTCGTTGGAAGAAAAAGATAAAGCTCTTGCTGATTTGAATCAGAACAAAATACTTTTGGCCGGTCAAAATAAAGATTATGAAATAAAACTTGGGCAGCTTCAGAATGAAAAGGTTGCTCTCCAGTCTCAATTTGACGGGCTTAAAGATAAGGCGGCTTCTTTGCAGGAACAGTCGAAAGGATATGAGGCACGTTTAGCGCAGTTGGCAACTGAGCGGCAGCAATTCCAGGATCAGGTTCAGCAGTTGACGGTTTCATTGCAGGCAAAGGATAAAGTCATTACGGAATTAACGCAGAGCAAGGATCAGTTGACCACGCAGTCTCATGCCTATGAGGAGCGTTTAACTCAGCTTCAAAATGAAAAAAGCGGGTTGCAGTTGCAGTTTGATAATACGAAGTCAAAAGAATTGAGTTTGCAACAGCAGGTTCAGCAATTGGTCGCTTCGATTTCTGATAAAGATAAGATTATCGCTGATTTGAACCAGAATAAACAGCAGCTTTTGGGGCAGGCTAAAGATTACGAGGCGCGTTTAGCGCAGTTGCAGCTTGAACGTCAGAATTTCCAAGGCCAGATCCAGACCTTAACCGCGGCTATTCAGGATAAGGAAAAATTGATCGCCGATATCCAAGCCAATAAACAGCAATTACTGGCGCAGACGCAGGATTATGAAACGAAACTGCAACAGTTGACAAATGACAAGGTAAATTTACAGGGGCAGCTTGATGGTATAAAGCAGCGCGAACAAGCTTTGATCAATACGGTAAAAGATTATGAAGGTAAATTAGCTCAGTTGCAGACAGAGAACGCGAATTTGAAAGGACAGATCCAGCAGCTGACGGTGACATTGCAGGATAAGGATAAATCGATAGCTGATTCAACGTTGAATAAACAGCAATTGGTTGCGCAGATCAAAGACTATGAGTCTAAGCTCATGGTGTTGCAGAATGACCGTACCAGTCTGCAGAGCCAGCTTGATACTTCGAAACTGAAGGAACAGCAGGTAATCGTCCAGATCCAGCAGCTAACCAAAACATTGCAGGATAAAGAGAAAGTGATCGCTGATTTTAATCAGAATAAGTTGCAGTTGACCGCGCAGCTCAAGGATTTTGACGCAAAAATCACGCAGTTGCAGAATGAGAAAACCGCTTTGCAGAACCAGGTAGCGCTTTCAAAAGAGAAAGAGAACTCCTTACAAAGTCAACTTCAGCAGATGACAGCGGTTATTCAAGATAAAGATACGACTATCGCCGGTCTTACCCAAAATAAACAACAGCTTCTTGATCAGTCGAAAAATTATGAAACAAAGTTATCGCAGTTATTAAGCGAAAAAGGCGATATCCAGAACGAACTGAATGCAAGCAAGGCGAAAGAGCCGACGTATCTTGCGCAGATACAACAACTGACCGGCTCGGTGCAAGAAAAAGACAAGGCTATTGCATTGTTGACGCAAACGAAAGAACAGATGCTGGCTCAAGTTTCCGATTTAAGTTCACGCGTCCAGCAACTTTCAGCCGCCAGAGAGAATCTGCAGAATCAGTTTGATGCTTCTCGCACGAAAGATCAATCGACTCAGATTGATTTGAAGAATTATCAAATTAAGGTTGAGCAGTTACAGAGCGAGCGCGCGAATCTGCAGGGCCAAATTCAACAATTGACCGCGGCAGTGCAAGAAAAAGATAAGCTGCTTGCCGGTTTTGCCCAGAATAAGCAGCAATTGCAAGAACAAGTTAAAGGGTATGAAACCAGTTTGGCTGCGATGAATTCCGAGAAACAGCAGATGGCAGCTACGATCAAGGATTTAACTGCTGGTGTCGTTGACCGGGAAAAGAATATTGCTGATTTGACCCAAGGAAAGTTGGCGCTTGCGGATAAAGTCAGGGAATTGGAATCGCGTATTACGCAAATTCAATCCGATAAAACGAAACTTGCGCTGCAGATGCAGCAGCTGACCGGTATTATGCAGGAGAAGGAGAAAGCAATTGCTTCGGCTGCGCAGAATAAAGAGGCGCAGGCTGCGCAAAAAGAAGATTTTGACCAGAAGATCAATAAGATACAGGGGCAAATGGATGCTACTGAGCCTACGCTCGCCGGACAAATTACGCAGTTGATTTCGAGTGTCCAGGAGAAAGAGAAGAATATCGCTGATTTAAAGAAAGAAAAAGAAGCGTGTGTAGCACAGGCTAAGGAAAGCGAAACAAAACTTGCTCAATTGCAGGCGGAGAAACTGACGCTTGCCGACCAGATCCAGCGGCTTAATGCCTCAATCGGTGAACGCGAAAAAGTAGTGACCGATATTACGCAGAATAAACAGCAACTGACAAGCCAGCTGATGGATAGCGAATCAAAATATGTTTTAATGCAGAATGAAAAAGTGAATTTGCAAGGGCAAGTGCAGCAGATGGCTGTTTCTTTGAAAGATAAGGATAAGTCGATTTCCGATTTAATTGAAGGCAGGAAACAACTTGAGGATAAGTTGAAAGAATTGGGAATCCAGCTTGAGAAGAACAAGCTTTTGGTAAGTGATAACCGTATGCTTAAGCAGAAACTGGTGATGTACGAAAAGAAACTTACCCAGGTTGCTCCTTTAAAAGACCGGCTTGTGAAAGAAAACGCCGTTTTGCATTATAACTTAGGAGTTTTTTATCTGGAAAAACAGTCGTATAATGACGCGTTGGTTGAATTCAACAAGGTTCTGGAATTAAATGAGAACGACGCCGCGACGCATTATAATTTGGGGCTTATTTATGCTGAGTTTTTAGGTAACAAACCCAAGGCAATTTTCCATTTCAAGAAATACCTCGCGTTGGATCCGAAAGACAAAGATGCCGATCGCGCCAAGAAATACATTCTGACATGGGAAACGTGGCAGGATGAGAAAGCGGAGCCGCATTAACATATGAAACTACATCGGGCGATTATTCTGGGTGCGGTTATTTTTGCTACGGGTGCTTTTTGCGTGAGCGCCCAGGAAAAAGATCTCTATTCGCAAGTTGATCAGAATGTTTTTCAGGCGCCGCAGGTTATTGCGACTGATGGGACGAATCAGACTCAACCAGGGGCTCCTGAGGCTCCTCAAGAGCTTTCCGTTGACCGTGTTAAAGCGGCGTCGCAAGCTGCTTTGCCAACGCCATCAGCCAATGCAACTTCATCTGCCCCGGTAAGCCGGTTAAATAATGATACCGCCCTGCCGGTTTTGGAATCTGCCAAGGGTGCTGCGGTAACCATCGCAACGCAATCTAATACGAGCGTTTCGGATAAGGCTGCGGCAGCAGCACTTCCTGTGACGGCGGTTGATCAGGAAAAACAGCCGCAATCGTCGATTGAGCCTGCCCCAAGTCAAGTTATAACGCCGGCGTCTCCGGCAGATAATACGGAAAAGACAAAAGATGCGCTTATTCGCGATGCGGCAAAGCCGGCAAAAGATGAAAAGCCGGTTGTGCTTTTACCTATAGAAGAGCGTTTACAGCAGCCGATTTCCCTTGATTTGCGTAACATTGATATCTTTGAGGCGTTGAAGTACGTTGCTTCAAAAGGAGATTTAAATATTGTTGCGACTAAAAATGTTGCCGGTAGAGTCAGTTTAACGCTTCAGAACGTTCCGCTGAAAGATGTGATCGATCTTATGCTTCGATCGAATAGTCTTGCTGTTGTGCAAAAAGGCGAAGTCTTCAATATCATGACTGACGCAGAATATAAGGCTTTGTATGGAAAGAATTTTTCCGATCAGAGACAGGTTAAAATTATGCGTTTGAAATACGCGGTTCCTGAGCAGGCATTCAGTCTTTTAGACGCCCTCAAAAGCGATATTGGCCGTGTTTTAGTCGACCCTGAAGCGGGTAATGTCCTTATTATGGATACGCCGGAAAAGATTGAACAGCTGACTGGTGCGTTAGATGAGTTTGAAAAACAGAATCTTGTTGAAGTGTTTAACCTTAATTACGCCAAGGCAAAAGAGGTTGAAGAGATTTTAAAAGTCAGGATTGAAGGTAAAAAAGTCGGTACGGTAAAAGCCGATGAACGCAATAATCAGATTATTGTGCAGACGCTTCCCGGCAGGATGCAGGAGATTGCACGGCTGATACGCAGCATCGACCGGCCGACGAAAGAAGTTTTGATTGATGTTAAGATCGTTAAGATTGCATTGAACGACAATCAGACCCGCGGCATGGAATGGGAAGGCATCTTGCGGACTCTGACGGGAAGCAGCGAAACAGGATATATCGGTTCGTATCCATTCAGTAATATGACGTCTTCTTCCAACGCTACCTTTTCAACCCGGAGCGATACGTATTCTGCCCTGGGAGATCAAATCGGTTCATACCCGTTTTCCGGGACAACCTCTTCTTTGAATTCCAGCACTGCCAAGGTGCTCGGTGATAATACGCATTTTGGTATTATTAGCGGCAAACGGGATTTTGATGCCGTCATCAATTATATTGATACCAAGGGGCACAGTAAAATCCTTTCCAACCCCAAGCTTATTGTTGTCAATGACCAGGAAGCAAAGATCCATATCGGTGAGCGTCAGGCCTATGTCACCTCGACAACCTCGACAGGACAGACGACGAGCACGGTTTCTGAAGAGGTTACGTTTGTTGATGTCGGAGTCCAATTCTCCGTTACGGTGCATATTAACGACGAGGATTTCATTACGATGAAAGTCAAACCCGAGATCTCAACGGTGAGCTCAACGCTGACAACCCCTACGAACAATTCCATTCCGATTATTGATACGTCATTGGTTGAAACAACTGCGATGATGAAAGATGGCACAACGCTTCTTATCGCTGGTTTGCGTAAAGAAGAAAAGAACGATACGGGTTCGGAAACCCCGTGGTTCGGGAAGATCCCTTTTATCGGGAATGCGTTTAAGAGCATCTCGAACAAAACCACGCGTACCGAGCTTCTGGTCATGATTACTCCGCGGATTATCAGCGGCAAGGATTTTAACGCAGATACCGCCGAGCGATTTATCGGGGATAAACCTCCTAAAAATTACAAAGAGTATCAACCGCTTGTTCCGGATAAGGCAATGCTGCCTGAAAGTTTCGGGACAGAAGCTGCGCCTGTTGGTGTAAAGCCGTATCGGGATTATTTAAGTTTTAATGAGAAGAAGGAAGGGGCACTATCTATAAAGGGGCTGCAAGATGACGACGAATCCAAATAGTGTTATGGAAAGCATCCAGAGAATTAAAGGGACACGTATCGGCAAAATGGTTTTAACGGTTGCTGCGCTATTTCTCGTTTTTGCATGTTTGTCCGCGTACTTTGTTTTCCGCAATTATCTGCTTTCAACAAATATCAAGAAACAACGTATTGAGATCGAAAAAATATCCAAAGAAGGTGTTGATTTAAAAAATAATTATGATAAAATTCAGAATGAATATGCGCAGTTGAAAAAAGAGGTTGAGCAGGCTAAGACCGATAGGGAGAATTTAAATACCCAGGTTAAAGGCTTGTTGTCCGACCGTGATAAGGCCCGTCAGCTTGAGTCCGAAGTGGATTCCCTGAAAAAAGCAAAAGGGCTCGTTGACACGTCTTTGTCGACGGCGGAAAACGAAAAATCACTTGTCGCAAAACAGAACCAAAATTTGAAGGAAGAAATTATTGACCTTCAAAAGATCCAAAAGCAGGTCATTCAAGAAAAAGAAGATTTACAGCAGCTCCTTGTTAAAGAACGGGATAAAAGCGGCAGGAAAAAACTTGAGGATGAAAACAATTCCCTTAAGAAAGAACTGTCGCGTTCGTCCGTCAACCTTCAGGCTTCCGAGGCGCAGGTTAAGCAGCTCAAAGAAAGCGATGCACGGCTCCAGGAAGAGTTGAAGAATTTGAGTAGCAAGGTTGAAGGATATAATAAAAACATGTCCCAGGCGGCCAGTAAAAACCGCGCGTTTGAAGAACGGCTTACGACGGTGCCGACAAAATTTGCGGAAATCGCCCGTCAGAACAAAACGCTCGTGAAACAAACGGCGACCATGCATTATAACCTGGGAGTTTTTTATACCAAACAAAAAGAATACTCGCGGGCTCTTTCGGAATTTGAACGCTGTCTTGAACTTACTCCGGATGATGCCTACGCTCATTTCAATATCGGTTATATTTATGCCGAGTATATGGTCAACCGGCAAAAGGCTATTAACCATTTCAGACAGTATCTGCAGTATTGTAAAAAAGATGATAAGGATGCTGATTGGGTTAAAAAGTATATCATCACCTGGCAGACCTGGGATGTTAAACAGCCTCTGGAATAAATACAATGGCTAACGTACAAAGAAGTTTTGTACAGGTAACGTTTGTTCTTTTAGTAATTGTCTCGTTGAACAGGGATGGTTTTTCCCAGACAAACATAACTGTATATAACACAACAGGTTTTGCGTCTGCAGGGAAGAATCAGACTGTTGCCCTGCAAGATCAATCGAATAAAAGTGTCCAATCAGAATCTGTACGCCCTGAAGAAACCCCGCCGCAGTTTGTTGGTGAGTTCTTTGGAATTCAGGTTCCTCTCCAGAATTATCAATTTGTAAAAAATGTCTCCACAGTGTTTGGTTTTAGGGATGCCCAGCCAAAAACCGATCAAGATAAGGAAAATTATTATTGGGATCAGCTGCTCTATTCTTTTGAAGCATTCCGCAGGAATATCGTAATTTCTCAGGAAGAATTAGACAATGAAATTGTCAAACTCCTTGCTGCTGAAAAGGTTAGTTTTGATTTCAAAAAAGACCCCGCTGCTTTTTCCAAATGGCTTCAGGAGCGTACAAACGTAACTCCCGAGATATTTAACAACATGATCCGCCACTTGCTTCAGGTTCAGAAGTTGCGGCAACAGGTGCTTGATTCTTTGAATCCGGTGGTGGATGAGAAGGATGCGCATCAAAAGTTTGTTAATCAGTACAATACCCTGGGAGTTGAATTAGTTGAGTTTGCAACCCAGAAGGAAGCCGATGAATTTTACCGCAAGGCAAAAGCGGATAAGAATTTCTGGGGGATGGAAAAAGAGAAACGTGCAAAAGATTTTAAGCGACCGGGTTTTGTTTCCTGTGAGTTTCTTATTGATATTTGGAAATTCCCTCAAGATGCGACTTTGAAGATGGTGCGCATGAAGCCGGGAGAATATTATAAACCGGAGCCTATTTATAAAGGATTCGCTGTTTTTAAGGTGCTTGAGGGAAAGCCGGCGCAGGAAGCTGAATTCCAGAAGAACAAAAAATCATTTTTTGATCAGGTAAAGATGAGAAAAAAATTTGAGGGTTTGGGTTCATGGTTTGAAGATTTGAAAAAACAAGCACACATAACAGTCTATAAAACAGGAGGAGAGAAATGAGAGTTACAACAAGTATTCTTGCTTTCTTATGTGCGATAGGGCTGGTGTCATCTGCGTTTGCTTTGACCGATAGTTCTGCATCAACAATGGTTTTAGCAGAGAAGGTGAAAGCTGATGCCGAGAAATCGGTTAAAAATATCATGAAAACTCAGATGCTTGAAAATGCCAAGGCAAATCTGGAATCAAAAGAATGGATTGTTTTTGTTTCTCCTACTCTTTCTCAATCGGGGCGTAAGGTTAAAGGCGGAGATTCTGAAAGCCTGACATTTAAAGATGGAAAAGTTGCCGCAAAAAATCTCATTGCCCGCGGTTATCCGGAATCAAATTTTACCCTGAACGTGCAGAATGACGGAACTGCTGTGTGGGAAACCATGCAGGTTAATGAAAAAGAAGGAATAATTTTTCTAAGAGGGGAACTTAAAGATACTGGTATGAAAGGAGTTATCAGTAATCAGCCGATGAAGGGGGAGAAGTCAACTGCTAATTTCTCAACGAACCAGGCTGATGTGACAGGAACTCCTGAACAGCCGGCTGCCGCTGCACCCGTTGTAAAAAAGAAGGGAAAGAAATAAGCTTGAAGAAAGCTTAACTATATGGTATTATTTAATCAGGATTACGATACATATATTTCTTTGAGAATACGAAAAGGCAAACCCGTTGCAAGGCGGGGGCGCAAAGCTATGCGTCCATTATTGATGGATGGGCAGGCTGCCGAATATCTTCGATTACACTTGAATCCCAGGTAGAGCTCTGCCTGGGATTTTTTTTGGTTATGCTTGAAAGTGCCAGGCACAAGGCATATATTGAAAAATAGGGCGGTTTTAGAAAACAAAATGTACCAGGCACGCAGAAATATACTGATAATTAAAAGATGCCAAGAGCACCACGAATTTATATTTCAAATTGTTTATATTATGTCACGGTGAAAGGCAGCGTGGGCGAAAATATTTTTGTTGATGAGAGGGATACCGCAATGTACTTAGATTTATTAAAAAAGTACAAAGAGCAATATGGTTTTAAGCTGTTTAGTTTTGCGCTTATGCCCGCAAGTCTTACGCTTCTCATGGAGCTTACGGAGGGCGAAAAACTCTCTCTTGTTATGCATGATTTAAGCTCTTCCTATACAAAATATTATAATAACCGTTATGCCCGCCGCGGCCATCTTTTCAGAGAACGTTTCAAATCAGTGGTTGTTGAGAAAGACCCGTACTTAGTGCATTTGGTGCGGTACATTCATACCAGCCCGGTCCGTCTCGGTTTCGCTAAAACTCCTACGGAATATTCGTTTACCAGTAATGCTGCTTATCTGTATGATACGGCGACTTCTTCGACGGACGATGTCGCAGCTATTGCGCCGTCTCTTGCCATTGATCTATCGAATGAAGTGCGCGAGGTGATGGATCTTGCCGCAAAGATCTTCCCGGAGAAAAAAGATTACGCTGAACTTATTGCTTCCGTTACCAAGGAAGAGATGAATGCGTTTGCAAAAAATATTACGGGAAAAACCATCCTCGGTTCCAGACGATTTATTGAAACAATCGATGAAGAATTGAAAAAGAAAGAAGCCGAGGATCAGGCACAACAGAAGAAAGAGAGATTAAGCCCGCTGGTGACATTAACGATTTTTATTGTGATCGCCGGTGTGGTGGCAGCGGTGATGTATTATCAGCGCCCGCGCAAAGTTATTGTTATGCAAGAAGTGGAAAAGCGGGTGCTTATTAAAGATTCCTTGAAAGATATCGATGGAACTGAATGGGTAGCAGAGCTTATGCCTGAAAAGGGTGCGCAGACAACGTATCCGCGTTTTGATAAGATCACCTTTAAAAACGGCACTGTGTTCTCTGAGTATCTTATAAGCAGCGGTTTCGTTGCGTCGAATTATTCCACGACAACCCTTCCTGATGGCACCATTGTTTGGGAGACTATGCAGCGGAATTTAAACGGTGAGATTGTTTTCTTAAAAGGTGAAGAAAAAGACGGGAACATGAATGGCGCTTTTCGTAAACAATTTGTCAATGGTAGCCTTGAGGGGGTTTCATTTGTCAGCCCGGGGTATTATAAGATCAAGGAGGCCAAATGAGAAGCCTTTTAGTTTTCTTTGTTTTTATTTTTGTTCTTTTTGCCGGCCAGGGTTTTGCGCAGGACACTAAATTAGGTAAGACTGAAACGGTAAAAGCCAAAAGTGTCGCGCCAATTCATCAGGTTACCTTAAAGCAAGTACAGGGGGAAGTTGCCGGTATTGGGAAAAAATATATTTCGGTCACCTTTGCGCGTGATGCAGCAAGCGGCGCTGAAAGTGAGATCATGATCCCCTTTAACCCGAAGACTGTAAAGCTTGATCATCTGCGTAGTTTGAGCGATCTAGAGCCGGGGGACCAGGTGCGGGTTCAATTTAATGAGGAAATAAAGAAAGATGAAACGCAGGATAAAACAAATTTCGAGGCAAAAGTGATTTCCTTGATCAAAAAAGGTGTGAAGAAACCGGCGCCATCAGAAGAAGATGTTTTAAAAAGTGCAGAGGTTGCTGAAGAACAGCAATAAAACGTATGTGGCTTAAGATCAAAAAACAAAAAGTTTTCTTAATCATGTTCCTGGCAGTGATGCTGCTGGGAGGCATGTTTGTTTATTTGATCAATAGCTCGGAAGCATATCAAGTTAAGCGTGTTATTCACTCCGGATATAAGTTCAATACTACGACAGAAATCGTTACGGTTGATTTGGAAGACCCGACTGGTTCCGGTACTACGCCCGCAGCAGATACGTTGACAGGCGGTATAGATTTAGATCCCTCTAAAAGTTTCGTTGTGGTTACGCAAGCAGCACTTGGTGAAAATAGGTCTATCATGGATCTATTCGGCCTTATTGATGATCCGACCCACTTAGTTTTGGCACATTATCGTGCCAACCCTGCCGTGTATGCTAATTACACAATCGTGGAATTTGCCTCAGGTGTTAATGTAACAAGCGCAATTACCACGATGTCGGAAACGTCGCTTATCAAAAATATAACCATTCCGTCAGTTAATCTTACCCGGGCTTTTGTTCTTTTGTCGGCAAAACATTATTCAAACCTTGTTACCGCTGATGAACGTAACCTTTTTAGCGCATCATTGATCAATAGCAATACTTTGCAGATCCGAAGAGGTACTACGGGTGGAAATACTGGCAACAACGCTGACCTTGTTTATCAAGTTATTGAATTTGACCGGGATGCTAATGTTACCAACGGCACCTTTATTATTCCTCAAGGTGGAGCTGTTTCTCATAACCAGTCGATTACGGTGGGTAATCTAAGCAAGGCTTTTTCTGTTTATACGGTTAAATCGGGTAACGAGACAAAAGCGAATACGACTTCTGATTATAACGGCACCTATAGTACAAATTATATGGGTACTGAAGCGCGTATTATGTTCGATGGAAGGATCGTTAACACATCGACCTTGCAGTTTAATCGCGTGGGAGTTGCCAATATTTCAGCGGATAGATTTTATGTGCCATGGTATGTCGTTGAATTTGCGAATGAAGCGTTTGTGCAAAGCAACAGGACTACACTTGCTTATAGTGCGACTAATACCACAAACACCGCCTCTGTTCCTATTTTTGCAGTGGATAGGACCAGGGCGTTTCAACTTGTTTCAACTTCAGGTGGAAACCAAACAGGGGCGTATTATCGAGCTAATCATGCTGCCCAGAAAGTCGCTGCCGTATTAACCAGTGATACTAACTTGCAATTCATGCGTAATACCTCGAATGCATCGGCAACTATCAGTTCATATGTTGTTGAATTCCCTGCAGTTGATGTGGTTAGCCCCAATGGAGATAATGGTACGGGTGACTATACTGCACCAGAGATTTGGCGAGTGGGTGACACTAAGGAGATTAAATGGAATTGCGCTGATGCGGTGCGAAATCACCCCATGGCAGTTAAAATTAATACGGAAAATGCCAGTGCGATCGGTAGTTATACGTTGTTTATTAATGATACAACTCCTGTTACCGGTTCCTACAATGGAGTCGCCAATAATAATACCTATAACTGGACAATTAATGAGAGTATTGGAGGAACAAATCTCATTGGAAGTCAGCTGCGTATCGCAATCATTGATACAAACGGAACGTATACATCTGCGTACCCGCAAGGGTATTTTGATATTTCAAACGGCCCGTTTGAAATTAAGGGTAATTTAAGTTTAGGCGCTCCTCTTGGTGGTGAGAATTGGACAGTTGGGGAGGATAATAGAAGCGTTACCTGGACCAAAAAAGGTGATTTAAGCGGGAGCACTTTCCGTATCGCGCTTTCCCAAAACGGCGCTTCCGGTCCGTATAATGATGTGGTTACGGGTATTACGCAAGCAAGCGCTTGTTCCGGGGATGCTTGTTCATATGATTGGAATCCTCTTCCTGATTATATAGGTAAAGCATTGCGAGTTAAGGTTTATTGGGCAGGAGATTCAGAGAATGTTACTGGTAACTCCACCGATAATTTTACTATTAAAGGTAAATTGCAATTAACTTCCCCGAATGGCGGAGAAACGTGGTATGCGTCTGAAAATAAAACGGTGACCTGGGATAAATGGGGGAACTGGACGCATACGACTCACGGAGATAATAAGGTAAATATTACGTATAACTTTACTGCCGGCGGCGGCGGTGTTGTTGCCAATAACGTTACCTCAGGAAATACGTCGGGTAGTTATGCCTGGGTAATTCCTACGGCTGCAATTGATCCACTTGTCACCGTGCATATTGAAAGTGTCCAGGATGATCCTGATCTGATTGTTTCTGATGATTCCAACGCGACTCTTGTTATTAATCCCTATATTTCGCTTTCATATCCTGATGCGGCAGTAGTGTGGCAAGTTGGTGAATCGCATCCGGTTAACTGGACGCTGTATGGGGCAATGGCAAGTGTTGATCTCTGGTATACTTTTAATAATGTTTCTTGGACCAAGTTTGCTGATGGAGAAACTGGTACGAATCAAACCTATAGTTGGCTTGTGCCTACGGGAGCAGTCAATGAGTCAGTCACTTTCCGCGCGGCAAATCACACCAGTAGTACAACAGTTCCCGGGACTCCTTTTGGAGATTCTACTATTACTATCGCAATCCGTGGTACGTTAGCAGTAACCAGGCCTGCATCAAGCGATATATTCAGAGTTGGGGCAACGGAAGCGATCAATTGGCAGGCAGTTGGTTTTAAACCCGCGGATAATGTTCGTGTGCGGTTTGCACGGTTCGGTGATTTTGGCGATGTCGCAAACGTTACAACGATTATTGGGTCTGTTTCGGCGATCAGTAATACTACCTCATGGGCAGGTATCCCGGATGTTATAACTCAGGCAGGCGCAGTGCGCGTTGACTGGGTTGAGAATACGTCACTTTATGATGATTCTGATCCGTTTAATGTTAAGGGTGTGATTGATGTGACAGGCCCTAACGGCGGCCAGGCATATTCTGTTGGTAATACTATGCCGATCACCTGGAATGCTACAGGTTCGCTGGGTGCGGTACGTATTAATTATACTGCCAATAATGGATCTGACGGGTATCAGTATTTTATTAATGATACCTGGTCTAATACAACCGGTAATTATACATATAATTGGTTGGTTCCGGCGAGTGCCCAGTTAACCGAGAATATTAAGGTTCAGGTGTATCAGGTTAGCGATGAATTGAATGTTACTGATTCTTCAACTAATGTATTGGCTATTCGCGGCGGCCTTGACTTGACTGCTCCGGATGGCGGAGAGAAGTGGCAGGTTAATACGACGCATCAGATTAATTGGACTCGTACAGGTTCTAATATGGGTGCTGTACAATTGAAGTATTCGACAAATGGCGGAGCCAATTACAATGGTACGATCTCAGCAAGTGAATTGGCCGGCAATGGAACGTTTACCTGGACGGTTCCGGACGTATATTCTGACGATCCTACACTTTTGTATAATCAAATGAAAGTTCGTGTTTATTATAATGATTATACGATGGATAATTCCACAAATAATTTTTATATCACGCCTAAATTTACCATTACTCGTCCAACCGCAATTAGTGTTTTCTCTGTTAATGATACGGAAAATATCACCTGGACCACGGATGGTTCTGTTGATAAGGTGCAGCTATATTATTCTTCGAATGGTTCAGGTGGCCCATGGACGATGATCGATACTGATCCGAATCCCTATCTTAATAATGGTACGTATGCATGGTATCCTATTCCGAATGCTTTGAGTAATAATACGCAGATTAAAGTCGCTAGTTACTATGATAATACTACTGCAGAAGCACAAGACGCTTCGCCTAATTTCCGCATTAAAGGTAAGATAAATCTTGTTGCTCCTGTTTTGAATGAAAACTTAACCGTTGATTATCCGTATCTTATTCAGTGGGATCCGCATGGTACGATTGGGAATTTTAATATTACCTATGCTGATAACGGCGCCCAGTTTAATGATACCGTGGCTACCAATGTCGCGGGTACATCGGTCACCTGGCCAGCGGGTGTTCCGGATAAAATTGGAACCGGAAAGAAAATACGCGTTACCTCAACCCTGTATGATGATGTGTATGTTACATCCCCGGCGTTTAATATCGTAGGCGCTATCCTTTTACAAACACCTAACGGCGGTGAGACGTACAATATTAACGTGACACCGATGAATATTACCTGGAATCCGCACGGTAGTATCGGTATTTTGAATATTACCTATGATTTGAGTTCAGGCGGAGATGGATACACGAACATTATTAACAGCAGTGTGCCCGCTTCGAATGGGTATTATAATTGGAACATACCTGTTGATGTTACGCCTTCACGTAATGTGAAAGTTAAAGTGCAGAGTACGACTCTGAGTTATGTGAATGATACTTCAAATAATACGCTGACCATTTTGGCAGGCATTAGTTTAACTGCGCCGAATCCTCCGAGTGTTGGCAGTGCCTTGATCGTAGGAGATACCTATAATATTACCTGGACGAAATATGGCAACGTTCCGAAGTTCCATGTTTATGCTTCATACAATAATAAGGGAGCTTGGTCAAAGATCGGGGATAATATTACGGATACCTTCTTGAATTGGGAGGTTCCGAATCAAATTAAATCCTCAGCGCAATTATTTATTCGTGTAGAAGACGCTTCAAATTCTGATGCTAATTCTACGAATACCAATGCCTCAGCTATTAAAGGCGCTATTCAACTTATTCAGCCTGATGGTGGTGAACATTGGCTTAAGGGTACTACGCAGCAAATTCGCTGGAAGCCAACAGGAACGTATCCGGGTACGGTGAATATTTCGTATTCTATCGATAATGGAGGGAATTGGACTTCTATTGCAACACCTTCAGTTGGTGCTGATAACGTTACCCAGACACAAAACTGGACAATACCTGATTTCATGAGTACGAATTGTTTGGTTAAAGTTGAGACAATGACTGGTGCACCGGCCATTGATGTAAGCGATACTTCAAATGATACATTCTGGATCTCCGGGTCTGTTTCTGTTGTGCAGCCTGATGGAGGCGATCTTTGGTATGTGGGTACCAATAATACCATTCGTTGGTATTCTGTTGGCACCGTAACACCGGTAAAAATAGAGTATTCAGTTGATAATGGCGGTAACTGGACAACGATTAACAACACGGTTACTGGAACAGACGGGTTTAATGATTACAATTGGTCGGTTCCTGCGGCATTAAAGAGCGATCATTCTCTTGTCCGTGTATCGGATAACCGCACACAATTTATTAATGATGTAACAGACACGTCAGCCGCTATTTTCTCGATACGTCCGACGCTTACGATATCTCAACCGATCTTAAATCAAAATGTAACCGCCAATACCGATAATACGCCAATTCGCTGGTCATATACAGGAAGCGGTATTAGTCGCGTTAATGTTGAGTATTCCATTAACGGTGGAGTTAATTGGACAACCATTGAGAATAACGTGATGGTTGAAAATGGCACGAGCTATATTTGGCCGCAAGTACCGACCTTGACTTCGACAGACGCGCGCGTGCGTGTTTACGACGTTGAAGTAGCAAAAGCAAATATAACGGCATCCTCACCGAAATTCTATATAATCGGAAATTTACAATTAACCGCGCCGAATGGCGGGCAGAATTATCCGGTTGGTTCAACGCAATACATTACATGGACGTCTGCTGCGGTAAGTCTTGTTAACGCATCATATTCTTTGAATAACGGAGGTTTATGGACACCTATTGGTCAGGTTGCTGCTGCAAACGCCACAATACCGTGGCCGATCGATAATAGTACGCAAGTTTCTACGCAGGCGTTAGTTAAAATTGAAGATGCCTTTAATTCCGATGTTGTGTATGATATTTCAGCCGCAACGTTTAATGTGAATGCGGTTTTCAATATTACGCATCCTGAAAACGGCGATATTGTTATTGCCGAAGATCCCTATAACATTACCTGGACCAAAGCCGGCCTTGGCGTTACCAATGTTACGCTTGAATATTCCGTTGATAATGGCGGTAATTGGAGTTCTGTAATTACCGGTGGTGATCAAACCGCGCCGAACACGGGTACATATTTCTGGGCATCGGTGCCCGGCTCAACGTTATCAACGTTGTGCAAGGTGCGTATTAAAGATTTTGGCAATGCCAACGCAACAGATACCGGCGCAAGTGTTTTTGACCTGCGCGGACAGATTACCGTTACCGCACCTACCGGAGATGACAGCTGGCAGATCGGTCAATTACAGAATATTACCTGGACCAAGAAAGGCAATATCCCGACTGTTGATATTTACTATACCTATAATAACGGCACCAACTGGACCTCGCTTGCTTCGGCAGAGACCGCTTCTAATTTAAGCTGGCAGTGGAATATTACGCCTGCAACACAAACAACTACGCAGGGTGTTATTAAAATCGCAGATTCCGGCAATCCGACGATCGTCTTTGATGTTTCGGAAGAGCTTTTTGAAATCAAGGGAAGCATCAATCTTACAGCTCCTACAGCGCCGGCAACCGTTCTTACCTATGACAATTTAAGCGCATATAATATTACCTGGACCAAGTATGGCGCAATTTCTAATGTTCGGATTAAATATTCCATAAATGGCGGTACGAATTACCCGTATATTATCAGTAATTCAACCGGAGCTAGTTCCAGCCCATATTCTTGGCCCATTCCTGATGCAATAGGCGCGAATCTGAAAGTGAATATCAGCGATATTGATAATCCGACTGTTTATAATGAATCGGCGAATGCTTTTGCAATTAAAGGAAGCATTCACTTGATACAACCCAATGGTGGCGAGTCATTGGTAAAGGGTGCCACTCAACAGATCCAATGGAAGCCGACCGGTACATATCCGGGTAATGTAACGCTGCAATATTCTAATGATTCAGGTGTGAGTTGGATTGATATCGGCTCACAAGCCGCAGGCGCTGATAACGTAACACAGGCGCAAAACTGGACTGTACCTGATGACATTAGTAGCGGTGTTTTGGTCAAAGTTTCAACATCAGTTGGCAGCGCGCTGGTTGATGTTAATGATACATCGAATGCAACACTTAAGATCCGCGGTAGCGTGCAAGTGACACAGCCTGATGGCGGTGAAATTTGGTATGTAACAGATACGAACCGTCAAATTCGATGGTATGCCACTGGTACCGTTAATCCGGCTAAGATCGAGTATTCTGTGGATAATGGCGGCAACTGGACAGTTATTAATAACACGTTTGTAGGCGTTGAAGGTTTGAATATTTTTAACTGGACATCTATCCCGAATAGTTTAAAGAGTGATACCTGTTTGATCCGCGTTTCCGACAATCGTACTGCTTTTGTTTCTGAAACAACCGATGTTTCGAATGCAACATTTTCGATCAGGCCGACGCTTAATTTAACCGAGCCTATTTTGAACCAAAACGTTGTTGCCAATACCGATAATACGCCGATCCGTTGGACATATCAAGGAAGCGGTATTAGTCGTATTAATGTGGAATATTCCACGAATGGCGGAGTGAACTGGACAACGGTTGAAAATAACGTGATGGTTGAAAATGGCACGACGTATGTTTGGCCGCAAGTGCCTACGACAACTTCAGTTGACGCGCGTATCCGGATTTATGATGTTGAAACCTCAAAAGCAAATGTAACCTCAGTATCCTCGAAATTCAATATTATTGGTAACTTAGTTCTAACTGCGCCCAATGGCGGGCAAAATTATCCGGTAGGATCCACGCAGTATATTACCTGGACTTCATCTGCGGTTAGTCTTGTGAATGCCTCGTATTCCTTAAATAACGGCTCTGACTGGACAGCGATTGGACAAGTTGCTGCGGCAAACGCTACCATCCCATGGCCGATTGAAAATAATACGTTAGTTTCAACACAAGCGTTAGTAAAGATCGAAGATGCCTTCAATCCAACAGTTGTTAACGATGTATCGACCGCAACGTTTAATGTGAACGCGGTTTTCAACATCACCCATCCTGAAAACGGCGATATTGTGATTGCGGAGGATCCCTATAACATTACCTGGACCAAAGCCGGTCTTGGTGTTAGCAATGTTACGTTGCAATATTCAACTGATATGGGCGGTAACTGGACTACTATTGTAACCAACGGCTCGAATACCGGAACATATTATTGGAGCTCAGTCCCGGGGACTGTTTTATCAACATTAGGTAAGGTGCGTATTTTTGATACGAACAACGCAAACGCCAATGATACCGGTGCGGGTGTTTTTGATCTGCGTGGCAGCGTAACAGTTACTGATCCTGACGGAGCAGAGAGCTGGCAGATCGGGCAAACCAATAATATTACCTGGACGAAAAAAGGAAATATTCTTAACGTAGATATTTCCTATTCACAGAATAATGGCACAAATTGGACATCGCTTATCGCGGGTGTTGCAGCTTCAAACCTTACATGGCCATGGAATATTTCGACCAGTACTAATACAACAACCAACGGTCTTGTAAAAATTGCCGATTCATCGAACCCCTCGATTGTTTTTGATACTTCCGATGCTGTTTTTGAAGTCAAGGGTAGTGTGGGTTTAACTGCGCCTACTGCTCCGGCAACAGTGCTTACCTATGATAATTTAAGCGCGTACAATGTTACCTGGACGAAGTATGGCGGTATTGCGAATGTGCGGGTGAAATATTCGATCAATGGAGGCACAACATATCCATATACGATCATTAATTCAACTCCGGCTACTAACAGCCCTGTTTCTTGGACAATTCCTGATTCAATCGGCGCGAATTTAAAAGTGAACGTCAGCGATGTTGATAACCCGACAGTTTATAATGAGTCTGCCAATGCTTTTGCGATCAAGGGAAGTATGCATGTGGTGCAGCCTAATGGAGGCCAGTCACTTACCAGGGGCACTCTGTATGAAATTCAGTGGAAGCCAACCGGAAGCTATCCCGGTACGGTTACCTTGCAATATTCAAATGATTCAGGCTTAAGCTGGATCGATATCGCAACACCTGATGCCGGTGCTGATAATATTACGCAGGCATATAACTGGACTATCCCGAATGATATCAGTTCAACTGTTTTAGTAAAAGTTTCTACATCTGTCGGGAATTCGGCAATTGATGTTAATGATACGTCAAATGCAACGTTAAAAATTAAAGGTAATGTCCAGGTTACTCAGCCTGATGGCGGTGAAACCTGGCTTGTAACGGATACAAACCGTCAGATCAAGTGGTATGCGACCGGTACCGTTACTCCAGTTAAGATCGAATATTCGGTGGATAACGGAGGCAACTGGTCTGTTATTAATGACAGTTTTACCGGTGTAGAAGGGGTTAATACCTATAATTGGACTCCGTTACCTGATAGTTTAAAGAGTGACCACTGTCTTATTAAAGTTACGGATAATCGCACTGCGTTTATATCTGAAGTTACCGATGTCTCTAACGCGACATTTGCCATTAAACCGACCCTTACCATAACTGCTCCTGCGTTGAACGATAATATTACGGCGAACTCAGAGAATACTACTGCGGTGCGTTGGACGTATACCGGCACAGGAATAACAAAGGTTAATATTGAATATTCGACAAATGGCGGTGTTAATTGGACGACTTTGGAAAATAATGTCAATGTAGAAAACGGTTCATTCTATGTTTGGCCGCAGGTGCCGACTACGACTTCAGCTGACGCGCGTATCCGTATTTATGATATTGAGACAGGTAAGGCGAATGTAACAGCAACGAGTTCCCGGTTTAATATCATCGGTAACTTGGTGTTAACCTCACCAAACGGCGGACAGCGCTTCCCGGTTGGTTCAACGCAATATATTACTTGGACATCCGCAGCGGTCAGTCTTGTGAACGCGTCGTATTCACTCAATAATGGATCGAGTTGGAGTGATATTGGTCAGGTTGCCGCAGCAAATGCCACGATCCCATGGCCGATTGAAAATAATACACAGGTTTCAAAGACAGCGTTAGTCAGGATTGAAGATGCATTTAACCCGGGTGCTGTTTATGATATATCGACAGCTACGTTTGAGGTTGTAGCTGTCTTTAATATTACGCATCCGGAAAATGGCGATATTGTTATTGCCGAAGATCCGTATAACATTACCTGGACTAAAGCAGGTCTTGGGGTCAGTAATGTTACGCTTCAGTATTCAACCGATCAGGGAGAGAATTGGACCGCTGTTGTTACGGCAGGTGATGGGACGGTGCCGAATACCGGTACATATTATTGGGCGGCAGTCCCAGGAACAACTCTTTCAGAATATAGTAAAGTACGTGTTATAGATCCTAATAACGAAGCGGCAAATAATACGGGTGCAGGCTTCTTTGATCTGCGTGGTGCAATTACCGTTACTGCGCCTGACGGCGGGCAGAGCTGGCAGATCGGTGATATACGTAATATTACCTGGACCAAGAAAGGTAACTTTGCAAACGTTGATATTTATTACTCCCAAAATAATGGAACGAACTGGACATCGTTGATCTCTGGTGTGCCGGCGTCAAATTTAACCTGGCCATGGAATATTTCTACATCCACGAATACGACCGTGCAGGGCCTTGTGAAGGTGGCGGATTCTTCTAATCCAACGATAGTTTTTGATAGTTCGAATTCGGTTTTTGAAATAAAGGGAAGCATATTCATTAACCAGCCGAATGACGCGGGCATCGTCCTTACCTATGATAATCAAAGTGCTACGAATATTACCTGGGATCGCTACGGTGGTATTGCTAACGTTAAAATTAAATATTCTTTAAACGGCGGCACGAGCTATCCGTATACGATTATCAATTCAACGCCTGGCGGCAATAGCCCATTCTCCTGGACAATCCCTGATGCTATTGGTTCGACTCTGAAGGTAAATATTTCCGATATTGATAATCCATCAGTGTTTAGCGCTTCCAATAATAGCTTTGCCATTAAAGGGGCTATTCAGCTTGTTGCTCCGAATGGCGGAGAAGTTTGGGTCAAAGGTACCACGCAACAGATTAAGTGGAAGCCGACTGGTACGTACCCGGGTAATGTTTTGCTGCAATATTCCAATGATTCAGGCTCTACATGGACAAATATTTCTCAAGCTTTGGCAGGAGCGGATAATGTAACTCAGATTTATAATTGGAGTATTCCCGATGATTTAAATCCGACATCAATGGTAAAGGTTTTAACATTGGTAGGGGATCCTAACGTTGATGTTAATGACACATCGAATGCAACATTTAAGATAACCGGTCAGGTATCAGTTACGCAGCCTGATGGCGGAGAACTTTGGTATGTCGGAGATACGAACCGTCAAGTTACTTGGTATGCTACCGGCACGGTTAATCCGGTGAAGATTGAATATTCGGTTGATAACGGAGGTAATTGGACGGTTCTTAATAATACGTTTGTCGGCGTCGAAGGAGTGAATACCTATAACTGGACACCGATACCGGATACGTTAAAGAGCGATCACTGTCTTATCAAAGTTTCCGATAATAGGACGGCGTTTACTAATGAAGTTACCGATACATCCAATGCAACGTTTGGTATACGCCCAATCATTACTATTTCGGAACCGACACTTGATGCGAATATAACCGCTAATACCGAGAATACGTCAGCGATACGCTGGAACTATACCGGTACTGCCATTAGCCGTGTAAATATCGAATATACGAGTAACGGAGGTGTTAATTGGACGACAGTCGAGAATAATGTTTTGGCTAATAACGGTTCTTTCTACGTTTGGCCGCTTGTTCCGACTTTAACGAGCGCAGATGCCCGTGTAAAAGTCTATGATGTGGAAACCGGCAAAGCGAACGTTACGGCAACCAGTTCGCGTTTTAACATCGTTGGTAATTTGCATTTAACATCACCGAATGGCGGACAGAATTGGCCGGTTGGCACTACTCAATATATTACCTGGACCTCGTCTGCAGTAAGTTTGGTGAACGCGTCATATTCGTTAAATAACGGTTCAACCTGGACTGCGATTGGTCAGGTTGCCGCTGCTAACGCGACTATTCCTTGGCCGATTGATAATGCAACGTCAGTTTCCAATGCCGCAAAGATTAAGATAGAGGATGGTTTGAATCCGAACGTCGTCCAAAGCATTTCTACTAACACGTTTGCGGTTTTACCTGTATTCAATATTACGCATCCGGAAAATGGGGATGTGGTTATTGCCACAGATCCCTATAACATTACATGGACAAAAGCGGGTATTGGTGTTACGAACGTTACCCTGGAATATTCAACGGACCAGGGAGGTAATTGGAGTAATGTAGTGACGGTTGGAGATAACACTACTCCTAACTCTGGGACATATTTTTGGGCTTCAGTACCCGGAACAGTGCTTTCTTCGTATTGCAAGGTTCGCATTACTTATCCCAGCAATGTAAACGCAACAGATACCGGCTATAGCTATTTTGATTTGCGCGGTGCTATTTCTGTAACTGCGCCGTCAGGAGGAGAGAGCTGGGATTTAGCAACCAACCATAGCGTTAACTGGACTCGTAAAGGTAATATCGCGGGCGTTGATATTAGTTATTCCTGGAATAACGGGACAAACTGGACAACGCTTGCTTCAGGTGTTACGGCTTCCAATCTTACCTGGCTCTGGAATATTTCTACCGGTACGCAGACAACGACACTTGGTAAAATTCAAGTTGCTGATTCTTCAAATGCAGCTGTTGTCTATGGGG
>DAONEO010000012.1:58548-63667 GCA_035403145.1 Candidatus Omnitrophota bacterium | reverse complement strand
TTTCCAGAGTGGCTCTTTTTTTGTTTGCTAGAGGGAAGGGTTACAACGTTACAAGTCACAAGAGCACAAGTGGTCGATGGTCAATAGCCAATACCTAAAAGCCTAGATTGTTCAAGTAGAATATTACGACTGCGCGGACCATATCTTGTTACCCGCTAGCTAGTAAGAATTGTTGGGGGACTAGAGTATTAAGTCGAGCCATAGCTTATAGATCATAGCTGATAGGTGATAGAATGAAGAAAAAAATATTTATTTTCCTATTTATATTCTCTTTATTAGCATCAAATGCATTTGCTATCGGGTTTGATGCATTTGTAACAGCGGATAATCATCTTTGGATTTGGGGATACAATAGCGCCGGTCAATGGAGTAGTTCATTCGGTTGGTATGATATTCCTGAACAGGATTATCATGGCTGGATTAATGCAAAGTATATCACAGGTGAGCTTTACTCAAGTTCTTACTTCGATATTTATATTGCCGCAGCAGATAAAGATGGTCCGGGAGGGTTACTTGGAAGTTTTCACACTGATTCCGGGACTTTCGACGAAACGGGGAGCAGCCAGTTACTAACAGACACTGTAAACTGGGAAATAATTAATTATTCATCTGCGTGGGCATATACTGGTCCAACGTTTAATCCAAGTTTATTGACTGGGTGGACAACACCGACGTCCTATGGAACAAATATTTCTAATGATTACTGGATGTGGCATTCACCGGTGACTTATATTAGTAATCAAGCACAATGGATCTGGACAAATCAGGCATTCAACGATAATTACGTGCTTTTTCATGCTCGAATAACACCAACAGGAGAAGTATCTTCACCACCAGATGGTTACACTCCTCCCGGTGGCTACACACAAAATCCTGGTGAGTTTGGACAAGGGGGAGGAGATTCAGGAGATACAGTTGTTCCCGAACCAGCTTCAATATTGCTTTTGGGAGTGGGAATTCTTAGATTAATAACTAGAAACTACAAAATAAACTTCTGTGGACACAAAACATAATTGTTAATTAAGTAAAGTGCCCCTGGAATTCGCTTTTTGATTATTATAAGTTTTGTGATTGATGGCTACATAACAATCAATCGGTGAAAATAGGATAATTATTGTATATCGCTGGTAGACAAACGTTGCTCTTTTTAGTTTTTCCTCTACTCTTGGTTAGTTAGTTCTTACCCCGGCCCCCTTGTTTTTATTTTGTTCGGGCTCGCGGGTAGGTAACCCTAGCCTAGAAAGGAGGAAAAAACAATGAAAAGTAACAATGGACGCGCAGGGTATGTTGAAATATTCTGCAAGTACATAGTCCGAAACGGAAAAGTCATATATCCGAAAAACGGTAAAGTCTTTCATTTTTGGATTAAAATGAAGTAGTAATACTTCATTTGTCTGCCAGCGAAATAATAATAAGTGTCCCTATTTGTGACGTCCCCAAAAACCACAGAATTTAAAACTCAATATATAATTGTAATTAAGTAACGCATTGGAAAATACAAGAAATGAAACTCAAATTTCCAAAAGAAATTAACGCTAGTTATAAAAAGATACCACCAGGAGAAAAATTATTTTGGTTAATTTATTTAATTATTATTTTATGCTTGGGATTACATTTGGGATTGTTCGTCCACTCTTTAGTTATTTCTTTGATGATTACCTTAGGTATTGTAAGTCTTGAAAGTTCTGAGAGGGCTGTAGTTTTAACATCAGTAACACTATTGTTTGCAATCTTCGGAATTTTCTATCAAAACAAACAACTTCAAACTCAAATCGAATCATATAGACCTTACATTGGAATAAAAAATTTTCCTGGACTTCAACAAAATAGCATTGAATTAGAGAAAATGGCGGTACCCATTGAATTTAAAAACTATGGAAAAGCTCCTGCTTTTAATGTTACATTCTCGGGGGATTTATATTCTGAAAAAGCCTACACAAAAGAACGCATAAATACTTCTAGAGATTATTTCCCTCTTGCGCCTCCGACTACGGTTTTCCCGGATAGTACGATGTATTATACCATTACTATACCTGTTAAAGTTTGCCAACAAATAAAAATTGACCGTGATAATAATATTGCGTGGCACATAATAATTAAAGCTAAATACGAATCTTCTTCTGGAAAAATACATCAAACCATTTGCGATCAGTTTTATGATTCACTTTACAATAGATTTGAACCTAATGGCTGTACGATAAAGTAGACGTAACAAGACAGTAACAACAGTAAGGAAATCAGGGACGTCCTCGACTTCTCAGAAGCTAATATGAAAACTATTATTAAGATTATTATTGAAGATAGCTATATAAAAAGAGCCTCATTGGTACTAATTCTTGGCATACTTTTATTTAATCTTGCATTGAAAACTGGATATTTGTTTTCAACAAAGTTCTTAACTTTTATTGCTATTTTAGTTGCATTATTTAATCAGCGTTTCCAAGATTTTATAAATGCTCCACTCATCAATCTAGACTTTGATAAGAATTCTGACAGGTGCTATAGGTGGGCAATGCTAGCAGAAGACTTAATCCAAGAATGGGGTGTTTTCCAGGTTGAAAGGCAGTATTTTAGGCTCAAAGTTACTAATAATGGGCTTGGGACAGCTAAGAAAGTTAGGATTACCGTTGAACTTTTCAATAAAGATAGAAACGAAGAGGAGCGCTTTGAGCCCAATTCTCTACGCTGGTTAACAAGAGAAAAAGAAATAGATATCGCTTCCGGGGAAACTACATATATCAACCTACTATCTCACGTAAAGAAAATTAGAAGCACAATTAAGCAATCGAGACCAATGGCAAATAACTTCTTTGTTATTAGATTAGAATTATTTGACCTACTCAACGCCAGAGGATTAGCTTGGGATAAGGACAAAGAAATTTACTATTTAAAAATAATAATTCATGGCGACAATGTTCAAGCAAAAACCTATTGGTATAAATATATACCGGACGAAAACGATATGTTTAAGCCCGGTAATTTATTCTATATAAAATGATATATTCTCGGAATTCTAATCTCTTGTTGTTCAAAATGCTAAAAGGAAACGGCTAAGAAAATGAGAATAATAAATACTGTAATAGGAAACCTGATCTCTTTAAATGAAATGGGAATTTGGGATATATGCAATCTTTTTATGCTAGTATTAGGTGTTATCTTCGGTTCAGCCTATTTTATTAGGGGAAGACGTATCCCAATGCTAAATATTTTTACCACACATAGCAATAGAGAAGGGGTAAACTACACCTCTTTAATAAATATTGAATTCCGAAATTATGTTGGAAATAGCGTTGTTATTTGTAATCCTTATTTTAAGTACAAAAAACTCCGTCCGGATCCCGCTGCCCATAGAGATTCATATTCAGGTGAAACCGAAGTTAAATTTAAAGGAAAAAACGGTACAGGATTAACTGAGGTAGAAGTTTTTATCCCGCACAAAGATACTGCGGCTACATGGATACCTATCGATCCTTCCCACAGTAAAATAGAGATAACCGAAGCTTTGAGGAAAAATCAAGTTGGCATAATATATTTTACCTGTATATGGATTAATGAAAAACCAAAGGTAAAAAAGCTTGAAATTAGAATATAATTACTAATTCCTAACCCTCGACCAAAAAAATTACTACTAGCTAACGGGTGACAGGGCATGGTTTGCGCAGTCGTCATATTCTACTTGAACAATCTAGGCTTTTAGCCATTGGCCATTGGCTATTGACCATCGACCACTTGTACTCTTGTGACTTGCCTGTCCGCCATGCTTTGTGGTGGATGCACTTGTAACCCCATCGCTTTACCCTGTTAATCCAAAAAATAATTTGTTAGATTCTTTCACCTCCTGCGTCTAATATGGCAGGAGGAGAGAATGCAGAAAAATAAACCCATAAAAGGCTTGAACAAATATATCAAATATGGTATATTTACTTCAGAGGTAATTCAATGAAAGAGCTGAGGTTTGTAGGCTCTTCGCGAGAAAATATTCGAGCTTTTCCTGAAGAAGTTAAAGATGATATTGGTTACGCTCTGTATGAAGTTCAAAAAGGTGAAAAGCCTCATTGCGCTAAGCCATTAAAAGGATTTATCGGGGCGCATGTCATGGAATTAGTAGAAAACTTTGACGGTAATACGTATCGAGCCGTATATACGGTAAGCTTTAAAGAAGTTGTTTACGTATTGCACTGTTTTCAGAAAAAATCAACGCGCGGAATTAAAACTCCTTTGCATGAAATAGAGCTAATAAAAAAGAGATTTTTGGCAGCACAAAAAGATTACATTGCCAATTACTGAGGATATTAATAAAATGACTAAAAAAACAAGCATCCACAAGGGCAGCGGGAATATTTTCGAAGATATTGGCTCGCGAAATCCGGAGAGAACTTTAGCGCGCGCGCAAATAATGTCTACTATCGCAGGAATTATCAAAACACGCAGCCTTACGCAAAAAGAAGCATCTGGAATTCTTGGTATTCCGCAATCAAAAGTATCTTGCCTTGTTAATGGTAAACTGAGTTTTTTTTCGCTTGATCACCTTCTTGCACTATTGAACAAATTAGGCCAGGATGTTGATATTGTTGTTATGCCAAAAAGAGATAGACTTGCCTCGACACACGTTTTGCTTGCTGTTTGAGCAAAAAAGAGATTGCCACGCCCATGCTTCGTTTAATTATGGGGTAAATCGGGCTCGCAATGACGACTAATTCCAATCATTAGTATAAAAACAGATTGCCACGTCGCGACCTAGAAGAGGGAACACTTTCCTGTACGAGACAAAATCGTCTTGTACGCTTGGAAAATGTCCCCTTCTGATTGGTCAAACAGAAACACTTTCCGTTATAATAGGGAAACTGTCCCTATCTCAAGCTGGAAAATGTCCCCTTCTGTTTGATTGCTCCTCGCAATGATTGGCTCATAGCTCGTAGGTCATAGCTGATAGGTTGAGTTCCGCCGGAGGCGGACGTAAGTTTTTGTTTTTCCTATCACCTATGACCTATCAGCTATAAGCAACTAACCTATATGATTTTTCTCTATTTAATGTTATAATATTTCTCTAAATAACGGAGGAAAAACATGATACATGGCGTTGTGATTAAAGAACTTAAGCAGATTCCTGATGAGCGCG
>DAONEO010000012.1:0-58448 GCA_035403145.1 Candidatus Omnitrophota bacterium | reverse complement strand
AACATGATACATGGCGTTGTGATTAAAGAACTTAAGCAGATTCCTGATGAGCGCGGCAAGATCATGCATATGTTGCGGGAAGATGACCCGCTTTTTGAGCGGTTTGGCGAGATTTACTTTTCTGTCGTATACCCGAACGTGGTTAAAGCGTGGCATGTGCATACCAAAATGACGCTTAATTACGCGGTCATCAGCGGTATGGTCAAACTTGTTCTGCACGATCCGCGCAAAGATTCTCCGACCTATAACGAAATCCAGGAAATTTTTATGGGCGAAGATAACTACGTATTGGTTAAAATTCCTCCGCTCATAAACAATGGTTTCAAGGGCATCGGTAAAAAGCAGGCAATCGTCGCTAATTGCGCAACGATTCCGCATGATCCCAAGGAAATCCTGCGTATTGACCCGTTTAAGAACGATATCCCGTATAGCTGGGAACTCAAACATAGATGAGCGTTTTAATAATCGGCGCTTCCGGTTTAGTCGGAAGTTATCTTTATAAGTCCATTTCACTGCATACATCCGTTATTGGAACGTATCAAAAGTTTGCTATTCCCGGGCTGCAGCCGCTTGATATCTCTTCGGACCACAATATCAGCAAACTCATAGAAACTGTTAACCCGGAATTTGTTTTCCTGCCTGCCGCATTCACCCATGTCGATGCCTGCGAAGAAAAAAAGGATTTCTGCAAGGCAATCAATGTTGACGGCGTGCATAATGTGATAAAAGCACTCCGGGGTACAAACACGGCGCTGATTTATTTTTCCACTGATTTTATCTTTGACGGCAAGGACGGCCCGTATACCGAAGAAAGCAAACCAAACCCGATCAGCTATTACGGCGAAACAAAACTCAACGCCGAACAGTTGATCATCGAGAACCTCAGGAATTACCTGATCATCCGCACGACCTGTGTTTACGGAGCAGAACCGCAGGAAAAGAATTTTGTCATGGCATTGATCAAGAAACTCCGGCTAAAAGAAGCAATTGAAGCTCCTTTTGATCAGATTACAACACCAACCTACGCGGGAAACCTTGCTGAAATCACCTGGAGGCTGGTGCAGGAACGTAAAACCGGGATATTTAACGTAGTAGGCGCAAACCGCATGAGCAGGCTTGATTTCGCGAACTTAGCAGCTGATACGTTCGGTCTTGATAAACGTTTTATTCGGGGCGTAACTACAGATTCATTGAACAGAAAAGCAAGACGGCCTCTTAATGCGGGGCTTACTATTGATAAAATCGAAAAAACCCTGGGCATTCGTATACCCACGCCAAATGAAAGCCTGGAAATAATGAAGGATGAGCTAAAAAATGTCTTTGTCTGATACAAAAACAGCGCAACTTAGGAAAAAGATCACCCAATCAGTCTCACAACTTGTAGCTCTGGAACATGCGCCTCGGAAATTCATCCCCGGCAAAACAAAAGTCAATTGCTCGGGCCGTGTTTTTGACGAACAGGAGATCCTCTCGCTTGTTGACGCATCGCTTGAATTCTGGCTGACAGCAGGCCGATACGCCCAGCTGTTTGAAAAGAGATTCAGCGAATTCCTGGGGACAAAACACACGCTTCTGGTTAATTCCGGCTCATCGGCGAATTTCCTGGCAATCGCAGCGCTTACGTCACCGCAACTGCTGAAACGGAAATTAAATCCCGGCGATGAAATTATTACAGCCGCGGCAGCATTTCCCACAACGGTGAATCCTATTGTGCAGAATAATTGTATCCCTGTTTTCGTGGATGTTGACCTGCCGACATATAATGTCGCTCCTGAATCAATACAACGGGCGATAACCAAAAAAACAAAAGCGGTTTTTCTTGCGCATACCCTGGGCAATCCCATTGACGTTGCTGCAATGCGCATGATCTGCCATAAAAACGGTATTTTCCTGATTGAGGACGCCTGCGACGCGCTTGGCTCGCGCCTGAATAACCAGTTTACGGGCACGTACGGTGAAATCGGGACATTCAGCTTTTACCCTGCGCATCACATCACCATGGGAGAAGGCGGGGCGCTTGTCACTAACGACACAAAACTCAAGAATATAATCCAATCTTTCCGCGATTGGGGAAGGGCCTGCTGGTGCGATCCCGGTAAAGATAATTGCTGCGGCAAACGATTCCAGTGGAAACTCGGCGGACTGCCGCAGGGGTATGACCACAAATACATGTATTCGCATTTGGGGTATAATTTAAAACTTACCGATATGCAGGCAGCCATCGGTGTTGAACAGCTTAAAAAACTCCCGCATTTTATGAAGATCAGGCAGCGTAATTTTACGCTGCTTAATAACGGGCTTAAGAAATACGGCAAATACCTGCTTTTACCGGAACATATCGCGGGCGCTACGCCGAGCTGGTTCGGGTATCTTATATCGGTAAAACCGAATTCCGGATTTACCAAGAACCAGCTTGTGCAGTACCTCGAGAAAAAGCAGATTGCCACGCGCATGCTCTTTGCCGGAAATATCACCAAACAACCTGCTTTTAGCGGCGTGCGGTATCGCGTATGCGGGAAACTGACCAACACCGACTACATTATGAATAACACCTTCTGGATCGGGGTTTATCCGGCAATAACAGAAGAGATGATAGAGTACGTTCTGGAAGTTTTTGAATCGTTTTTTGCTAATTTAAAATGAACCCTCTTGCCTCAATCATAATCGTTAACCGAAATGGTATTGAGTTCGTAGACGCCTGCCTGAAAAGTGTTTTTGCCAATACATACCCTGATTTTGAAGTAATCTTTGTGGACAATGGTTCTGATGACGAAAGCCTTGCGTTGGTACAAAACACGTTCGGCCAGGATACGCGCCTGCGCATTATTGAGAATAAAGCAAGCCTTGGCCCTGCGGTAGGCAGGAACAGGGGGATCGCTTCTGCCAAAGGTGACTACATCGCTTTTCTCGATAATGATACTGAAGTTGACAGGAACTGGCTTACTGCCTTGATCAAAGCTTTTGAAGCTGATTCGACGATCGGTGCAGCGCAAAGCAAGTTGTTGCGTATTGAACCCGCTGATGAATATGATTATGCCGGAGACTATCTTAACGCATTCGGTTTTTTAACGGAACGCGCACGCGGAGCTCAAGATACCGGGCAATTCGATTTTCCCGCGGAGATATTCAGCGCAAAATCAGCGTCCTGCATGGTGCGAAAAACAGCGTTGCAGATCAGCGGAGGTTTTGACGAAAGTTATTATATGTACCTGGAAGAGACTGATTTTTGCTGGAGAATCTGGCTTGCTGGGTATCGAGTGATGTTTTTGCCTGAATCAGTAGTGCACCATGCGTATGGCACCAGGAAAAAAGCAAAGAAAGAATATTATCCCGATTTTGTGGTGAAATATTACGGCTGCCGGAATTACATAACAACGCTCTGGAAAAATCTTTCTTTAGGGGCGTTATTCCGCGTCATGCCGCTGCATATTGCTTCCTGGCTTGCTTTGTCCGCCATGTTCCTCGTAAAAGGCAAATTCCGCGATTCCTGGTGGATAGTTCGCGGAGTAACATGGAATTTGTTCCATATCGTTACGGTGCTTAAGAAACGGCATCTGGTGCAGAAAAAAGTACGCGCGGTCAGCGACTCGTCCTTTATGCCGCGCGTTTCAGTAAAAAACCCGCTTTCATATTATATGGGAAAAGCAGTATCATACTTATATGGCAGAGCATTCTGATCCGGTCATATCCATTATTATCGTAAACCACAACGGCATGAATTGTATTACTGGCTGCCTGAGCAGTGTTCTTAAATCCGATTTTAGGGATTTTGAAGTTATCTTTGTAGATAATGCCTCGAAGGATGACAGTATCGCATGTGCGCAAAAATTCGCTGATCAGGATACCCGTGTCAGGATCCTGCCGCAGACAATCCCCCTGGGACCGGCAAACGGAAGGAACAGGGGAATTGAAGCGGCCAAAGGCGAATATATTGTTTTTCTTGATAACGATACGGAAGTCACTGCGCCATGGCTGACTGAAATGCTCAAGGTCCTTGAAAATAATAAGAATGTCGGGTGCGTTCAGAGCAAGCTGTTACTCCCGGACAAAAAAACCCTTGATACCTGCGGCCATTATATGAGTTTCCTGGGATTTCCCTTTGAACTGGGGAGCAATGAAATAGATCACGGCCAATACAATACGGAGATCGAGATTTTCGGTGCGCGCAGTGCGGCAATGTGCGTTTTGCGCGACGCCCTGGTAAAAGCAGGTGTTTTTGACTCTGATTATTTTATGCACAGCGAAGAGACTGACCTTTGCTGGAGGATCTGGCTTGCCGGATACAGAATCGTATATGTGCCGGGCTCGGTTGTCTATCACAAACGAAGCGGCTCCGCATCAAAAGCCGCGCGGAGAATGCAATATTATGAGGGCGCTAAAAATTGCACAAAAACCGTGCTTAAAAACTGCGGATTGCTGCGATTACTTTATATGGCGCCATTACATCTGGCCAGCTGGCTTTGTATAGCGATTTTATTATGCTTCAGGTTCCGTTTCAACGACGCGTATGCTATCATCCGCGGACTCGCATGGGATTGTACTCACATCGTACGAATTTATTCTGACAGAAAGATCATCCAGGAAATGCGCGTAATACCGGATAAAGAACTTTTTCACATTATGCACGGCAAACTCGGAGTGTTTGGATTCCTCATTAAAGCTTTTCGCTGGCTATCTAAAACATAACGTATGAGCAACGAACCTCTTATTTCAGTGATCGTTCTCAATTACAACGGCAAAAAAGTTTTACTGCCGTGCATCGAGTCTGTTTTAAAAACGAAATACCCGAATTTCGAGATCGTGCTTGTGGATAACTGCTCGCAGGACGGAAGCATAGAAGACATTGAACGGATCTATCAATCAGAAACAAGACTCAGAATTGTTAAAAATGATTGCCCGCATTATTACGCCGGAGGTAACAACATCGGCTTTGAAAATTCCCGCGGAGCAATCGCTGTTTTTATTAACAATGATACGGAAGTAGACCCTGCGTGGCTTACTGAAATACGGGTAGCCTTCGACAATCCCGCTGTTGCCGCGGTACAACCGAAAATCCTGTATCATCATACTCCCGATACGATCGATAATGTCGGCCAGGAGTTTGATGTTTTCGGCTTTGGTTTCGGCAGGAACCATAACCAAAAAGACCGGGGGCAATGTAACGCAATCCAGGAGATCTGTTTTGCAAGCGGAGTGGCGTTTGCCGCGCGGAGCGCGTTGTTGAAACGCATCGGGGTTTTTGACGAAGATTATATTTTTTATTACGAAGATACTGACCTTTCATGGAGAATACGGCTTGCCGGATATTCGATCATCTACCGGCCACAGGCTGTTGTCTATCATAAAGTTTCAAAAACCACTCGGGTTTTTTCATCAGTGCAGGAATTGGCGTTCCATTCCAGAAAGAACAGGATTGCGACTATGCTGCGGAATTATTCGCTCATTTCATTGCTTGTTTTCCTGCCGGGCACGCTTTGTATCTATGCCTTGATGGCATTCAAAGA
This sequence comes from Candidatus Omnitrophota bacterium, assembly GCA_035403145.1. GTDB lineage: Bacteria > Omnitrophota > Gorgyraeia > Gygaellales > Profunditerraquicolaceae > DAONEO01. Next base: position 52,944 of record DAONEO010000012.1, on the reverse strand, counting down.
ACTCATTATCGAGCGAAACCCCGCTTTGGCGCGTACAACCGCGGCAGCTTTACGCTGGAACATTACCCATTGGAAAGACAATAGCCGGCATCGCGATTTTTGCCAGAAACAGATCAGGCTTGTTTCCGATTTAAAAATCCTTCGCTGGCTGCATACGTTTCCCTTAATCTTTAAATACGGCGTATGAACCTTAAAAAAATCCTTCTTATAACCCTCATTTTTTTAGTGCTTACGGGTATTTTTACTTATCCGTTCATTTTTAAATTATCGACGCATATCCCCGCTTTTGAAACTACCGATGAGCCATTCGGCGCCCTCTGGAATTTCTGGTACAGCGCTTTTTCCATAAGCAACCATTTGCCCGGCTCAAGCTGCGCCTGGATCGCCGCGCCGTTCGGTATGCACAATACTGCCAGCGCTTATTACGTCTGGGACGCAATCAATAAAATACTTTCCTTAGCGGTAGGGAATATTCTTACGTACAACCTGCAAATCATTTTTTCATACCTGCTTTCCGGTTTATTCATGTATCTTTTGCTCTGGCACTTAACGAAAAATGCCCTGGCAAGCCTTGTAGCAGGGATTATCTACGCGTTTTGCCCGTTCCATGCGGTACGCACATGGCAACATCTGGGCTTGGCAATGATACAGTGGATGCCGTTATATATTCTGACCCTGCTGCGCCTGCATGAGAAACAAAATATCCGCCGTACAATAGAATGCGGCTTGTGCTTTTTTCTGGTCGCTGCTTTTGATTTTTATTTCGCCTATTTTATGCTGCTGATCACGCTTGTTTTCGTGGCGTATCATTTAATGAGGCCTGCTATGATAAAAACACAGGGAAAATTTAAATTTTTGCGTTCCATACTGGTATCGTATACCATTGCATTGATCCTGCTTATACCTTCGATCAGCGTCATTCTGAAAGGAAGAGCAGAGGCTGTAACGCAAAAAGCAAGCGCGTTTAACCCGTTTGTCAGGCCATTTGAAGATCTATTTGCCCAATCAGCCAGGCCGTTAAGTTATTTCCTGCCCGCTTCCACGCATCCGCTTTTCGGGAACATGACGCAGCAAATGGTGGGAAACAGTTTGTATGGAGAAAGCTTAACGGAACATACGCTTTATTTAGGCATTATTCCGCTGATCCTTGCGTTTATTGCCTTTAAACGCAGGAAAGACGTGGCTGCTAAAATCACGGCTTCTCAAAATCCGGGTTATTATTTTACATTCTTTGTTGTACTTGCCGTCGCAAGCTGGTTATTTTCCCAGCCTCCCTGGTGGGATATCGTTGGTTTCAAGATCCCCATGCCTTCGGCACTGCTTTATAAAATACTGCCCATGTTCAGGGCATATTGCCGTTTTGGCATCGTTGTCATGCTTGCTGTTGCAGTTCTGGCAGCGTATGGTTTTATCGCTTTTTCAAATAAGAATAAGCATACACGCACGAAAATATTCTTAGTACTGATGATCGGCATCTTGTTTGAATTCTGGACGTATCCGCCTCAAAAAGTTTTGCAGGTTTCTGAATTCCCTGCCGTATATTCATGGCTGGCGCAGCAGCCCAACGATATCATTATCGCGGAATACCCCCTTGATAACGGTTCTCCAAATGAAATGTATAAATTCTATCAAACGAAACATCATAAAAAGATAATTAACGGCACAATTCCCGGCTCAAAACCTCATGAATTCGCCCAAACAATCGCGGTCCTTTCAGCTCACAATACTCCCGCTCGACTCAAAGGCATGGGAGTTACATACGTGCTTGTCCATCATGATGGATACGCGCAATCCGGGCTTAGTTCTGACCTCGATGAATTAGCCGCTCTTCAGGCTCAAAAAGGCCTTAAACTCGTCAAAACTTTTCCTGGCGAAGACTCCTTAAATGATGATATAATGAGCGTTAAGAAAATTGGGCAAACCGATGTCTATGAAATTGTTATGAACGCTGAACCCGTAGCATATTAATTAATGAATATTATCGGGATTTCCTGCTTTTATCATGACAGCGCAGCCTGTCTGATACGCGATGGGGATATAGTTGCTGCGGCGCAAGAAGAACGCTTTACGCGTAAAAAACACGACCACGATTTCCCTCAAAATGCCTTATCCTGGTGTTTGAAAGAAGGCGCGATCTCTGTCGCTGAGGTGGATTATTTTGTTTTTTACGAAAAGCCCTTTGTCAAATTTGAGCGGATACTTGAAACAGCGCTGGCGTACGCTCCTTCCGGAATCAGTGAATTCATTGCAGCAATGCCGCTTTGGCTGAAATTCAAACTCTGGATCCCCACGATAATCCGGCACAAGACTGGTTTTGAAGGGCCGATCCTGTTTTCCGGGCATCATGAAGCGCACGCTGCTTCCGCATTCTATCCATCCCCCTATCATGAAGCAGCATTCTTGACCATGGATGGAGTTGGTGAATGGGAAACTGCCAGTTTTGGTGTTGGAAAAGGCAACACGATCAAGATTGATTCGTACCTTAGATTCCCGCATTCTCTGGGATTACTCTATTCAACCTTCACCTATTACTGCGGATTTAAAGTAAACTCCGGTGAATATAAACTCATGGGATTAGCTCCCTATGGACAACCGAACTATAAAAATCTCATTCTTGATAATTTGATTGCAATAAAAGAAGACGGGGCATTCAAACTGAACATGAACTATTTTGGCTACTGCAACAGCTTGCGCATGACGAATTCCCGGTTTGATAAACTCTTTGGAGGGCCGCGCAGGGAGCCGGAAAGTAAAATTACACAAAAGTATATGGATATTGCCGCCTCAATTCAGTCGGTCACCGAAGATGTTATGCTGGGCATGGCAAAACACGTACACGCGGTCACCGGACAGGACAAGTTATGCCTTGCCGGCGGTGTTGCGCTTAACTGTGTCGGGAACGGTAAGATCTTGCGGGAAGGCCCTTTTAAGAAGATCTGGATACAGCCTGCCAGCGGAGACGCCGGATGCGCCGTGGGTGCGGCACTTCTGATCTGGTATCAATACCTGGGCAATAAGCGGATAAGCGATGAAAAGACCGATTCACAAAAAGCCTCTTTCTGCGGTCCGGGCTTTGACGATGCCTCAATTGAAAATTTCCTTACGAAAAACAATATCCCGCATAAAAAGCTTACGTACGAACAAATTCCTGCTCTGACCGCTGATCTTATCGCTCACGGGAATGTTATCGGCTGGTTCCAGGGGAAAATGGAATTCGGGCCGCGGGCATTGGGAAACCGCAGCATTATCGCTGACGCACGCAGCACTGAAATGCAGAAAAAAATGAATCTTAAAATTAAATTCCGTGAATCGTTCCGGCCGTTTGCTCCGACAGTCCTGCGGGAAAAGATGCATGAATGGTTTGAGATGAATGCGGACAGCCCCTACATGCTCCTGGTAACCGGCGTGCGTAAAGATAAACGCACGAAAGAGAGCATGGACAAACTGGTTGGATTTGATAAGCTGAACGTTAAACGCTCGGAAATTCCCGCGGTTACGCATGTTGATTATTCAGCACGTATCCAAACAGTAAAGCCGGAGGAGAATAAATTATATTATGACTTAATCCAGGCTTTTTACAAAAAAACGAATTGTCCCGTTATTATTAACACATCCTTTAACGTGCGCGGAGAGCCGTTAGTTTGCTCGCCGCTTGACGCGTTTCGCTGTTTTATGCGCACGGGAATGGATCATTTGGTCATAGGGTGCTTTCTCCTGGATAAAAAAGAGCAAAAGCCTCTTGAAAAAGATTCTGACTGGAGAAAGGACTTCGCCTTAGATTAAAATGGAAATCATAAAAACAGATACGGATACTCTCAGGAAATTCGGGCTTACTATGGCGCTGGTATGTCTTTTCCTGGCGGAACTCGTGCTTCTAAAGGCACAATACGCGCCCAAACCGCTTGTTATCCTTTCGCTGCTCTTTATAACCTGTTCCTTTATTGAGCCGTTGTTCTTACGCTACTTTTATACGCTCTGGATGCGTTTTGCAGCAGGACTTGCATGGATAAATACGAGAATTATTTTATGCGTACTGTTTTATGGATTAGTCACTCCGATCGGCTTTTTTCAAAGGCTCTTTGGTGTTGACCTGCTTGGCTTGAAAATCGATAGCAAAGAATCGTATTGGATAAAAAAAGAAGCGGATACGGATAACAAAGATCGCTATGAACGGCTCTTCTAGGGACTTCAGGCAGCATAGGATTCAAGGTACATTCATAGTACCTAGTTCAAAGTAACATACGGACGTTTGAGAAAAGAAGGAGACACTGTGAAGAAATACAGCATTATACGCGAGTTCTGGGATTTTTTGAAAACCCGTAAACGATGGTGGCTTACACCTATTATCATTATGCTTTTGCTGCTCGGGGCGCTTATATTTTTCACCTCGTCTTCAGCAGTTGCACCGTTTATTTACACACTTTTCTAAGGAGTATCTATGAAAAAGTTCCTCATATTTGTTCTTGTTGCCTGCGTTGTTGTAAGCATGGTTGTTTTTAAAAACAACACGAACCCGCGCATGGTTTTAAAGGACCTTTTTAAAAAAGCGCCGCATTGGCAAACGTCGGGTCAGCTTACAAAAACACGCGTCTATCAGATCAACATATTCGGGATTGTGCCGGTCGGGAAACTCTCCATCTACGCACCCCGCACAAGCGTTGAGAATAACGAGGAGTACCGGATTCTTACCGCAGATGCGCAAACCTTTCCCTGGGTTTCTGCGCTTTATTCCGCGCGCACGAATTTGGTATCAACCATGCGCGTACAAACATTATCTCCCCGGGAATTTAAGCAAATAACCGCGATACAAGGGGAGCCAGAGACAGAAAAAGTGATTTTCTACGACCAGGCAAACGGGATCATGAAGATAGGCAAAGAAGAACGCACGATAGCTCCTAAAACCCAGGATCCGCTGTCGTTGATCTATAATTTGCAGGAACTAGATCTTACTTCCCTGCAATCTTTTGAATATATCATTAACACGAACCAGAAAAATTACGCTTTTTCAGCAACAGTCAAACCCGTACCAATTTCGCTGTCACAAAACACCGCCAAGGGATATTTGGTAAAAGCTGACATACGGAGGAAAGATAAATTGAACCCGTACCATCGTTCCAAGGTCGATATCTTTTTCCTGGCGTATCAGCATGAAAATGTCCCCCTTGTTATCAATGTTTTTGCGAGCGGTTTTTTCGTGAACTTGAAATTGATCGCGCTTGATTAACCGGATCTCGAATGCCATTTCTTACGTTTATAATCTTAAATGGGCTGGCAGCCACCTCTGCATTCCTTGTCACTTTCAGGATACTGCATCCCGTCCGCATTATTGACCAGGCGGCTTGCTGGTTCCTTGGTTATCTTGCGATAAGTATCGTATCGGTGATGGCTCTTGGTATTGACGGGGTCCTTACGCTGCGGAATCTGCTGGTGTTACATACCCTGGCACTATCCCTGCTTTTCTTATATACCCGTAATTCCAGGCAAACAGCTTTTACGCCAGCACCTTTTTTTGCATCACTGCGTTCTTTACAATCAAACCGAATGCTGCGGCTCGGTTTTTTAGTAATCATTGTTTTTGGCTTGATGAAACTCTATACCAATCTTACCAACGCTCCCCTTGGCTGGGATTGCCTGAACTATCATTTTGTTTTTCCCGTTGAGTGGATCCACCATGCCAATATTCAAGTCCCAATTACCATCAATGACGATCCCGGGCCGACGTATTACCCTTTAAACGGCAGCTTTTGGTATTTTTGGCTGATGATCCCGTTCCGCAACGCGTTTCTGGCTAATGCCGGGCAAATCCCATTTTTTATTTTGATTTTTGTTATGATCTATGCAACCGGCCGCTGCCTTGGATTACATCGCTCGTCAGCGCTTATTCCCGCGATTCTATTCATTTTAATTCCCAATGTCTTTAAGCACCTGAAGCTTGCGTATGTGGACATGATGGTAGCCGCGTATTTTATGGCAGCCGCATATTTTCTCATCCGGCTTAAGAACCAATACAAAAGAGGAGAAGTCATAGGATTTGCGCTCAGTGCAGGGCTCCTGTTGGGAACAAAAACAGTCGCGCTGCCGTATTCCGTTCTCCTCCTGGTACCGTTTGTCATTATTTCCCTGGCAGCAACAAACAGGCGCCACTGGATTCTATTTGCAACTGCCTGCCTGCTTATTTTTGTTTTCGGCTCATTCAGTTATATCAGGACATGGATAGAAACAGGCAATCCAATCTATCCGCTTCATCTAACGCTCTTTAACAAAGTTATTTTAAAAGGGGTGGTTAATGGAATAACCTACCGCGCTCACTTTACCGCGGGTGACTATTCACTGATGAAGATACTGTTCCATGAGGGGCTTGGCGCGCAGACATTGCTCTTCATACTCCCTGGCGCGCTCTGCGCTTTTCCGGTCTGGTTATTCAAAAAAGAGAAGAGACGCAGCTGGATTACAGGCTACATCCTGCTTTTGCCGCTTCTTATTTTTGGCATTTATCGCTTTATTTTGCCGTTAGCCAACACGCGATATTTATACCCCTGCCTCAGCCTTGGCATTGTATCGGCGTTTATTTTGGTTAACCTGCTCAAAATAAACCAGCGGATCATTATCTTCGTTTCAACGCTCTGCATACTGGCAAGCATCCCGGAACTTGATAAAAATACCGGTTTGACAATAGGAATCATTGCCACAGCGATACTCTATATATTTTCATGCCGGCCCTGGTTTTATAAACGGATGCTTTTTTTCGTTACAACACCTGCCGTATGGATCATTGCCTGCTGCTTTGCTATGTCCGGCCTTTACGTCCTGGGCAATTCCTATGAAAAACTTGAATACAGGCGGTACCGTACGTCCGCTAAGCTTTCAGGATTCTGGCCGGAGGCGATTGCCGCATGGGACTGGCTTAATCAAAATACAACCGGCAACACCATTGCCTACGTAGGAAGGCCGGTGCCGTATCCGCTCTACGGTTCCCATTATAAGAATTCCGTACGCTATGTTTCAGTCAATACGCACGAACCCGCAAAGTTGCATTATTATCCCGAGAGTTGGTATTCCTGGGGATTTGATTTTGAGAGCCAGCATAAAAGCATGGAGCAAGATACCAACTACCGGGGGAAAGCCGATTATGCGGTTTGGCTTAAAAACCTGCGCAACGCAAATACCGACTTTCTCTTTATTTACTCGCTTCACCAAACAAAAGAGATCATGTTTCCCATCGAAGAAACCTGGGCACAGAGCCATCGTGATATATTTACCAACGTATTTTCTAATGATATTATCCGTATCTATGCTTTAAAGAGATAACGGGGGCGTAGTATTCAATAGCAAGATTTGAGCATACATTTAACAACAAGCTTCTCAACCACGGAAAAAACAATGCCTTTATTAACCGTAATTGTTCCGGCGTATAACGAAGAAAAGACGATCAGGGATATTATTGAAAAGATCAGTAAGGTGAATATCGATAAAGAGATCATCGTTATCGATAATGGTTCTCAAGACCAGACAGGGCATATCCTGCGCGGTATTCAGCAGCCGAATTTAAAAGTGATCCATCATGTTACCAACAGAGGCAAAGGCGGCGCTGTTTTAACGGGCCTCTCAAAAGCAACCGGCCGCTATATTATTATTCAGGACGCGGATCTTGAGTATGACCCGCAGGATTACGGTCTGCTCCTGCAGGCCGCACAGGAACAGAATGCCGACCTTGTCCTGGGTGCCCGGTTTACAAAAGGATACCACGGATCCCCCATACCCCGCATGGGGAATTGTTTCCTTACGGCGTTCTTTAATATCCTGTTTGGAGCTAAACTCAACGACTGTTTGACCTGTTACAAGCTGTTTCCCAGCGCAAAGCTCCCGGAATTAAAACTTACGTCGATGAACTTCGATATCGAAATTGAAATTGTATCAAAGGCTATGCGCAAAAAATTCAAGACCGTCGAAGTTCCCATATCATATATGCCCCGGAAATATACGGACGGGAAGAAGATCCGCTGGGGAGACGGTATTAAACTGGCGTTTACTATTCTTAAATTCCGGTTCTCATAATATGAAAGAAAAATTTATCCGTTATCTTGATTTTGTAATTTACTGGTCGATCATCCTGATGCCGTTCTCGGTTGCCTGCGGCCCGGCGCCTGCCAACGTTTTTATCGGGCTCATGAGTTCGCACTTTATTATCAAAAAGATAGTGCAGCGGCAGGGATTGCGCAGATCAAACGCGCTTGTACTGCCCATCCTGGGACTTATTGCAGTGGGGTTTATTTCGTTCATCAACTCGATCAATCTTCATTCAAGCGTTCAGGGAATAGTAAAACTTGTAAAAGCCGGCCTGATCGTGGTTGTCTGCGTCGAAGAAATTAAAGACAGGCGGCATGCATTGCGCATCTGCCTCTCCATTTTTGCCGGTGCGACATTAGCCTCATTTGACGCGTTCTGGCAAATGACCTTCGGAAGAGACTTTTTGCGCGGCAATGAGCCCATGATCTATATCGGCTCTATTAAACGGGCCACCGCGGCTTTTTCACACACTAATATCCTTGGCGTGTATTTAAGCGCCTGTATACCGCTGTGCCTGGCGCTTTCCCTGTATTACTGGAGCCGCTTTAAAAAAGGTATCGCGCTTGTTTTATCGGCACTCTGCATTTACGGGGTCTACGTAACGTTCTCACGCGGGGCTGTTTTGGCGGTCTTGACAGGGATAATCATCCTGGCAATTGCCAGGCGCGACAAACTTATTTTAGGCGGTCTGGTGCTGATTTTGCTCGTAACGCCGTTTATCATGCCGAAACGCGCGGTAGAATTCATGAAAAGCGTAAACTATAATCCCGCCGTAGTTCTTTTTAACCAGGACCGCATGAGCGCCTGGCGCAACGCCGCAAACATGGTCAAACACCATCCTGTTATTGGCGTCGGCGTCAACACGTTCTCCATTAATTACGGGAAATATAAGCTTGCTGAACACGGCGATCAGATCACCGGAAGCTCGTTTTATGCCCACAATATTTATTTACAGATGGCAGGAGAGACAGGGCTCTTGGGGTTAAGTTGTTTTATCTGGTTTCTTGCGGTGTTTTTCTTTTTAACAGCTGCCGCGTATACGAAAACCTCCGAGCCATTGCAAAGAGCAATCCTGCTGGGGCTTATGGCTTCGGTAGCTGCGTTTCTCATAAACGGCATCTCTGAAACAAGCCTTTATTACGCGCGTGTCTCAATGATATTCTGGTTTCTTATAGGATTTGCTGTGGCGATGGCGAACTTCAACAAGGAGCAAAAAAATGCGGCGTGTCCTTAATTGCATACTTTACTGGTCGATTGTTGCGATCCCTTTTTTTACAGCTATTGCCCCGGCGCCCATGAACGTCTTTGTGGGATTCCTGATCGCCGCCTGGCTTTTAAAAATGATCTTGTTCCGCGAAAAAATGTTTTCAATAACACCCCTGACCATATCATTACTGGCTTTTTTGGCAGTGCTCATTATATCACTGATCAATTCGGTGTGTATCTCTGACAGCCTGAAGGGAGGCGTTTTCCGTTTCCTTCAATATATCTGCGTCGTCTGGATCGTCTCACGGGAAGTCCGCGACACAAAACACTGCCGGATCATTATCGGCGCTATTGGCATTTCATGCGCGCTCATTTCCGTAGACGCCATCTGGCAGGTTATAACCGGAAAGGACTTTATCCGCCATTATGCGCCCGTTATAAACCTGGGAATCGTGCGGGCAACTGCCTCGTTTAAAGATTCCAATCTGTTGGGGATTTATTTAAGCGCAGTAACGCCGCTTTTTATCGGGCTGAGTTTATTTTTCTATAAAGGCAAAAAACTCTTTATTGTTTCCCTGGTTACGGTGCTTGCTGGAGCAGGGATTTTCCTGACCTATTCGCGCCCGACGTATCTGGCGCTTTGTATCGTCATCCTCTTATTCGCGCTCATTCGAAAGAGCAAACCTCTTATTACAATTTTACTCTGCGCGCTTATCATTGCACCGTTTGCAACTCCGCGGCAGGTAAAAGAATGGGCACGAAGCGTCGATTACAACCCGGTACGATTCATGTGCAACGATGACCGCATCGCTATTTACCGCAATAGCATACAAATGATCAGGCAGCACCCGATTATCGGCGTCGGCGCAAATACGTTCATGAAAAATTACGCACGGTACAAAGAAAATCCGGAATACCGCAACGTCGTAACCACTGACTATGCCTACGCGCATAACAATTTCCTGCACATGACAGGAGAGACCGGTTTCCTGGGGCTGGGTGTTTTTCTCGTATTCCTGGTGTTACTCTTTAAGGAAGCAGCCGCTATCTATAAACGTCAAACAAATTCCTATACGGCAATACTTTCCCTTTCCCTGACAACCTGCCTTGCTTCATTTTTAATTAACGGGCTCACGGAAAGCAGTTTGTATTACGCCCGCATTGCGGGCATTTTCTGGTTTCTTATCGGATTTTTACTGGCTCTGGGAAGACACGGGTTTACAGATGAAAAGAATACTTGTTGTTAGAAATGACCGTCTTGGCGAGTTCCTGCTGACAATCCCTGCGTTCAACGCGCTGAAAGAATATTACGCGGATGCGCAGATATCGGTTGTTGTAAATCCGTACCTGTCGGAATTAGCGACAGCAGTTGATTCTTTGGATACTATCTTTTGCTGGAAGAATAAAAAACATACCCTTCGGCAGATCATCACCTTTTCCCGGCAATTACGGAAGGAAAAGTTCGATCTCTGCGTTATTTTTAATCCCACGAAGGAATTTAATATCATTTCTTTCCTGGCGGGCATCCCAATCCGTGTCGGCTATAAACGGAAATGGCCTTTCTTGCTGACACATACCATGCTCGATAAAAAAGATCGCGCATTGAAACATGAAGTGGAAAGCAACCTGGAATTACTGAAATCGCTTGATATTATTTCCTATAAACAGGAATTTTCCCTACAGACCTCCGATACGTGCCTCAAGGATATCCTTGCTCCGCTGGACCTGCACGAATCTGATATCCTTATCGGGCTGCATCCATGGACAAGCGACGTGGTCAAAGCATGGCCCTTAGAAAATTTTCAGGAATTGTCCCGATTACTCCTGGGCCGGGCACATACAAAAGTCGTCATTCTGGGGGGGAAAGAAGAAGCCAATAGAAGCTCACAGGCATTTCACAATTCAGCTGCGCTTATAGATTTGACAGGAAAAACTTCTTTATTACAACTGGCGGCCCTTATCAAGCGATGCAATATCCTTGTTTCAGCCGACAGCGGGCCTGTCCATGTCGCTGCCTGCACAAAAACAGCAACGATCGCACTTTTTAGAAATGACTTAAACGGTAAAACAGCGCTTCGATGGGGGCCCAAAGCGCCAAAAAGCAAAGTTCTTGAAGCCGCTGACCTCTCGAGGATTCAACCGGCAACAGTACTTCAGGAAATTGAACGGATAGTATCTCCATGAGCAAACCGGCAAAGCGATACCTCATTATCAACCCTTTTGGAATAGGCGACGTGCTTTTTACCACGCCGCTTCTGACTGCTATCAAAGATGCTAATCCCGATAATTTCATAGGGTACTGGTGCAACGAACGCGTAAAAGAACTCTTTATAAACCACCCTAAAATTGATACAATAGTTGCCTTATCCAGGGGAGACCTGAAAAAATACTTTGCGAAATCCAGGATTGACGGTTTTAAACGCTTCTGGGCGCTTATCAAAGAATTGCGCAGGCTTCGATTTGATGTCGTTTTTGATTTTTCGCTCGATCACCGGTACGGTTTCATCTGCAAACTTTTGCGGATCCCTAAAAGAATCGGCCTTGATTATAAAAACAGGGGGAGATTCCTGACACATTCCCTGCCGCTGACGGGATATGCCGATAAACACGTTGTTGATTTTTATCTCGACCTGTTGCAATTCGATGATATCACGCCAACGGATAACCGATTAACGCTCTTTGTGCCGGAATCAAACAGGCTGAATAATACGATACTCCTGGAAGCCTACGGTATCCATAAAACCGATACGGTAGTCTGTATCGCGCCGGGAGCCGGCGCAAGCTGGGGAAAGAATGCCGCTCTTAAACATTGGCCGGCGGTTAAATTCGCTCATCTTGCTGACCGCCTTATCACGGAAATGGGGGTCAAAGTTATCGTCCTGGGAGATGCGTCGGAAAAGACGGTAACTGAAACAATGCTCCTTGCCATGAAACAACGGCCGATAAATTTTACCGGCAAGACGACGCTTGAGGAATTGCTGGCTATGATAGCGAATTGCTCGGTGCTTGTTACCAATGACGGCGGGCCGCTGCATATCGCTGCGGCAGTAGGGACCAGGACAGTCTCAATCTTCGGTCCGGTTGACGAAATAGTATACGGGCCCTACCCTGCGTCGGATAAACATATACGCATTACATACCCGATCTCCTGCAGGCCGTGTTATAAAAATTTCCGTATGAGCACATGCGACCGGGACAGGGAATGTTTGAACATGATCGACGAAAACGTCGTCTTCAACGCAGTCAAGCAACTATTGTCTGAAAGGAACACGGTATGACAAACAATAAAGCGGCACACAAAAAAATCCCGCTGCTCGATTTAACAAAGCAAATCGCTCCTATCCGAGCTGAAATTGATACGGCAATCAAAAACGTTATTGATTCATGCGCTTTTATCGGCGGAAAAGAAATCCAGCAGTTTGAAAAAGCAGTGGCGGATTATGCCAAAACAAAGTTTGCCGTTGGCTGCTCAAACGGCACCGATTCAATACGCCTGTCTTTGATCGCCCTGGGGATTAAGCCGGGTGACGGCGTTATCTGCCCCACGTATACCTATTTTGCTACAGCCGGAGCTGTTTCAAGTATCGGCGCAATCCCCGTATTTGCCGATATTGATCCTGAGACCTTTACCGTCTCGGCAGAGGCACTTGAACAGTCCATTAAAAACACGAAAAATATTGTCCTGCGTGCAATCATTCCCGTCCATCTCTACGGGCTCTGCGCACAGATGGATGAAATTTTACCGATCGCACAAAAATATTCTTTGGCCACAATCGAAGATACGGCCCAGGCGTTCGGGGCTGAATACAAAGGAAAAAAAGCGGGAAGTATCGGTGAGTGCGGCTCGATCAGCTTCTTTCCGGGAAAGAACCTGGGTGCATTCGGCGACGCGGGGATGATTACCACCAATAACGCCGCTCTCTCGGAACGCATAAAACTTTACCGGAACCAGGGGAATAAAGAGAAATATTTTCATGAGGTCCTGGGTTTCAATCACCGTCTTGATACTATCCAAGCAGCGGTACTGAACGTAAAACTCCGGTATATCGATTCCTGGAACAAAAAACGGGCACGTAACGCGACTTTTTATGATTCCCAATTAAAAGGTCTGCCGGTTATTACGCCGCCGGTGCCTTCATATACGACTCACATTTATCACCAATACGTTTTACGGGCACCCGGATGCAGGGACAAACTCATAGAGCACCTGCAGGCAAACGGTATTGATGCCAGGATTTATTATCCCCTGCCGTTACATCTGCAGCCGTGCTTCAGTTTCTTAGGGTATAAGAAAGGGATGTTCCCGGTGTCGGAAAAAGCCTCGGAAGAAGTTCTTGCTATCCCGGTATACCCTGATCTTACGCACAGCGATTTGGAATATATTGTTTCATCTATACATACGTTTTTTGGAAAATAGTGAAAGGAGTTCCTCGTGAAAGTATTAGTAACCGGTGGCGCCGGATTTATCGGCTCACACATAGTGGACAAATTAATAGAAGAAGGGCATACAGTCCGTGTTTTTGATTGTCTGGAAAAACAGGTGCATCTGGGTAAAAAACCCGGGTATCTCAATACAAACGCGGAATATATCTTTGCCGATGTACGGGATAAGACACACCTCATCAAAGCGATCAAAGGAATGGAAGTGGTTTTCCACGAAGCCGCGCAAGTCGGGGTCGGCCAATCAATGTATGAGATCGAAAAATACGTATCCCACAACTGCGACGGAACCGCAGTTCTTCTGGATGTCCTGGTAAACTCAAAACACGCGGTCAAAAAACTCATCGTCGCCTCGAGTATGTCGATTTACGGAGAAGGCGCCTACCGGTGCAAACAATGCGGCATCGTGTATCCGGGATTACGTCCCGAGTCGCAGCTTAAAAATAAACAGTGGGAATTGATCTGCCCGCTCTGCGGAAAAATCATCGAACGGATCCCCACGCCGGAGACAAAACCGACAAATCCGACGTCGGTATATTCGCTTTCAAAACGCTTTCAGGAAGATATCTGTCTGCAGATCGGTAAGGCCTACAGTATTCCGACAGTCGCCTTCCGTTATTTTAACGCATTCGGCCCGCGCCAATCCCTAAGCAACCCGTACACGGGAGTAGCCGCAATCTTCCTTTCCCGTGTCAAAAACGATAACGCGCCGGTCATCTATGAGGATGGCGGACAGACCAGAGATTTTATTTACGTCGATGATATTGCCCGCGCCAACATCATGGCAATGACAGATTCCCGCGCCGACTACGAAGTTTTTAATTTAGGCACCGGGGTCCCGCAGACTATCGTCGGAATAGCCAATACCATTATCGAGCTTTCAGGTAAAAAGGGGAAAATCGAGCCGCACATCCTTACCAATTACAGGACCGGCGACACCAGGCATTGCTACGCGGATACAACAAAGATATCTGAAAAACTGCAGTTCCAGCCGGCTGTTAGTTTCAAGGACGGCATGCTGCGTCTGATGGAATGGTCAAACTCTCAAAAAGCAAAGGACATGTCGGAACAAGCACAGAAGGAACTCGCAAAAAGAGGCTTAGTGCACTAATCTTCCCGTATCGGATTGCAAATAGATACCGGATGAATCACCAAACATGAGGGCTCCCGTGAATACTAAAACGCTCCTTTCAGTTGTTATCCTGACAAAAAATGAAGCAAGCAGGATCCGCCCGTGCCTTGCAAGCGTGCACAACTGGGCTGATGAAATTATTGTGGTTGATGATGCAAGCACTGACAATACGGTTGCTATCGTAAAGGAATATACCGATTCAGTATTTGAACGGCCGATGGAAAATGAGGGTCGGCACCGTAATTGGGCGTATAGCAAAGCGTCCAACACCTGGGTATTAAGCCTGGATGCCGATGAACAGGTCACACCTGAGCTCCGCGCAGAAATCACAAAGGTGCTTGCGGGTTCACCGTCAGAAAACGGTTTTACCATCCCGCGCAGGAATTTCATCGGTACATATTGGGTCAAACACGGCGGTTGGTACCCAAGCCCGCAATTACGGCTTTTCCGGAAAGATAAATTCAGGTATGAAGAAGTTGCCGTGCATCCGCGCGCGTTCATGGACGACCCCTGCGGCCATCTGCAGTCCGATATGATTCACTATTCCTACCGCAGCATCGAAGATTTTCTTGCAAAACTCAATAACCAGACAACCAGAGAAGCGCAGAAATGGTTTGATCAGAATAAACCCATGACGCTGGGGCGGTTTGTATGGCGCACCTACGACCGTTTTATGCGCGGCTATTTCGGCAGACACGGATATAAAGACGGCGTTATCGGGTTTACGATCGCATTTTTTGCCGGCCTATACCAATTTATCAGCTACTTGAAATATCAGGAAATTCTATTAAAAAAGAAAGGGGCACTCTAAGATGCGCATTCTTATTACCGGCGGCGCGGGCATGGTCGGTTCGCATGCGGCCGAATATTACTCCAGGAAGAATCCGAAGAATACAGTCATTGTCCTCGACAATCTGATGCGGTCGCACTTATTCGGCTATGATAAAGCTTCCGTCGAATACAATTGGAACTATTTACAATCATTCAAGAATATTACGCGCATACGAGGTGACGTCCGCAATGCGCACGATGTTTCCAAGGCGTTGGGAAAGGGAGTCGACCTGGTCATCCATACCGCCGGTCAGCCCGGAGTCGGCTACAGCGTCGCAAACCCCCAGGAAGATTACAGCATTAACGCCTTTGGCACCTTCAATGTCCTCGAACAAGTTCGGAAACATTCCGCCGGTGCGACTGTTGTTTATTGCTCAACAAACAAGGTCTATGGTGAGAATGTCGATAAACTTCAACTGGTAGAAAAAGCAAAGCGGTTTGTTTTCAAGAACTCCCGCGGGATCCCTGAAACAATGCCGACGGACCTGACGGCGCACACTCCCTACGGAGTTTCAAAACTGGTAGGAGATCTCTATGTCCAGGAATACAGCCATATTTACAAGATAAAGACCGGGGTTTTTCGCATGTCATGCATTTACGGCACCCGGCAATTCGGTTTCGAAGACCAGGGCTGGGTTGCCTGGTTTATTATCGCGACCCTCTGTAATAAACCTATCACCATATTCGGCAACGGCAAGCAAGTGCGCGACATGCTGTATGTCGACGATCTTGTCGCGGCTTTCGACAAATTCGCGCAGAGCAAATTAGAGCGGGGGCTTTTTAATGCCGGCGGCGGGGCAGAAAACACGCTCTCATTGCTTGAATTTATCGATATATTAAAAGTACTAACCGGTAAAACGCCGAAACTTTCATTTACCGGCTGGAGGCCGTCCGATCAAAAGGTATATATCAGTGACACGTCGAAATTGGAAAAAACGCTCGGATGGAAACCTAAAACCAATGTAGAAGCGGGTATTAAAAAACTCATCAGCTGGGTCCGGCAGAATGAACATTATTTTTCTTGATAGAGACGGCGTTATCAACACGCATCCCGGCGACGGAGAATACGTACGATCAGTGCGCGATTTTACACTGCTGCCGCAAACCGGCGCAGCGCTGAAGAAACTAACCGATGCCGGTTATATGCTGTGCGTAATTTCAAATCAGGCGGGTGTCGCCAAAGGTCTCTATACGAGCCGGGAACTTGACCGGATCACGCGGGCAATGAAAGACGCTTTGGAAAAAGACGGCGTAACCTTAGCGGGAGTATTTTACTGTACCCACCGTTCAGAAGAAAATTGCACGTGCCGCAAACCAAAAGCGGGTCTGGTCTTACAAGCAATCGCCCAATTAACCAGCCCCGATGATCCGATTGACAAATCGCAAAGTTATTTTATCGGCGACACGATGCGCGACATCGAAACAGCCGCTGTTGCCGGACTTACAAGTATCCTTGTTTTTACCGGTCATGAGAAACAGGAAAACAAGTCTTCCTGGACCATACAGCCGGACTATACTGCCGAAAATCTACGGGAAGCAGCTGATATCATACTTAATAAATCGCAAGCAGTTTAGCTTATTGATCATAGGTCATAGCTGATAGCTCATAGCAAAGCAAAAAACTACACGTCCGCCTCCGGCGGAATACAACCTATGGCCTATAAGCCACGAGCTATGAGCTATAAGCTAAACTCATAAACGTGTCGCAATAACAAAGGACCGACTCTTGAAGATCCTAATTACCCACGCTTCGGCTGGAGGCGGACACACCAAAGCCGCGGAAGCGATTAACGAATACCTTACCACTCATCGGAAAGATTGCCAGGTTACGCTCGTCGATATCACCGATTATGCCGGCAGTCTTTTACAATTCAGTTACCACTGGGGATATACGTTTCTCATCAATAATACCCCGTCACTCTGGGGAGTCGGTTTTTGGTTGACGTACTGCACGTATCTGCGTTTTCTATCACGGCCGATTGCTGAATTTTTTAATGCATTAAACACCCGAAAACTTGCCCGTTTTTTTATTTCGGAAAATCCCGACTATATAGTCTCAACGCACTTTCTCCCGTCAGAGATAGCGGCAAAACTGAAGCGGTCAAAAAAGATCACGTCAACGGTGATCACCGTCATAACCGATTACGCAGTCCATCCGTTCTGGATTACGGACGGCACCGATCAATATATCGTTGCCTCCGAATACACAAAAAAGATCGCCATACAGGAAGGTATACCTGCCGAACGTATAAAAATCTGCGGCATCCCCGTTTCACAGAAATTCTCCGGGGTTTTAGAGCGGAAAACAATCGCGGAGAAACTTACAATCAACCCGGATATGTTTACGGTCCTTATCAGCACGGGATCATTCGGGATCGGGCCCGCGGAGGCGCTTATCAAAGAACTTTCGAATCAAATCCAGATTATCATGGTGTGTGCGAATAATAAAGAACTCTATGACCGCCTTAAATCAAAAAACTATCCTAACTGCTTTGTTTACGGTTTTGTTTCAAATATGCATGAACTCATGGCTGTTTCTGACGTCATTGTGGCAAAACCGGGCGGAATGACCGTTTCAGAGGCCCTTGCCATGCGGCTCTACCCCATTTTTTTCACTGCGATCCCGGGACAGGAAAACGAGAACGTGCGATTCCTGGCATCACATGGCATCGGTATTATGACCAGCAATGTCTTGCGTATAAAAGAAATTATCCTGGGATTTAAAACCGATCCCGGATCATTAGCGCATCTCAAATCAAAAATCGACGCCATAAAAAAACCCCGGGCCGCAGGAGAGATTGCCGATGCTCTTTGCTAAAGTAGTAGTAGGCCTTGCGGTAAGCGGCCCGTTTGATTATATAGTCCCCGCCCACCTTGAAAGCAGCATAAAGCCCGGGTGCCGTGTTAAAGTGAATTTCCGTAATAGAGTTGAAACCGCGTATGTAGTAAGCCTCGAAAAAGAATCTACCATCAATAAACTCAAAGAAATACTTGCGCTGCTCGATGACGTCCCCGTTCTCAACAAACTCTTTTTAGATCTGACAAAAGAGATCTCTGATTATTACTGCTGCACATGGGGAGAAGCGATTGAAACCGCACTTCCGGATACTATTCGAAAAGGAAAACCCCTGAATCTTTCAAAAGTTTCCCTTGAGGCTCCATCGTTAAATAAAACGCAGGCAATACTTCTCTATGAAAAAAAAGCGGGCTTACGCTGGGATGTTTACATAAAGCACATTTCCTCAGCGCTTGCTTCCGGAGGTTCTGCAATCATTATTGTACCTGATGTAGCCTATGTTTTAAAAATCAAGGCACTTCTTGAATATAAACTTTCCGTTCCCTGCGCCTGCTTATACCGGAAACAGGCTCAGGCTGCGGAGATCTGGGCTGCTATTAAAAACGGCGCCATGAGCGTCGTCATCGGGACACGTTCGGCAGTCTTTGCGCCTACCCCCAATACAAAGCTTATAATCGTCGATGAAGAACAGGATTTTGTTTATAAACAAGACCAGGTGCCTCATTACCACGCCCGGGATGCGGCACTCATGCGGGCGCGCCTGGAAGGAACAAACATCATTCTCGGCTCACAAGCGCCTTCCATGGAAAGCATGTACCTGGCCCGCGCAGGTACGCTCAGCGTTACAGAGCTCACTGACACTGAAATTGTGCCTGATATAAAGATCATCGATATGAATAATTTTTTGTCGATGACAAAGAAAAAGAATGTCATTCTTTCCCGCTACCTGGAAGATGCAATCGCGTATACGGTGAACACAAAAGGGAAAACCCTGCTTTTTTTAAACAGGAAAGGATTTGCCACAAAAGCAGCCTGCCAAAATTGTCAAACGGTACTCACCTGCCCGTCGTGTGAAACAAATTTAGCCTATTACTACGCGACCAACACGCTTGAATGCACACATTGCACCTATACTATGCCTGCTCCCACGATCTGCCCGTCCTGTAACTCAGGATATATCAGATATTCCGGGCTTGGGACAGGAAAGATGGAAAGCGAATTATCGCGGATCTTCCCCCAGGCAAAAATTGAAATCGTTGATTCGCATCATGACATAAACAGCCTTGACGCCGATATTTATGTTTCAACCAGTTTTATTATAAAAGCGCTTGAAACGGTCAACCCAAAGCTGAGAAACAGCTTTGACCTTGTCGCCACATTGAATATTGACGCTTCACTCAACCGGCATGATTTCCGCGCGACCGAGAAAACCTTTTTACTGCTTACCGAATTAAAGGGATTGGCTAAAAAATCACTGGTTATCCAGACAAAAGCTGCCGGGCATTATTGTTTTAAAGCGATCGCTCTCAATGATACGACGGCATTCTTCGACGAGGAACTGGCACAGCGCGCGCAATTGGATTTGCCTCCCTGCACGCATTTCTGCCACATTAAGGTTCGCGGTAAACTCCAGGCACGCGCGCAGACCGCCGCAACCGAACTCCTGGCAATATTCAAGAACACAAATACTGATCCGGATATCTCTTTTTTTGCGGTACTGCCAGGCAACCCTCCGAAATTACGCGGTAACTATTACTTCATAATTCACGCAAAAACAAAATCGCCGCCTGCTTTATCAGAATTTCTTAAAAAGCAGTTACGGGAAATTAAATATTCGGGTATAATAATAACGGTGGATATGGATCCAATTTAGTTCACGGTTCAAAGTGCATAGTTCATAGATTGTATTCCGTTCGAAACGGCTCTATACGTACATACGTATTATTTGAATTACGGCCCGTCTCAGGCGAAACTCATTCTATGAACAATAAACCATGAACTATGAACTGATACTCTTAGTATAATTAATCATGGAAATCGTATTCTTTGGAAGCGCACAATTCGGTTTACCGTCATTACATGCCCTTCAGAAAGAAGGTCACAGCATTGTCTGTGTTGTCACTCAGCCGGATAAAAAAAAGGGGAGAGGGCTTGCTGTATCTGAAACTCCCATAAAAAGCTGGGCAGTCAAAGAACATATCCCCGTTTTACAGCCGGAAAAGATCAATACGCAAGAATCAATTGACAAACTGACCTCCTTGAATGCCGATCTTTTTGTGGTAATTGCATACGGACAAATACTCTGTCAGGAAATACTCGATATCCCGGCCCTGCATTGCCTTAATATCCACGCATCCTTACTGCCGCGGTATCGCGGCGCGGCACCTATTCACCGGGCGATAGTAAACGGGGAAACTATAACCGGTATTTCCGTTATTGCCATGATACGGGAGATGGATGCCGGGCCAATCCTTGTGCAGAAACAAATTCCTATTCTTGATACAGATACGTGTATCAGCCTGGAAAAAAGACTCTCCGAAGAAGGAGCTGCCTGTCTCATCGATTGCCTTTATAAAATCCGCAGTAATACGGTGACCGAAACCCCGCAGCAAAGCGCCCTTGTTACCGTTGCCCAAAAGCTGAAAAAAGAAGACGGTATTATCCATTGGGAAAAATCAGCCCGGGAGGTTTTTAATCTTGTGCGGGGACTGTTTGATTGGCCGGGAGCGTTTACTTTCTACGAGGGTAAAATTCTTAAGATTGTGTCCGCTCAACCCGATCCTGCCGAAACAAAGAGATTCCCGGGGGAAATTATTGACGTCTCGAAAGAAACCATTCGTATTGCCTGCGGGAACGGGTCATTATTAGTCCGTGAACTTCAGCTGGAAGGCAAACGAAAAATGACGCCGGGAGAGTTCATCGCGGGCCATGCGGTCAAGCCCGGTATTCTATTGAAATCGAAAAAGTAGTTGCATTTAAAAGCAACTCTTGGTAAAATAATTCTTCTTAATAGAAGCCTTCAAGGAAACAACACGTTACAAAAAATTATGCCAGAACTTAGAAAAGATCCGGTCATTGGTAGGTGGGTAATTATCGCTACCGAGCGCGCCCGAAGGCCCGACCAGTTTACAAATCAGGCCCAGGAAACGCGTCCGGAAAGGCCGTGCCCATTTTGCGAAGGAAGTGAAAGCCGGACACCTCCGGAAGTGTATACCGTCCGGCCCCGCGCAAGCGCGCCCAATAGCCCCGGGTGGGAACTTCGCGTTGTCCCCAGCTTAACACCGTTCCTTCAAATTGAAGGTGATCTTGACCGCCGCGGCAAAGGGCTCTACGATTTAATGAACGGCGTCGGCGCGCATGAAATAATTATTGAAACAAATCAGCATATCGGCAATATGGCGGATCTTCCCGAAGATCAAATCACGAAAGTACTGACGTGTTATATTGACCGTATGAATGATCTGGAAAAAGATAAGCGCTTTAAATATGCCCTTGTTTTCAAAAACCACGGATGGGCGGCCGGCGGCGGACGCGTTCAACATACCCGTTCACAGCTTATCGCTACCCCCGTTAACCCGAAACGCGTCAAGGAAGAGCTTACCGGCGCGCGGCAATATTACGAATATCACGAACGGTGCGTTTTCTGCGACCTTATTAAACAGGAAATTCAGACAAAAGACCGGTTAATCCTTGATATCGACGGTTTTATAGCAATAACCCCCTTTGCGTCCCGATTCCCGTTTGAAGTCTGGATCCTCCCTAAAAAACATTCCTGCGATTTTGTGAATTTGGATTTTGATAGCAGGAAATACCTGGCAAGCATTTTGAAAAAAGTGCTGATCAAACTGAAAAAAGGGCTGGGTGACCCGCCGTACAACTTTGTTATACACAGCGCTCCATTCCGCAGGCCGAAGCTCGGGCATTGGAAAAGTATTGATTTTGATTATCATTGGCATATTGAGATCATGCCGCGGTTAACCCGCGTGGCAGGATTTGAATGGGGAACCGGCTTTTATATTTGTCCGCTTCCACCTGAAAACGCAGCCCATTTCCTGCGGGAGGTTGAAGTCTGATGTCAGAACTCCGCAGAGATCCGATTGTTGGCCGATGGGTAATCGTTGATAACGAGCATCCTTCAAAACCGGAAGATTACGAATATGAACCGAATATTCTTAAAGGCGGGGTATGCCCATTCTGCTACGGCAATGAAGGTTTGACTCCTCCGGAAATTGAAGTTATTCGTGATCCCCATACCGGTCCCAACAGCCCCGGCTGGAACGTGCGGGTTGTCGCAAATAAATTTCCCGCGTTACAAATTGAAGGGGATCTCGACCGTCGCGGAATAGGTATCTATGATATGTCCAACGGTGTGGGTGCGCATGAAGTTATTATCGAGACGCCCTATCACCACAAAGACATCTGCGATCTAACAGTCGATGAAATCTCGAATTTTTTACGGATGTATAGCCGCCGCATGATGGATCTGGCAAAAGATCAGCGTTTTAAATATCTGATGCTCTTTAAAAACTACGGCGCTGCTGCAGGAGCCTCTTTGGAACATCCGCATACGCAGCTTGTTGCGCTGCCGATGATTCCTAAAAACGCCACAGAAGAGATTAAAGGCGCCCAGGCGTATTTTGAATTCCGCGAACGATGCATCTTCTGCGATATGATCCGCCAGGAACTGCAGGATGACGAGCGAATGGTGCTGGAAAACAAATATTTCGTCTCATTCTGCCCTTTTATCTCGCGTTTTCCGTTTGAAGTCTGGATCATGCCGAAACAGCACGACGCATATTTTTACCACATGACACCGGACATGGTCCCGTTACTGGCGTCGCTATTAAAAGAAACGATCGCAAAATTAAAGGTTGTTTTTCCCAACCTTTCGTATAATTTCATCCTTCATTCCTCGCCTATTAACGGCGATGCAGGAACCGAAGGTTATCACTGGCATATTGAATTTATGCCGAAACTCATGCGTACCGCAGGATTTGAATGGGGCTCTGGTTTTTACCTCGTTCCGACGCCGCCGGAATTAGCCGCACAATACCTCAAGGACGCCAAAGTTCAACAGTAAACAAATATACAATTAAACAGCTCTAACAATCAGGAAAAAGAAGGAGGAAACAAACATGGCAGTAAAAGTTGGTATCAATGGTTTCGGAAGAATCGGAAGACTTGTCGCTCGCGCAATACTTGAACGCAAGAATACAAATCTTGAACTGGTCGCGGTCAACGACTTGACCGACGCAAAGTCAAACGCGTACCTTTTTCAATATGATTCTGTACACGGGCGTTTTCCGGGTGTCGTCAAAGCTGCAAGCGATGATTCTATTTCCGTCGACGGAAAGATCATCAAGGTTTTGAGCAAAAGAGACCCCGCGGAATTGGCCTGGAAAGACCTGGGAGTCGATATTGTCGTCGAATCAACCGGGCTTTTCACCGTTAAAAAAGACGGTGTTAACAAAAAAGGCAAAGAAGTACGCGGCGCTGAGAATCATATCACCAAGGGCGGTGCTAAAAAAGTCATTATTTCAGCTCCTGCTCAAGGCGAGGATATCACCATTGTTATGGGGGTTAATGATGATAAATATGACGCTAAGATTCATAACGTGGTTTCAAACGCCTCCTGCACCACGAACTGCCTTGCGCCTTTGGCAAAAATCTTGAATGATAAATGGGGTATTCAAAAAGGGTTAATGACGACGATCCACTCCTACACGAATGACCAGAAAGTTCAAGACATGGCGCATTCTGATCTTCGCAGAGCCCGCGCAGCTGCAGTTTCCATGATCCCGACCTCAACGGGTGCAGCAAAAGCAATATCCCTGGTTATCCCTGATCTTAAGGGAAAACTTGACGGGTTTGCTATTCGCGTTCCGACACCGAACGTTTCGGTTGTTGACCTGACCTGCACGTTAGGCAAAAAAACGACGGTTGCTGAGATCAACGCAGCTCTGAAAGAAGCATCTGAAGGAAAGCTGAAGGGGATCCTTGGTTATACCGAAGATCCGGTTGTTTCAGTTGACTTCAATCACTGCAGCTTAAGTTCCATTATTGATGCGCTGAGCACCAAGATGATCGGTGACGATTTTGTAAAAGTTCTTTCATGGTATGACAACGAATGGGGTTATTCAAACCGCGTTGTTGACCTGGCTGAATTCATGGTCAAAAAGGGACTGTAATCGTAGCGTACCGCACTAAAAAGACAGCGTCTTTGAACTAAAAAGACGCTGTCTTTTTTTGTCCATTTTTCCTTTACTTTTCAGCGAAAACAGGATAAAATAATACTTTGAATTATACGCATAAACCTATGATGTAAGAACAGGTTAAGAAAAAAAGAGGAGTATATGAAAGGGATTATTTTAGCTGGGGGAAAAGCAACACGGTTGTACCCTATAACCAAAGCTGTTTGCAAGCAATTGCTGCCTGTTTATGATAAACCCATGGTTTATTATCCGCTCAGTGTTTTAATGCTGGCGGGTATCCGCCAAATCCTCATTATTTCAACTCCTCAGGATATCAATCGATTTAAAGACCTCCTTGGTACCGGAAAAGATTTAGGGATCAGCTTATCGTATGCAATACAAAAGAAACCCAACGGTATCGCTGAAAGTTTCATAGTCGGTGAACGCTTTATCGGCAAAGACACGGTCAGCCTGATACTCGGCGACAATATTTTTTACGGGACGAAACTCAGCGATATGCTTCTCGAGGCTGCTTCTTTGCAATCCGGGGCAACGGTATTTGGTTACTATGTGCGCAACCCCCAGCGCTACGGCGTCATTGATTTCGATACGAATTGCAGGGTTTCATCCATTGAAGAAAAACCTGCCAAGCCTCAGTCAAACTGGGCTATAACAGGGTTGTATTTTTATGACAATGACGTCATACGGATCGCCAAAAAACTGAAACCTTCCGCTCGTGGTGAAAAAGAGATCACGGATGTGAACAAACATTACCTGGCCAAAGGCAAACTTACCGTTAAACTCCTTGAGCGGGGTTACGCCTGGCTTGATACCGGGACATACGATTCGCTGATTGATGCCGCAACATTTATTAGAACTATTCAAGATCGCCAGGGACTTAAAATCGGATGCCTTGAAGAAATAGCTTTTCGCAAAGGTTTTATATCAAAGAAAGAACTCTTAGGATTAGCTAAAAAAACAACTCCCAGTTACGGGCAGTATTTAAAGGAAATCAGTAATGGCGCCTAAGATTCTCATCGTTGGAAATGGATATCTCGGGAACAGGATCAGCCAGGAACTTGGCTATCCGATCAGTAATCGCAGGATCAGTTGTCTGGAAGATGCTCTGCGCCTAGCCGCAGAGGAAAAACCCGATATCCTTATCAATTGCATCGGTTTTGTCGGCCGTAATGTCGACGATTGCGAGAATAACAAAGAAAAAGCGCTTTTTTCCAACGCTTTTGTCCCTGTTATGCTGGCAGAAGCCTGCTTCCGTAACGGCATCAAGCTCGTGCACATTTCAAGCGGCTGCATTTATCACTACGATTATAATAAAGACCGGCCTCTGACCGAAGAAAAAGCCCCGGATTATCTTGATCTTTATTACAGCAGGACAAAAATTTACGCTGAAGATGCCCTGCGTGTATTATTAAAGAATTTCCCGTATCTTATCCTGCGGATCCGTATCCCTCTTGATAACCGTTCAACTCCTAAAAATTTACTAGACAAACTTATTATGTATAAGCGGGTTATTAGAAACCCCAATTCAATAACGTATATCCCTGATTTTATTCAAGCGCTCAAGCATTTGATCTCGATTAAGGCATCGGGGATCTTCAATATCGTGAATAAATCACCCCTGGCATTCCCTGACCTTATGAAGAAATATCAGACGTATGATCCTGATTACCGCTTCGAAGAAGTTGATTTTTCGCAGCTCAAGCTGGTGCGGACCAACCTCATACTTTCGGCTGAAAAACTTGCGCAAACCGGGTTTGCCGTCCGCGATATTTATGATTGCCTTGACGAATCTATTCGGGGATACCGTGCTTCAATAAAAAAACCATGAAACAAAAAAAGATCCTGGTAACCGGCGGCGCCGGATTTATCGGTAGTGCGTTTATACGGCTGGCTGATTCTCTCGGCATACAGGTGGCTGTGGTTGATAAACTCACCTACGCCGGAGATTATACCCGCATCAAAGGTTTAAAAAACATACGGTTTTACAAAAACGACATCGGCGATAAAAAATCAATCGCCGGCATACTCTCCCGCGAAAAACCTGAAGCCATCATTCATTTCGCCGCGGAAACCCACGTCGACAGGAGCATCCTTGACTCCGCAGTATTCGTCAATACCAATATTGCGGGAGTGCAGAACCTTATGGAAGCTGCCCGGGTAACAAACATCAAAAAATACATCCATATTTCCACTGACGAGGTCTATGGGGAAATTAAACGGGGGAGTTTCTCTGAATCACACCCGCTTGAACCTAATTCCCCGTATGCGGCCAGCAAAGCATCGGCAGACCTTCTGGTTAAATCATATATTCGCACCTACAATTTTCCCGCAATTATCGTACGGCCATCAAACAATTACGGCCCCTGGCAATATCCTGAAAAACTTATTCCCGTTGTCATCTATAAAGCTTTCCATAACCTTACAATACCCGTGTACGCCAAAGGTTTCAATATCCGGGAATGGCTGTATGTGGAAGATTGTGCTCAGGCGATATTAACGATACTGCTCAAAGGTACACTAGGAGAAACTTACAATATCGGCAGCGGCTGCGAAGAACGGAATATCGACGTCGTTAATGAAATACTTTCGATCATGAAAAAACCGCGCACCCTGATAGAATTTGTCAAAGACCGGCCCGGGCATGATTGGCGCTATTCGCTTAATTTTTCAAAGATTAAAAAACTGGGATGGAAACCGAAAATCAATTTTTCAGAAGGAATCGCGCGTACCGTCCTATGGAATCTGGAAAATCGCGCCTGGTTGGAAGACAAGGTTTCATACCTGCGATCATACTGGAAAAAAGTATACAAAAAAGGCGCTCAATGAATACACTGGTTCCTAAAAGAAATTTCGGCTGGTTACCGGACATCCCTGATACAAGGGATTATTTATACCGTGCCATAAAGCCGAAGGTCAGGCTTCCGGATACAATCGACCTTACGTGCGGATGTTCAGCCGTTGAAGACCAGGGTAATCTTGGCAGTTGTACCGCACATGCCTTAGCCGGCAACCTTGAATTCCTGGATAAAAAAATCGACTCTGTATATACCGATGTAAGCAGGCTTTTTATTTATTTCAACGAACGCGTTCTTATAAACACCGAAGACTATGATTCCGGGGCTTCATTACGGGACGGCATTAAAACGCTTAAGAAAATAGGCTATTGCTGGGAAACGTTGTGGCCGTATATACTCGAGCGTTTCGATGAAAAACCTCCCCAGCGGTGTTACCGGCAGGCACGTAAGCATGTAATCACCTCTTATCACCGGATCTCCGGCATTAACGAAATGCTCGTCTGCCTTGCGGAAGGATATCCGTTTGTATTCGGTTTTACGGTATATGAGAGTTTTGAAGACAGGAAAGTTGCGCGGACCGGCGTTGTGCCTATGCCCCGGAAAAACGAACGGGTCTTAGGCGGTCATGCGGTGATAGCCGTTGGGTTTAATCAGAAAGAAAAGCGCTTTCTTGTTCGCAATTCCTGGGGAGAGAAATGGGGTACACACGGTTATTGCACCATGCCTTTTGCGTACCTTGAAACCCTTGCCTCTGATTTCTGGACAATCCGAAAATAAACGCTTCACAAAAATTCTTTTAAGCAAACGCTGACTTTGCAGATGGCTTCGTAAAATCATTGTTCAATACGAGCATATCAAAAACATTATTTAATGAATCGAAATGAATACACCGCGCTTTCATAGAAGAAAGAAGAAGCTCAAAGTTATCGTTGTGGCGGGCGCCCGGCCGAATTTTATGAAGGTCGCGCCGCTTATCAGACAAATACGCTTAATGAAGGCACGCATTGAATTGAAATTTGTCCATACCGGACAGCATTACGATCGCAACATGTCCGGTATTTTCTTTGAAGAATTAGGCATGCCGCGGCCGGATATGCATTTGGGTGTCGGTTCCGGTACACATGGAGAACAAACAGCGGGAGTGCTGCTGGCCTTTGAAAAAATACTTTTTTCATTTCGCCCTGACGTGGTTGTGGTTGTCGGAGATGTAAATTCCACGCTTGCCTGCGCCCTGGCTGCATCTAAACTCGGGATAAAGATAGCACATATTGAAGCGGGATTACGAAGTTTTGACAGAAGCATGCCGGAAGAAATTAACCGGATCATGACCGACAAGATATCGGATTTTCTTTTTACCCCTTCCCGTGACGCAGACCGTAATCTTATCAAAGAAGGTGTTGCCCGTTCTAAAATATTCT
The DNA here is from genome assembly GCA_035403145.1 of Candidatus Omnitrophota bacterium. Lineage (GTDB taxonomy): Bacteria > Omnitrophota > Gorgyraeia > Gygaellales > Profunditerraquicolaceae > DAONEO01. The sequence continues at coordinate 24,046 of DAONEO010000012.1, read as the reverse complement.
TTGTCGGTAACATTATGGCTGATTCTCTCTTGGCCCATCGAGCTCAAGCACAAAGTTTACATGCCGAAAAAACGTTTGGTCTTACGAAAAATAATTATATCCTTGTTACCGCGCATCGCCCGGCTACGGTAGATACCAAAGAAACCCTGCATAAACTTCTTCAAGGATTGTCGCAGTTAAGCCGTAATCAACCGGTAGTTTTTCCCATGCACCCGCGCACAAAAAGCACACTAGCCAGTTTTGGTTTAACCGGGCTTGTTACGTTGGCGTCATCCGGCAATACTCCCTATGTACGGGGAAAAGTTCTTGCTCTGGAACCGTTGGGATATCTGCCATTCTTATCCCTGATGGCTTCGGCCTCGTTTGTGATCACGGATTCTGGCGGTATACAGGAAGAAACAACTATTTTAAAAGTCCCCTGCCTGACATTCAGAGAAACAACTGAACGCCCGATCACTGTCACCCAGGGAACCAATACGGTCCTTGGACTAAATCAAAACAGGCTCCTGAAGGAATCGAAAAAGATTTTGAACGGCACCTACAAGAAGACGGGAAGGATCCCCGAACTTTGGGATGGCCGCACAGCTCAGAGAATTCTTCGTATTTTGCTAAAACAGAATTATTCTTACAAGTCGTAAGGGAGGATACCATGATTTCCGTTATAATGCCGATGTTTAACGAGTCATCGACGATCCGTCATTCAATAGAAACTATGTATAAAGCTTTACGCGTCCTCAAAGACGACTGGGAGCTCATACTTATTGATGATGGGAGCACCGATAACTCGCGGGAACTGGCCTTACAAATGATGCGAGATTATCCCCGGTTCCACGTATTCGGATATGAGAAGAACAAAGGCAGAGGCAGGGCTTTACGCGAAGGTTTTGCTCACGCACGCGGCGATATTATCGTCACTACGGAAGCGGATTCTTCCTGGGGGACAGAGTTGGTTATTTCTTTAATTACGGGGCTTCAGAATGATCCCGATTGCGATGTGCTTATTGCTTCGCCGAATTTGCCCGGCGGCGGCTATAAAAATGTCCCGTTAGTTCGAGTTCTTATAAGCCGTATCGGTAATGCGATACTCAAGGCTGCATTTTCACAAGAGCTTACCATGACCACCGGAATGATGCGAGGCTACAAAGCTGCGGCCATCAAATCGCTCGACCTTGAAAGCGACGGCAAGGAGATCCATATTGAAATATTGTCCAAGGTTTTGGCGCTTGGACTCGTGGTAAAAGAAATTCCCGGTGTGATAGATTGGAGCCTGCAGCAAAGCAAGAAAGTTAAACGGCGTTCCACGTTAAAGATCAGGCGGACAGTGCTTTCGCATCTTTTGTTCAGTTTTATCGAAGCGCCCATCCTTCTTTTAGGAGCCACCGGTCTAGGCTCGATAGCCCTGGGTATCCTTTTCGGCTTGATCCTTATCTATACCCGATTTACTTCGCAAGAGGACTTGAGCAGGCCGCTCATTAATTTAACCATTCTGCTTATTATAACCGGCACACAGTTGCTTATTTTCTGTTTCTTGGCGTATCAAAACAAACGAACGCAGAATCAGATCGTGCGCCTACAGCGGGATATCCGTTTTTCAAAAAAATAATCGTAACCTATGTGCGGGATAGCTGGTATTTATCATTTCAATACGGGGCGCAACGTTGACCCTGTTCTTCTGCAAAGAATGGCCGATGTCATCAAACATCGCGGGCCTGACGGAGAAGGTTTTTATTGTAACGGGCCTGTCGGTCTCGCCCATAGGAGACTGGCGATAATCGATACTTCAAAGAGCGGCAGCCAGCCGATCTTCAATCGCGACAAAAGCCTTGCTATCGTATACGTGGGAGAAGTATATAATTTCAAGGAATTAAAAGAAGGCCTTATAAACCGCGGGCATGAATTTTATACCCATACCGACACAGAAGTTGTGCTTCACCTTTATGAAGAATACGGCCCCGCGTGTGTCCCCATGCTTAATGGCATGTTCGTTTTCGCTCTCTGGGATACCAGGAAACAGGAACTGTTCCTGGCCAGGGATAGGCTCGGAATCAAAGTGCTGTATTATTACAGGAATACGAATAGTTTTATTTTTGCATCAGAGATCAAACAGCTTTTTCAGGCTGATGAAGTATCTGCTCAGCTGAATCCCTTTACCTTAGCCGATTTTATGACCTTTCAGAATGTTTTGGATGATAAAACGTTCTTTAATGACATTTATAAGCTGCCGGCGGGACATTATCTGACCATACGACAGGGAGGAGAGCCCGTTCTAAACGCCTATTGGGACGCTCGCTTTTCAAAGACAGAACACCGTGAACCATGCGATTATCTGGCGACCTACGGCCGCCTGCTGGAAGATTCTGTAAAAAGGCATCTGGTTTCGGATGTAGAAGTCGGCTGTTATTTAAGCGGCGGATTCGACTCATCAAGCGTTGCTTATTTGGCGGCTCAACAACTTACCTATCCGTTACACACCTTTACCGGAGCTTTTATTGAACGGAAAAAATACGATGAACGGGATTGTTCCCGTGAACTAGTAAAAAAAATAAGCGGTGTTGCTCATGAGATAGTTATTACTGCCGATCAGTACGCCGGCAATCTGGATAAAGTGATGTATCACTTGGATGAGCCAACCCTCGGCTCAGGGGCTTTTGCCCAATATGAGGTAGCCAAACTTGTCGGAAACAACGTGAAAGTCGTTTTGACCGGCCACGGAGGCGATGAGCTTTTTGCAGGCTATCCGGTGTTCAAAGCCCTCCAGTACAAAAAAGCTTTTCGGAAAAATCCTCTTTCTCTTATCAAACTATTGCAAGAAAATGCTAACGATGAATTTATGCGGCTCCTGTATTTTCTTATTTTCCCCGCATTCATGAAAGAAGTCGGATATGGGCTTTTTATCATGTTCGGAGATCGCCAGCGCCGGAAGATATTCACGGCAGATTTTCTTAAAAAAATTAAAGGGTACGACCCGATGGATGGCTTACGGTCGATTATTAGCCGCAGCGGCCTTAAAGATGATGATCTCATTGAATATCTCTACCTCAAAACATACCTGCCCACCTTGTTTATCCAGGAAGATAAGATGGGCATGGCTCATTCCATTGAAGCGCGGACTCCTCTTTGTGACAACGAAATGGTAGCGTTTGCCACGTCAGTTCCGCTCATCCATAAACTTAAGCATAATTCCTTGAAGTTCTTGACCAAAGAATACATGCGGGGGAAATTACCCGATCTAATCTACCGCCAGCCCAAAAAAGGTTTTCCCACACCGCTTGTGCAATGGTACCGGGGGGAACTTAAAGAGTTCGCATATGAAGCCCTGACCGGCGAGAAGATCACGCATCGGAATATCTTTAATACACCGTACCTTAAAAAATTCCTGGATAATTTCTGCGCCAGAAAAAGCGACACACTGTATGACTACGCCATAGCAAACAAAATCTATTCGTTAATCGCCGTCGAATATTGGTTCAGGGCTTTTATTGACACCACAACCACATCAAACTAATGAAAAAAATAATTTTTGTTAATCCACCGCTTACTTTAAAAGAACGATACAGTGAATTCAGCCTTGGCGGCACAGTCATGCCGCCTTTAGGTCTGACGAACCTTGCCGCAATCACCAGGAAACAAGGGTATGAAACGCTTATTATAGACGGCGAGGTCTCTCAACACGATGAATCGGGATTAGTCGACCAGATCATTTCCTTAAAGCCTGATTACGTGGGGATTACCGCGGTAACTCTTTCTATTACAAAAGCGGCAACGATCGCTTCCCTGATCAAAGAAAAAAATCCCGCCATTACAATTATCCTCGGAGGGCCGCATGTAACCGCAGTCCCCGAGAAAACGTTTACCAAATTCCCGGCTTTTGACATCGCAGTACTTGGGGAAGGCGATTGTACCATTTGCGAGTTGCTCGATGCATTGGACAAAAAGGCTGGTATATCCGGCATCAAAGGCATACTTTTCCGACACAAGGGAGGTTTGACAATTACTCCTCCCCGGGAACTTATCCCGAATCTCGATGATCTCCCGCTTCCGGCATGGGACCTTTTGCCGGAAATTAAAAAGTTTTACCGTCCGCCGATAAACGCGTTTAACAAATTTCCCGTTGGTTACCTCGTGACTTCACGAGGCTGCTTCGGAAGATGCATTTATTGCAGCAGGGCGGTTTATAAAAATAAGGTGCGGTTCTATTCCGCGGAATATATCGTCACGATGATCCAGGACCTTCAGAAGAATTTCGGCGCACAAGAGATATTCTTTGACGATGATGAATTCCTGGTTGACAGAAAACGCATCGAGCGGTTGGCAGTTCTTTTACAAGAAAAGAATATCCGGATTTCCTGGTCCTGCCTGTCGCGCATTAAAAAGGTCGATCCTCCGCTCTTAGCGCTCCTCAAGAAAATGGGGTGTTGGCAAATAAGCTTTGGCATTGAAAGCGGCGACCAGGAAGTGTTGAATTTTCTAAAGAAAGACACGACACTTACTCAGATCGAAGGAGCGCTGCGTGCAACGCAAAAGGCAGGGATCAGGACAAAAGGTTTCTTTATGATCGGCCATGCCGTTGATACGCATGAAAGTATTCAGAAAACAATTGCCTTTGCCAAACGAATTGCTTTAAATGACCTGCAATCGAGCGTTTTTACCCCCTTGCCGGGTTCAGAAATATACCAGACCGCCCATCAGTACGGCACTTTCGATGATACCTGGGAACGCATGAACTACTGGAATGTGGTTTTTACTCCCCGCGGCCTTACCGCAGCGGATTTGACCGGTTATCAACGTAAACTTTTTACGGAATTTTATTTCAGGCCGCAGATTATTTTGGGATATCTGCGTTTTATGAAAAATCCCTATCAGCTTAAAAGTATTTTCAGGGCGTTTATTGCTTTCCTGAAATTTGTTTTCTGGCCCCGGAAATCCGCCACACAACGGGATACGCAATGAAAAATATACTTTTACTCAATCCGCCGGCGCACGGCATAGTTTTGAGGGACAAATACTGCTGCAGTTCTTCAAAAGCCAATTACTTCTGGCCGCCGATCGATCTATTAGTGCAAAGCGGCATACTCTACGGCAAACACCAGGTTACAGTGTATGACGCAATAGCCCGGCACGTGCGTTTTGAGGAGGCTTTTGATTATGCGGTATCGTCTCAACCGGACGTCGTTATCTTCTTGACCGGCTCTGCAACCTGGAAATCGGATATGGATTTCATCAAAAGACTCAAAGAGAATACCGGAGCTCGCACCGTCGCGATAGGCGGCAATCTGCTGAGCCTCGGCCTCGATATGATGCGCACGCATGATTTTCTTGACGCTATTTTACTGGATTTTACCAGTTCGGCTATTCTTGATTTTATCCGGGGAGACTTTACAGGGCCCATCCGGGATATGATCATCCGCCATCAAGGATCAATTCTAAAACTTACTACCGCCGATAAAGTCGGGTCCCCGGACATTGTGGAATATCCGGTTCCCCGGCATGAACTTTTCCCCTTAAAAAACTATATCTTCCCGCTGGCACGAAAATTCCCTTTCGCTAATGTGATAACCGATTTCGGCTGCCCGTATAATTGCCGCTTTTGCGTTTGCGAAATGCTTTCTTATAATAAACGTTCTTTAAAAAACATAACCCAGGAGCTTCAATATATTAAATCATTGGGTATCCCCGAACTTTTTATAAATGATTTTTCTTTCGGGGTGCAAAAAGAGCACGGGCTGGCTGTTTGTGAGGCTATGATCTCGAATACGTTTTCTTTCAGCTGGTCATGCCAGGCGCGGGTGGATATCGATAGGGAGCTTCTCAAAGCCATGAAAAGTGCCGGCTGCCATACAATTCAGTTTGGTGTTGAAAGCGGTTCCCAGAAAATTTTGGACATGTATGCCAAAGGAATAACAAAAGAGCTTATCAGCGAAACCTTCGCTTTCTGCAGAAAAATCGGGATCCGTACATCCGGATATTTTATTTTCGGCTTACTTGGAGAAAAAGAAGAGGATTTACGCGCAACGCTTGATTTTGCCTTGGAACTTGATCCTGATTTTGCCGCTTTTTCCATTGCCATGCCGAGAGAAGGAACCAGCCTTGAGAAAAAAGCAAAAGAAACCGGAATTATTGACGGGTCCATGATTGAAACCGATACCACGCAAGGATCGTTATTTGAAACTGAAACTTTACCGGCCCGGTTGGCCTTGCAGTATCGAAATCAGGCATTACGGTCATTTTATTTCAGGCCGCAGTATATCGCACGCCGGCTTCACGGCATTGGTTCCTACTACGAACTAAAAAATAACCTTCAACAGGCATTTGCCTTATGCAAAAATGCATTTAAGAAACCCCGGGACGATTCACAATCATGAATGCAAAAAAGATTTCTCTACTACTGGGAATCGGTATACTCTGCAGCCTGGCTCTGTCAGTAAGACTGTGGGGGATTAATTTTGGTTTACCGGGATTATGCAACCCTGATGAGAATTTGTTTGTCGAAGGCGCCTTAAAGGTTGCTTCCGGGAACCTTGAACCAGCGACCTTCCGTTCAGGAAATCTAATCTTCTACGTTCTGGCTTTTGTTTACGGGGCTTTGTATTCGCTGCTTAAAATTTTTGGCATTGTAAAATCATCCGGCGACTTCCTGGTAACGTATTACTGCGTAAACCCAACGGTTTTATTTATTATAGGGCGCCTCACTATGGCCATCATCAGTTGTTTGGGCATTCTCTTAACCTATAAACTTGGTTCAAGGATATTCAACACAAGAACCGGCGTTATCGCTGCTATCTTACTCATATTCTCATATGTTCATGTCCAGCAGGCGCATTTTATAAAAGAAGACATGCTTGCCAGTTTCTTTCTGCTTGCTTCTTTCTTGAGCCTTACCCCCTTGCTGACAAAAGACAGCCGTTGTCCGCAAGCCCGCTGCTATGGATGGGGAGGACTATTCCTGGGGCTTGCTATTGCCGCTAAATACACGAGTTTTGTCGGACTTGCTTTTTTAGCAGCCTTTCATTTCTTAACGGACCATCAAAAAAACGTATCGAAACGTTTTTTTGCCAAGTGGTTTATCGTTTCCCTTATCTGTGTGGGTATCGGTTTTTTCCTTGGAGAACCGTTTGCTCTTTTACAGTATAAACGTTTTATACGTGATTTTTTCAATACCGCGTCAAGCCCTGCCTTAGGCTTAGATAGGGGCTGGCAACCCTCGTGGCTTTTTTACATAACGGAACATTTGAAAAACGGAGTGGGGATATTCACCGAAATAGCTATCGGCTTTGGGATTATGCTAGCGGCAAAAATCGATATGCGAAAAACAATGCTCCTGATTTGTTTCCCGGCCTGTTTGCTTATCGTATTGAATACGTATAAACCGCACGCCTCGTATTATATGGTCCCGGCAATACCATTTTTGCTTATTTTTGCCGGATTATTTTTTGACCGGATTTTCTTAAAGATACAAAACCCCGGGCTGCGAATAGGTATATTCATTGCAGCGATAAGTATCTACGTGAGCACTTCGGTTTTTGACACGGTACGTCTGGATTATCTTTTATCAAGACCGGACACAAGAATGCTAGCCAGTGCATGGATACAACAGAACATTCCGCATGATTCGACTATTTTTGTCGAAGGCTCTTACGGAGCAATTATTGCAGGGGGGCCGCCGCTTGAGTCTAACATAAAAGCGCTTCTCAGAGAAATGAGCTTTGTTAAGCAGCACGGAGGACAGGGCCTGCTTTGGGATGCTAAGATCAATTACGCTGGCAAGACTCCGCAGATAGTCCGGTACGATTTATATAAAGGAATCTCTTTAACCAAAAATGATGTAACGGAAAATACCACTGAATATGTCATTATTTCAGGATATTACAACTTTGCCAGCGGATACCTGCTTATGAGCCTTGAAGAGCGCAGAAATACTCTTGAACTGCTTACAAAGCACTATGCGTTGATTAAGACTTTTGTTCCCTATCCGAATATGGACGAAACACCGCACCTCGTGCTGATGGATTTTAATACATTGCGCACCATTGATTTCTTCGGCAAACAAAGAAACAATGTACTGCAAGGACCGACAATTGAAATTTACAAAAGAATATAACATAATCGATACGTTGGCGTGTGAAGCTGAAGAGTCCTGTTGCGATGTGCAGCCTTTTGCCGGTCATTTCATGTGGCGGGCGGAAGAATTCAAACACCTTTTTGTTCAAGCTGGTATGCCTTCATGGGGACAGGTTCTGGAAGTCGGATGCGGCAATGCTTTTAATGCGGCTCTCATTGCCAGGTTTGCTGAAAAAGTATATGCCACAGACTTGCAGCGTATGGATCAATCAACCGAATCTCCGGGCATAGAAAAAGCCGGGTGCCTGCTTAAAAAACTCTCGATCAATAATTGTTCGCTGATTTCATCAGACGCCCAACAGCTGCCATTTAAAGATAATCTGTTCGATGTTGTCTATTCCAATTATACCCTTGAACACGTGCATAATAAGTCTTTGGCCGTGCGTGAAATGATCCGGGTAGTAAAACCGGGAGGAAGCATATTTGCTACTGTCCCGAATTTTGTTGAACGGCTGACCTACATCCCGCTTTATTATGCGTATGTATTACGACGCTCCTTCTACCACATCGGCAAACGATGCAGGGGATTTTCGCAAAAAAAGACTCCTCAGAAAGATATGCAAAACGGAATTGTTTCGATCATGGACCCCCGCATCGCATGGAAAGGGAACCCCAATTTCCCCTTCCCCGATATACATGGGCAATACCGATCCTTTAGGCACGAACTTGTTTCTTCGTCTTTTCCTACATGGTCGGGTCTCTTTGATAAAAAACAGGTACGTATAAAAAAGATATTTACAACGATATCTATTCCCTGGCATTTGATATCACTGATACATCCAAAATTACCCCTCTGGGTTTATAAGAAATCGCATATCGTACAAAGAAAACTTGGCGCTGTGCCCGTTCTTAATCTGCTCGGGCATAACCTGGTTTTACAGTATGTGAAAGAATCATGATGAAAATACTTTTACTGAACCCGCCCTATTGCATGCCCGGTGATAATCCGGATACGATTTTAAAGAAAGGATTCTTCCTGCCGCCGCTTGGGCTTGCATCTATCGCTGCTTACTTAAAGAAAAACGGCATGCAGGTCAGATTGATGGATCTCTTCAACTGGGATTGGAAACGAGTCGAAGCCCTGGTACAAAATGATGATTCCGATATCATAGGAATCACCTGTGTTACAAACCAGCATATGAATAGCAGATACCTGGCGGAAATGTTCAAGCACGGGCCTCGAAAACCCCTGGTAGTGTTTGGAGGGCCCCATGCCACCCATTTAGATGAGCAGGTAGCAATGAACTTTCCGCTTGATTATGTTGTCAGGGGTGAGGGAGAAGTCACCTTTTTAGAGCTTATCCGTTGTCTTGAAGCAAAAGAACAACCGCATCAAGTCCCGGGATTAACCTTTAAAGAAGGAGAAACGGTTTTTAAAACTCCCGAACGGGATTTGATCGATGATTTGGATGATCTGCCGTTCCCCTGCTACGATGATTTGGATATGCGTGAGTATATTCCTTATTTAACCTATGAACCGTTTCTTGGATCCGGGAATACCGGAAAGATCACCTATCCGCTTTTAACCGCGCGCGGCTGCCCGAACCGGTGTAATTTTTGTTCATGTCCATTGTTATGGGCAAAAAAAGTCCGTTTACGAAGCCCCGGCAGCGTAATACAAGAACTGATATCGTTGAAAGCAAAAGGCGCCGAACATATACAGATTTCCGATGATACGTTCTTATTGAACCTGGAACGAGTCAATGAAATCAGCAGGTCGATCATCAAGAATAATCTTCAGATCAGCTGGACGGCGGCGGGAAGGGTTAACCCGGTCAGCGTTGAGACATTGTCGCTGATGAAAAAGGCAGGGTGCGCGCGTATTTGTTTCGGAGTTGAATCAGGTTCTAAGCGCATACTTACGAATATCAATAAGAACATCACGATCGATCAAATAACCAACGCCTTTGATATTTCGCGGAAATCCGGCCTTGAAAACCTTGCTTTTATAATGATCGGCAATACCGGAGAAACTAGCGCAACGGTACAGGAAACCATCGATGTTTTAAAAAAATGCAATGCTGACGATGTCATTATCGGGATAACCCAGCTTTTTCCCGGTACTGACCTGGAAAAATACGCCACGCACAAAGGCTATATCACGGATGATTACTGGCTTCATAATCGATTTGCGCCGCTATTCGATCAAGAACTCGATGCTGTAACGCTTTCACTCTATGCCGATAAAGTTTTATTTTCCGATTATATGCGAAAAAAGCATTATATAAAAGCCCTCCGGGTATTTATAAATAGCGGTTTAAAATCAATCCTTCATATGACCGGAACCTATGCGTTGGCTCGCAGTATCAAGAACAGGCTGCGAGCTTCGGCTATTCTTGCTGGCATAAAAAAATACGGTATTTCGATGCACAGCTGTCAAACCTGGCGGGAATTCCTGCAGAGAATAAACGATCGGAGTTACATTATCGCAAGCTTTATCTTCGCCAGATTATGCAATAAGCCGCTCATCCAGGTTGCCGGAGATAGCCATATTTTTACTTTCAAAAACAAGTTCCCGTTCATCGTGCATTTTTTAGGATCTGCTACGATGTACAATTTAAACAAAGAAAAAAGCAGCACGCGATCAAACGAGAAACTCTTTGCAATAGCTCGCAGGATAAATACGAAGCGGGATATCCTGATGCTGGTATTCGGTGAGATAGATTGCAGGATCCACATATATAACCAGTTCGAGAAAAACAACAGGAAGTATTCTATACCCCAGTTAATTCAAACAACAATCGCCCATTACGCACAGGTGCTTGAAAAACTTACAAACCAAGGCATACCTTTTTGCGTTTACGGCATCCCTCCCGCAAGCAGACAGGAGAATTTTTATAAATATCCGTACTATGCTTCAATGGAAGAACGCAGTAAAATAAATAAGGAATTCAATACGGCTTTAAAAGATTTCTGCAAAGATAAGGGGTATCCCTATATCGATATTTATGCATACGTTACCGATGAGAATGGCTTTGCTAAAATCGAATATCTGTTGCCTGATACGGTACATTTGAAATCCAGCATCGCTGCCTTTGTCGATCATGCAATAAGCAGGCGTATCAAACATACACATTAAACGGGAGAAATTAATGTCGGATATCACCTATTTAGACCATACCCTGATCAAAAAAATCATCAAAAATTGGCAATTCCCTGAGACATTCGTTGAAACCGGCACCTACCGCGGTAACTCCGTACGGGGGGCCCTGCGATTCTTTTCCACAATCCATACTATTGAGTTGAGCCGCCAATGGTATGAGTCTGCGCTTGAACAGTTCAAAAACGAGAAAAAGGTTATCTGCCACCACGGTGACAGCGCAGAGGTTTTAAAGAAACTCTCCGCAGAGATTCATGAACCGGTTTTTTTCTTTCTTGACGCACATTATTCGGGAGGAAGCACTGCCAGAGGAAAAGAAGAGTGCCCTCTTTTGCGCGAACTTGAGATCATCAAGGAGAGAAAAACGGCCGATATTATTCTGATCGATGATGCCGATACCTTCGGCAAGAAGGCTACATTCGGAGTAGCCGGAAGCAGTGTTTATCCGCAATTCGAAGGTGATTGGCACAACATCAATATCCCCGCGATAAAAAAAGTGCTCGGCGATAGGGGTGATAATTTTATCTGCAAAATTAATTATTTCCAGTTGCTTATCGTAACGAAACAAAAGCGGATCGACGTCATGATCTTTTCGCTCAGATTTTTTATTGAACGGGTAAAACGCTATCTAAAACGCATTACGGGGCTCGTTCTTTCCCGATTAAAGGCTCCGGTCAAAAAACCATCGGTGTAAGAAAAAGAGGATCCATGGATCAGGTTTTAAAAGAAGATGTTCAGAACGCACCGGGAAATTATCTCTTCCTAATACTTGCTAATTTCCTGAGCGCCGGTTTTTCGTTCTTCATAGCGTTCATGTTAACCCGATCTATGGGGAAAGAAAATTACGGCAAATACGGCATTCTGCTTTTTGTGGTGCAGAGCCTGCTCCTTCTTTCGTCGACGTGGATACTCAACTCAATCTTACGGTTCGGCAGAGAAGAGTTCGAGCTTGATAAAACCGTTCAAAAAACCCTGGGCGGATATACGGCGGTATCGGCAGCGATTTACCTGATCACAAGTGCCACAGTCTTCTTTTTCAGGAACCAGATCGGCACCTACATCGGGATTACATCCCGGCACGTACTGTATATGCTTATTTTTACTTTTTTTTCACTGGCCAATGTGTCCCTGATGAATGTTTATCAGGCTACCAGAAGAATGGCTACCTTCGGGATCATGCAGCTAGCCGACAAGATATTGTTTCTTCTCACTATTTTCATTATACTGGCGGGTTTTAAATATTTCGATATGCATCTGCTCGTATGCGCGCTTATCCTTTCTTCGGGATTGCTGCTGGCAATAAACCTTACTGTACTATTCAAGAACGGCCTTTACCGGTTATCCTTCGATGCGGGCTTTCTGAAAAATATGCTCGGTTTTTCTTTGCCGCTTTTACTTTCTTGCATTATGTCTCACTTCGGGATCTGGTTCGGAACCCTGGTCATTAATCAGCTGATGGGAAAATCATCGGCCGGCTCGTATTATCTTGCCAATCAAATCAATGTTTTGTTCGGCGCGATCATTGTGCAAAGCAGTGTTGTTGTCGCTCCGATACTGGTTCTGCTGTACAGCAAGAAAAAAACACATCTTATCCAGGACTATATCAACGAACTGGTTCCAAGCGGGATTTTCCTCTGGGCTTCTTTCATTGCCATATGCATGCTTGTATTCGGGCTTATTTTTACCCGGATTTTCGGCGCAAGCTTCAACCAGGCATTGTGGCCGCTGCTCATCTTACTGCTGAGCACCGGTTTTGCCGCTATCCCCACATTACTGCTGGTCGTTCTATCGACCTATAAATTTACCTGGGTAATTTCACGTTCCTTATGCGTATTTACCGCGTTGATAATTGCGGGAAATCTCCTCATAGCAGATAAAGCCGGGATCTACGGAGCCGCAATCACCCAGGCATTTGCCTACATTGTTTTTTCCCTGATCGTTTTGTTTGAAACCAAAAGAAAATTCCAGGTAAATACTTTGAGATTTATTCTGCCGGTTTTTCCGGTTATCGGTGCCTTCGCAATACTGGCTTTCACCCGGAGCTTACCGGTACATTTATTCTTTGCTGTTTGTTTAGCTATCGGATGCGTTTCGATATTCAAGAGAACAGTCATTTCGCCGGCGCTGGTAAAGATCCTGAAAAACATCGATTCACCCGTGCTCCGGTTCCTGAAGAAAGGAAGTTTTCTTTTTCGTTAATATGCCGACCCCATTTAAAATACTGCATCTCAAGAACGGTTCCTATGAAAAGTGCATCGTTAAGCGCAATGCCGTGAATAGAGTCTTAGCAATGCATTTAAACGGTCTTTTTCAGGAAACGTTCCTTGTTTTCTTTAAAACCGATACGGATAGAAACTTTGATTTACATGCGCAATGCCATATTTACGATTCATCCGGCGTGCATACGTTCTTTTCAAAAATAGGGCTGAAATGTATCGATACGTTCCTATCCGAGCTAAAATTACTCTCTTTTGTCTGTACTCTTATAAAGAATGAGGGAATTTCCGTGGTCACGGCCGATGAGCCTTTTGTTACGGGTTTGAATGCGTGTTGTATCTCGTTTTTAACCGGAAAACCTTTCGTTATATATAATTTGGCTGATTTTGATCTTTTCTTCAAAATAGGCGGCCATAGAAATATTCCTTTTGTCCCGCGCTGTATTGAACGGACACTTGAGCGGTTTGTATTACACAATGCTTCTATGGTGATTACTGACCGCGACTTTTACCGTGCCTATGTTTTAAAAAGAGGAGCTCGCCCTCAACGCTGCTGCTCAACACGGGTAACAACAGATGCTTTTTATTATACCGCCTCATGTGAACCCGGCTTCCGGAAAGAGCCCGCCTGGGAAGGCAAAAAAATACTCTTTTATTTCGGGAGGCTCCATCCGGAAAAAAAGACCGACCATCTTATCCGGTGCCTTGCGCATATTACAGAAACGAGATCCGATGTAGTTCTTATTGTCGCGGGAGAAGGTGCACAATTGGATGAACTCAAAAAACTTTCCGCATCACTTGATGTCGCAGAAAACGTCTTCTTTCTTGGCAACAGGAATAATCAGGAACTGGTAAATCTTATGTCGGTAAGCGATATTCTTCTTGCTACACACGCGGGTTATTCTCTGCTTGAAATGGCGCTTTCCGGCAAACCGATCATCGCGTTTGATTACGAATGGCACTCTGAATTCATCGAAAATAATGTGACCGGGATATTAGTTCCCGATGCGGATAGCATCGCTATGGCTCAAGCAGCCGTACGGCTCTTATCCGACAGCGCCATATCCAAGCAGATCGGCGAAACAGCCAAAGAAAAAGCCCGGTCATTCTATAATTATCCTGATGCGCTTGCGGATGAGGAAAAATGCTTCAAACGGTTGCTGAAAGTGGAAACGAAATGAATATGGAGAAAAAAGAACTTATTTGGGTAAGCACGGTTTTCCCCGACCCTCCAACGGATGGCAACAGCTTGCGTAATTTCAATATCCTTTCGGAGCTTGCCAAATACTACACAATCCATTTTTTTTCATATCGCCAGGGGAAAGAACCGGCAAACCTGAACGGCAGGCTTGCACAAATATGCGCTTCAATCCATACGATACCTTTGAACAACCGGACGTATTCATTTTTCAATAAGGTCACGTCAAGAATACGGTCATTAGCGCACGTGAAACCTGGCTTCGCCGTTTCAAAGGATGAATCATCGCTTAAGAAAGCGATTGAAGCATGTCTTCGGGATCATCATATCGCATGCGTTATCTCCATCAGCCCCTGGGTTACCTTTACCGATTTGAGCAACCGTACTGTTCCTGTTATAATGGATGAACAGAATGTCGAGTTTTTGCGGCTTAAAGAATTATCAGCAATAGAAAAAAACCCGGTGCGGAAATTTTCAAGATTCCTCGATTATCGCACAATGCGTTCATATGAATTAAAACTTATCAGAACCGTAAACGCGGTAACCGTTGTATCCGATGCGGATGCTCTACGGTTTAAAAATTTATATCCGGACAGGGAATATCCCGTTGTCCCGAATGGCGTGGATACCGAATACTGGAAATTCGATTTTAAGAGGTCTGGAACAAAAAAAATCGTTTTTTCCGGAGGTATGTCGTATTTTCCCAACCACGATGCCATGGAATTCTTTCTTAAAAGTATCTATCCTTTAGTCTTAAAGAGTGATCCTGCAGTGCAATTGACGATCGCAGGAAAAAACCCGCAGCCCGAACTGATATCGCTTGCCAGGTCTTTCCAGGGGAGCGTTACGTGTACCGGTTTTCTCAATGATATCCGTCCTTCCGTATACGAAGCTTCTGTTTGTATCGTTCCGATACGGGCAGGAGGAGGAACACGCTTGAAAATACTGGAAGCAATGGCCGCCGGGGTACCGGTTGTTTCCACGTCAAAAGGCGCAGAAGGGCTTGCGGTAGTTGATAAAGAACATCTGCTTATTGCGGATACTCCTGAATCTTTTACCAATGCGGTTATTACGCTGCTTTCCAATGATGATGTACGGTACTCATTGGCCTCTCATGCCAGAAAACTCGTTGAAGGAACGTATAGCTGGGTATCAATCGCTGGATTGATGAAAAAAACAATCGATTCTTGTATGAACGAAAAAGCATAACCTGATCTCCATGTTAGTAAAATCATACCGAAAAAAAGGAAGCGGATATCTGGCTCAGGACATTGATTCCTGGACAAACACCTGGAATGAATGTATGGATCTTGCGCTGGATGCTGCTTCTGCCGAGAATGACTACCTTTCCAGCATATTTAAACGTTATTTTCCTTTACCGCCGAAAAAAATCCTTGAGGGAGGCTGCGGCACGGGAAAATACGTTTTAACCTATTGGAAAAAAGGCTATGATATCCATGGCGTCGACTTTTCGCCGCAAACAATTGAACGGATCAAAAAAACTTTTGGCAACGATACCCCTGTATCTTTAGCAAATATAACAGCTCTGCCTTTTTCTGACGGATATTTTGACTGTTACTATTCGGGAGGAGTTATTGAGCATTTTGAGCAGGGACCGGAGCAGGCGCTGCGGGAGGCACGCAGAGTGCTTAAAAAAGGGGGGATGCTCCTGGCAACAGTGCCATTCCTTAATGCAATACGGAAATTGAGATTCATCGTCAACCCGGATACATGCCAATCTTCTACGTATCTCAAAAAAGTCGTTTCGTGCTCGCACGACGCGCAAAAAAATACGGGATTTGAATTTTGCGAATACTATTTCGACATTCAAACGCTCAAACCGTTTTTTGAAAAATGCGGATTTTCAATTGAAACGGTAATTCCAACTGATTTCCTTTGGGGAGAGATCGGATCAATCCTCAATAAGGCAATCTCTAAGAAGCCTTTGCCGGCACATATCAAAGGGGGCACTTCCTTTCAAAGTACGATTCCACGGGGCAAAACTCAATCTCCCCGTAATTCTATAAAGAACTTTCTCTATGAGTTTTTCGTTACTGAAAATCGAGAGAATCCTTGCATGAAGATCCCTCTGACAATTTTAAACCACATAAGCGGCCACTTAGTACTTTTTGTGGCTAAGGCGGTATAAAAATAATGCCTTTATTTTCAGTCATAATCCCAACCTATAACAGCGCCCGGTATATTTCGCAAACGCTCAGAAGCGTCTTGAGCCAAACCTGCAGGGATTTTGAAATTATAGTCGTTGATGACGGGTCAACCGACGCAACCATTGATATCGTATCCGGGTTTGAAGGGATTCGGGTACTAAAACAATCTCACGCTGAACGTGCCGCTGCCCGAAATAAAGGAATACGGGAAGCTTCAGGCACGTACATATCTTTTTTAGACGCGGATGATCTTTGGCTCCCGCATAAACTTGAGGCTGATAAGAAGTGTTTCGAAGGGACCGGCGTTGATCTTGTTTGTTCGGATGTTTTGGTTATTGATGAAAACGGCGCTAGTTACGGCAAACGCAGATTTAACGCACATCTCAAAGATATAAAAAATCAGGTTTTATTATCCAATCCGTTTTTTACCTCTACCGTCAGCGTTACAAAAAGTGCGCTTGAAAAAAGCGGGCTTTTTTGCCAAGAGATTAAGCTGTCCGGTTCAGAAGACTGGGAGATGTGGGCTCGTCTCTGCCAGAATGGTGGCGTTTTCCATAACCCGGTTTACACCGTTCAATACCGGCAGCATAAAGTCTTAAAGAACCTTGCTGCTTCTATCGAAAGCTCGATGCTTACAGCTGCTGAAAAAATCATTGCTTTAAAGCCCGGATTATCCGGCAGGTTTAAAAACAGGATACAGGCAAACACCCACGCAACCATTGCGCTCAATTATGCGGCGGCAGGGAATAAAGAAAAAACGCTGTATCATTGTAACCGCGCTTTTCAATTTTCATGGCTCACGTTGTTTAACCGCCATATCGCAGTGGCTCTCTGCAAGGTATTCACTGGAATTGCATCGGCGAAGCAATTGCATACCGGGGATGGCATTGTCATGGTTGTCACGGTTTATGACGGAGTAGGCGGATTACAAACCCAATGCAGGCTTTTAAGCGAACACCTGCAGAAGATGGGTTTCCGGGTTTTTATTATAACGCGAAATTATTTCAACCGTCCTTCTCAAGAATCAAACGGCTTATTATTCATACGAAGATTTGCTTTTAATCCCCGCCACACAATCCTCAGTTCTTTATATTATGTTTGCGCATCACTGCACTGGTTACTCTTACATCAGGCGCGGTATACGGTTATTCATTGTTTTCAACTTGCCGCTCCTTTAAATATCGGGGCGTTAATGAAAATCTGCTCGGGTAAACCATTGCTTGTGCGCCTTTCCGGAACCGGCGTTCTCGGCGACGTTAAAGAACTGCATAAACTCCCCTTAAGCCGGGTACGCATATTTTTTATGGGATTTGTTGACCGTTTTGTTGTTTTAAATGATCTTATGAAACAAGAACTTCGAGGACTACTTTCAGTGAAGCAAAAAGAGAAGGTGGCGTTTATTCCCAACGGCGTACCAATCGATGCTGAAAGCGCTTTTGACGAAAAAACACGTTCCTTCTACCGGAAAAAACTTAACCTCGATTTCCCGATCCTGGCAACCTATGTCGGCAGACTGACCGTTGGCAAAGGACTTATTGATTTACTCTACGCATGGAAGGAAATAGCAGGCGAAAATCAGGGGGCGCACCTGCTTCTTATCGGCACAGGCGGTATGTTCAAAAGTATTGAGCCTGATTTACGCGCTTTAAATTGCAAGCTGCACCTTACCCGAAACGTTCACTTTATCGGTGAAGTGAGCATTGTCAGGGAATATCTCTTAGCCAGCGATATCTTCATACTTCCGACTGATTCGGAAGGGATGTCCAATGCGCTGCTTGAGGCTATGAGTTGCGGACTAAGTATCATTACGACCCGCATTCCTTCCAATACGCTTTTACTTGACGATTCAAGCGCCCGTTTCATTGAACCGGGACACAGAGAACAGGTAACAGAGGCGCTTCAAGAAACCATCAAAAATCCGGCTCGTTCCTGGCAACGGGCCCGCGAGGCGAAAATACGTGCTCAGGAGTTTTCTGCGGAAAAAATTGCGGGGCTTTACCGTACCCTATACGAGGAAATTGTATGAGCCAGCCGATACAGAAAAAAATCAAGGTTCTGCATATTACCAGCACTCCCGATGGATTAGGAGGCGTAGAAAAGCTTCTCCTGCAGATCACGGAAAATTACGACCGCGAGCATTTTGAACTCGTATTCTGTAATCTCTTTAGTAAAAGCGACGATGAAATCTTTCTCAAAGGGCTGAAAGAAAAAGGGGTTGTCCCCTATTCGTTCAAAGGATCGTCGTATCTTTCGGCGCTTGCTTTTCTTCCAAAGCTGATATGTCTTATCAAGAAAGAAAAAATCGATATTGTTCATACCTGGCTTTTTCACGCTCATTTTATCGGGCAAATCGCAGCACGCCTTTCCTGGCGAACAGGAGTATTGTCCCGACAGTATGGAGAACAGTTCTTCCAGGATAAAAAGATAACCAAACAGGTCATTGACATGCTTTCAGACCGCATGGCCACAAAAATAATCGCCTGCTCTTTGGGTATAAAAAATCATGTGCGGGAAGCGGAAAAAGTCGCGGAAGAGAAGATCGATGTCATACATAACTCCATAGACGTATCTAAAATGGTCAGCTCTCAAGAGAAACGGGAAACGATTATCCGTGAATTCGGGCTTTCGGGTTATCAAACCATAGGGGTTATTGCTAACTTGTATGCATATAAAGGCCACAGCTACCTTCTCAAGGCGTTGAGCCGCTTAAAAACACGTTACCCGGAAATAAAAGCTATTTTTGTCGGAGAAGGCCCTCAAAGAGAGGCTCTACAGAAAGAAGCCAAAATTTTAGGCATTGATTCCACGGTAATTTTTGCCGGATACCGCCAGGATATTCCGGATCTGATTGCTGTTATGGATATTGTCGTTCAACCTTCAATTCAGGAAGGATTCGGGATTTCACTTGCTGAAGCCATGTCCATGAACAAACCTATTGTCGCCTCCTGTGTCGGAGGAATACCGGAAGTTATCGGGGAGTACTGCGCGGGTTTTCTCGTGCCGCCTCAGAATGTCGATGCGCTTACCCTGAAAATAGAAGAGATATTGCTCAATAAAAACAGTGCGGCGCAGATCGGCACCAAAGGGCATGCCCTTGTTGAGCTAAAATTCGGGATTAAACAAATGACCGCCAAATACGAATCGCTTTACAAACTATTGTTGCAGAAATGAATACACTTACCCGATATATACGAATCGCTTTAGGCGCATATCTCAAATCGCCGGTTATCGGCCCGTATAGCGTCCAATTGGGTTTAAGCGATGCCTGTAATTACCGCTGCATTATGTGCAACATATTCTCGGCAGAATCCGCGGGAAGCTATACGAGTAACGGGAAAACCCTTATGGAATTTGATACGGCAAAGAAACTTATACTCTCGCTTTCAAAAATCGGGACCCGCACGATTAACTTTTGCGGCTATGGAGAAACGCTGCTTTTCCCCCGTTTAAAAGAAATCGTTGCCATAACAAAACAGGCCGGCTTACAAGCTGCCATCACAACAAACGGGCAGCTCCTAACGCGCCCAATGATCGACGATTTAAGCGCTTTAAAACTTGATGAACTCTATATCAGCCTTAATGCTGCTACGGAAAAAACGTATACGCGTATCCATAAAGGATGCAAAGAAAACGATTTTCCACGGATCGTTGAAATGGCCGCATACGCGCAGTCAAAAAATATACGTGTCACCGTCACGTTTGTAATAATGAGCCTTAATTATAGGGAAATAGATGCATTCATCAGCGCAGCCAAAAGATTAAAAATCCCGGAAATTATTTTTAGGGAATTAGGGACCAGGTTCTTGCTCGACACATCCCTTGCATTATCGGTCCAAGAAAAAGAATTGCTCAAGAAACACCCGTGCATCAATGAAGCCCGTATCAGGCATAACCTTGGACAGCTTATCAAAACCCTTGATCATGAGAAAAAAGAGGGGGTCGATTGTTTTGCCGGCTATGTCGGCGGCACTATTATTACCGCGGACGGTTCGGTTTTCGCCTGTTGCAATTGTAATACACCTGTGGGAAATGTTTATCATAATGATTTTGCTGAGATTTGGAATAATCAGGCATATCGGAAGTTTCGGCACGAAGGGCAACTCATGCATGGAAGAACACGGTATCCTGAAGGTTGTTTGTGCGCTACCTGCCCAACCCATGTTTTAAACGCCCGGCTGCAGCAGATTCTATATCCGTGGAGAAAAACATGCTAAAGTACGTGCTCCCCGCAATGCTTTGTTTGGCCGGATTATGGATTGCGCCTGCCTGGACCCTGATTGTGTTAAGTACGTTTCTCACGCTTTTTATACTAAGCAGGGACCAGGATCCTTCATCACGAAATTTCCTCAGCACACTTTTTCTTGCCGGATTAACAATACGGCTTCTGATCGTATGCGCTATGCAGTTTTACCTTGTCAAAAGAGGATTCTGCCCGGGAGTTATCGAATCCCTGCCGGACGGCTTTGAAGGAGCGCTTTTTTTTGACGAACATAACTTTGTACAAGCCGCCAGGAATATTGCCTGGGGATTCTCCAATTTTAACGATTATTATTTCAAGAATGCCCATATAGCCGTTCTTTCGTGGCTTTACAAAAATATCGGGTATGATCCGATGCTCGGCAAGCTTATTAATTGTTTAGCGGGCTGTTTTACGGCACTCATTATCTACCGCTGCGGCCGCATCGTCTTTCACGATCATAGAATAGCCAAATGCGCGGCAATCATAACCATGTTGTATCCTTCGCTTTTATTCTGGTCTTTAACAAATCTGCGAGATCCGCTTATCGTATTCTTCGTTACGTTGTTTCTGTATGTGATACTTGCGCTTTTTGATAAACATATGCTGTTGAGCATAGGTATTGCGCTCCCGATTGCTCTTTGCATTCAGTTATTACGCAGCGGATACTTTTTTGTTTGTTTAATTTTTATTCTTTTGCTGATCGCGCATAAACTTGGGCATGCAAACATCCGTTTGACCCGTTTCGTCATAGCATGTTTATTCGCAGGAGTATGTATCGTTGCATTCGCACATCCTGTTCAAACGATCTATAAGAAAACGTTACGGCAAATAGCCCAAAGGCAGCATGGAAATGCCAATGCCAATGAATCCGAAGGAAATTTTTCACTTTTTCCCGATACTAAATTTCAATTCAGGAGTACGGAGGAAATTACAACCTATGACCTGATGCGCGCGTATTACAAAGGAACGCTCTATTTTTACGCCGCCCCCGTCCCCTGGAAAAGTTCCAATAATAATTTCCTGAATACACTGGCAAAAAAAGAATCGATTCTTTGGTATGTTTTTCTTATTTTTATAGCCTGGGGGATACTCCGAGGTATTCCCGGCAATATACAGGCGTTACGAATTCTGCTTTTTCTCTTTATCAACGTATCTTTCCTTGTTTTATTAGAAGGAAACATCGGCACGCTTTTCAGGCATCGTGGAATACTTTTGCCGATATTCTTTTTATTCTTAGCTCAAGGATTGTCGCTCATTATGAAAGTGAGGGGAACCCGTGTGCGGGATCTGCGGCATACTTAATTATTCCGGCAGTACGGAACTTAAAACTCCGATACTCAAGATGCTATCGAAGCTTGAACATAGAGGCCCCGATGATCAGGGTGTTTTCTTTGACGGGTTCTCAAAGAATTCGGAGAATTCAAAGCTGTCTCTTGGATTAGGGCATAGGAGGCTCTCGATTATTGACCTGCATTCCGGCCATCAGCCAATGCATAATGAAGATAAAACAGTAACCATCGTACTCAACGGTGAAATCTACAATTATCTTGAATTAAAAACGGAGCTTCAAAAAAAAGGGCACCGTTTTTCAACTACATCCGATACGGAAGTAGTAATCCATCTCTATGAAGAATACGGGAGAAAATGCGTTGATTTTCTGCGGGGGATGTTTGCTTTTGCCATATGGGATAGCCGCGCTCAAGGGCTTTTCCTTGCCAGAGACCGCGCCGGAAAAAAACCTCTCGTTTATTATTATAAGAACGGACTTTTTGCTTTCTCTTCCGAGATCGCATCTCTTTTAGAAAGCGGTTTTATTTCCAAAGAGCTTGATCAGAATGCG
This sequence comes from Candidatus Omnitrophota bacterium, assembly GCA_035403145.1. Taxonomy (GTDB): domain Bacteria; phylum Omnitrophota; class Gorgyraeia; order Gygaellales; family Profunditerraquicolaceae; genus DAONEO01. The sequence goes on along the minus strand of DAONEO010000012.1, from coordinate 1,166 downwards.
CTTGATTATTATCTAAGCCTTGGCTATATTCCTGCGCCGCTGACGATTTTTAAAAATGTATACAAACTAAGCCATGCGCATACCCTTTTCCTGACTCGGGATAAACTGGAAATCAACCGGTATTGGGACCTTGATTACACCCCGAAACTCGCCCTTTCTGAGCCAGAGAGCGAGCGCGAACTTGCAAAAATACTGGAAGAATCAGTCAGGATCCGGTTACGAAGCGATGTCCCCCTCGGTGCATTCTTGAGTGGCGGTGTCGATTCCAGCGCAATCGTCAGTCTTATGAGTAGCATGAGTCCGCAGAAAGTAAAAACATTTACCATCGGTTTTGAAGAAAAGAATTATAGTGAATTACGATATGCACGCACTATCTCCAAGCTTTTTAATACCGATCACCATGAGTTCGTAGTAAAACCCGATGCTTTGCATATCCTGCCGCTTTTAGTAGAGCGATACGGCGAGCCGTATGCGGATTCCTCAGCTATCCCGTCGTATTATGTTTCCCGGGAAACCAGAAAGTTCGTTACCGTAGCGTTGAATGGGGATGGAGGGGACGAATCATTCGCGGGATATGAACGGTACCATGCAATGCTGATGGCCGAAAGGTATCGATCGTTACCGCGGGCTTTGCGGGCAATTGCAGGCAGCATGGCATCATGCTTGCCTGATTCAGCAGATTCAAAAAATACGTTACGAAGAATTCGAAGATTTCTTGAAGCAGCAACACTACCGGCTGATAAAAGATATCTGCGTTGGATCGGAATATGGAGCCAGCACGCAAAAGAATCATTATATAGTACTGCTTTCAAGTCCAAAATCTCTTCGAATAATTTGGAATCGAAAATGGGAGCGTTTATCAATGAGATGCCTCAGGTGCCGCTCGTTGACAGATTGCTCAAAACGGATGTTTCCAACTATTTACCGTATGATCTGCTGGTAAAAGTCGACATTGCCAGCATGGCGAATTCTCTTGAAGCGCGCTCGCCATTGCTTGATCACAAACTCATGGAATTTGCCGCCCGTTTACCGGTACAGTATAAACTTAAAGGGACTGTCAAAAAGTATATTCTAAAAAAATACCTGGAGAAATCAATTCCGAAACAGAATCTTTACCGGACTAAAATGGGATTTGCTATGCCTGTTGGAGACTGGTTACGGGGAAA
>DAONEO010000011.1:0-66276 GCA_035403145.1 Candidatus Omnitrophota bacterium | reverse complement strand
CCTATGAGCAATTTCGAAGAAATTGCGAATGTAAAGGCGAGGAGTAAATGAGTCAAGAAAGTTCTTTTGTGAATGCAAAACGACGTAAACCGTAGTGCCGACGAAGTCGGCACGTCTGCGAATTTACTCCGCACCTACGAGAAAATTCTATAAGAATTTTCGAGTGTTAGGTGTCGGAGCTCATCTTTGATAGAAGTATCAGTGAGATTTCACCAAAGTAAATTTTAGTGTTCAAAAGCGTAGTGCCGACGAAGCCGGCACGTCTGCGAATGTACCCCGTACCTATGAACAGCGACATGGCATAATCATGAGTCGCTGTTCGTATTGTCGAAATATTATCAAATTCTGTTGATTAACCTCCTTCCTCGTGTATAATAATATACCTATAATATTGATATAAAGCACTTTCTGATGAAATCATAGATTATTAACCAAGGGGGTTCTTATGTCATATGCTGGGCCTGAAAGAAGGAAGAATTCGCGTATCCTCGGCCGATTTATAGTTTCTTACAGGGTGCTTGAGGAGCATGACAGCATTGATGTTACGCAGACAAAGAATTTGAGCTTGGGAGGTATGCTTTTGACGACAAACCGGAAATTTGATTCCGGAGTGAATTTGGCGTTGGAGATCCGTCTTCCTTTTGATCCGAATCCGATTATGCTTATCGGCAAAGTTGTTGAATCAAAGGAAATCACAAAAAATCTTATTTATGATACTCGTTTGGCATTTTTGGCGGTTGACGATCGCCATCGGGAAGTTATCGGTTCCACGGTTGACTATTATTTGAAAAAGGGTACTTCATGAAAAAAGTTACCATTGGGTTAGTTGGATTTGGCAATGTCGGTGCCGGAGTCATAAAAATCTTACGCGATAGAAAACGATTCCTGTCTGATAAAACAGGCACGGAAGTTGTTATTAAAAAAATTTGCGATAAAGATATTACGTCGAAGCGGAATGTCCCCGTTGACAAGGCGCTTCTTACCAATAATATAAACGAAATCCTGGATGATCCCCAAATTGATATTTTGGTTGAATTGATGGGGGGAGTTCATCCGGCAAAAGAGTTTATTACGCAGGCTCTTTTAAAAGGCAAACATGTTGTTACCGCCAATAAAGCGCTTTTGGCTGAGTGTGGAAAAGAACTTTTTGCGCTTGCCAGTGATCGCGATAAAAGTATCTATTTTGAAGCGTCTGTCGGCGCGGGTATTCCGATACTGAAGTCTCTGCGTGAAGGTTTGGTCGCGAATAAATTTTTGGATATCTTCGGTATTGTGAACGGTACTTCAAACTATGTGTTGTCGCAAATGGCCAAAGACGGTTGTGATTTTTCCGTCGCCGTCAAAGACGCGCAGAAAAAAGGTTTTGCCGAAAAGGATCCTACGCTTGATATCGAGGGTATTGATTCGGCGCATAAACTTGTTATTTTGACGTATCTTGGCTTCGGCAAGCTTGTTGAAATGAAAGACCTTTATATCGAAGGAATTTCACGGGTTACTCTTCAAGATGTTGGATATGCCAAGGATCTCGGTTTTGAAATCAAGCTTTTGGCGATTGCCAAAAATGTTTCAGGCGAGCTTGATCTCCGTGTTCATCCAACGCTTGTTCCCAAAGGGCACATGCTTGCTTCAGTCAACGGCGTTTTCAACGCAATATATGTTTCAAGCGATTTGGCCGGGGATCTTATGTTTTACGGTCCCGGAGCCGGGCAGCTTGCGGCAGCTTCCGCGGTTGTTTCCGATATTATTGACTTGGCTCAAAATATGAAAGCGGGGATGTTCCGCCCCAAGCTTAACATAGTTGAAGATACGGCAATTCATAAATTAAGAAAAATCGATGAACGGCTTGGCCGGTATTATGTGCGTCTTATTGTTTTGGATGAGCCGGGCGTTTTAGCTAAGATCGCAAGCGTTTTAGCTAAATTCGGTATTAGCATCGCATCCGTTACTCAGAAAGAACGTATCGCGCGCATGGGCTCAGTTCCTATCGTTATGATCTCTCATGAGGCTCGCGAGAAAGATCTTCGCTTAGCCTTAGACGCTATCAATAAACTTAATGCGGTCACCCAGAAAGCTGTCGCGATCCGCATCGAGGAACTGTAATGAAACGTGATCCTAATATTCCGTCTTCTCCCCGTGGGTATCAAGGAATTATTCAGGCTTATCGGAAATACCTGCCGGTAACAAATAAAACCCAGGTTGTTACGCTACATGAAGGTAATACGCCTCTTTTACCGGCGCCTGCTTTGTCGGCTTTGGTGGGAAAAGGATGGCAGGTTTTTTTGAAATATGAGGGGATGAATCCCACCGGCTCATTTAAGGACCGCGGTATGACGATGGCAATTACCAAGGCCGTTGAAGAAGGTTCAAAGGCGGTTATTTGCGCTTCAACGGGAAATACCTCGGCATCGGCTGCTGCGTATTCTGCTCGTTCAGGTTTGCGATGTATCGTGCTTATCCCGCAAGGTCACATTGCGCTGGGGAAATTAAGCCAGGCGATGATACATGGAGCGGTTGTCCTTCAGGTTGACGGAAATTTTGATGTTGCGCTTGAACTGGTTAAAGAAATTTCTTCTACATACCCGATAACGCTTGTTAATTCGCTTAATCCGTACCGGATCGAAGGACAAAAAACCGGCAGCTTTGAGATTTGCGATTATTTACAGGGGCCTCCCGGTTTTCAGGTTATGCCGGTTGGTAATGCGGGGAATATTACGGCGTACTGGAAGGGATATAAAGAATATAAGGCAGAAGGGATTATTGGGGAACTTCCTGTTATGCTTGGGTTCCAAGCTGCCGGTTCTGCCCCCATTGTCAAAGGATATCCGATCAAGGAACCGGAGACGATCGCTACGGCAATTCGCATTGGCAATCCTGCTAGTTGGAAACAAGCGGTTGCGGCTCGCGATGAATCCGGCGGGCTTATTGATGCGGTAACAGACGAAGAAATTTTAAGTGCGTATACATTAATGGCGGCAAAAGAAGGGGTTTTTGCTGAGCCGGCGTCATGTGCGTCTATCGCAGGATTGTTAAAGTTAGCCCATGCAGGGTATTTTAAGAAGGCGCAGACTGATAATAAAACGATTGTTTGTATTTTGACAGGACACGGTTTGAAAGATCCTGATAGGGCAATACAGTCGATTCAAAAACCCAAGATTGTTAAACCGACGCTTATGGCGATTTTGAAGGAGATCGGTTACTAAGTGCTGAAAAATAAGCGGGTACTTATTACCGCCGGTCCTACCTGGGTACCGATTGATGATGTTCGAGTCATCAGCAATACCGCGACAGGGGAAACCGGTCTTTTTTTGGCGAAAGAAGCTCGTCAACGCAAAGCGCATGTTACGTTGTTGTTGGGACAGGGGGCAGTGCACGAAAAACGGATTCGCGGCGTTGCGTTTAAACCGTTTTGTTATTTTGATGATTTGCAAAGTTCTTTGCGGAAGATATTGAAACAATCGCGCTTTGATGTTGTAATCCAGGCTGCTGCTGTTTCCGATTACAAGGTGCGAAAGGTTTCGAGGCATAAGATCAGTTCGCACAAAAAGCGTTTGCGGCTGGAATTAATACCGACTCCGAAATTGATTTCGCTGGTAAAAGAAATTCAGCCGTGTACAATTTTAGTCGGTTTTAAATATGAGCAGGGTTTGAGTGCTCGTGCTCTTATCCACGAAGCGCGCATCCTTATGCGAAGTTCATGCGCCCATCTGGTGGTCGCTAACACCCGTAAAAAGGGGATGTATAGCGCTTACATCATTGGCAACAACGGATTCATTTCTCAGGAAATTCATTCGAAAGCAGTTCTAGCCAGGACATTGTTTAATGTCTGCGAACAAATAATTGGATAGACAATGAAATACATACTGTTGGTTGGTGATGGGATGGCGGATTACCCCGTTGAGGATTTAGGCAAGCGTACTCCTTTGGAGGCGGCCAAAACCCCCAATATGGATTTTTTGGTTAAAAATGGTTCTCTCGGCCGGGTTAAGACTATTCCCCCCGGATTAAGTCCTGCTTCAGATGTAGCCAATATGTCGATTCTCGGGTATGATCCCCGTAAATATTATTCGGGGCGCGGTCCTTTAGAGGCGGCTAATCTTGGAGTATCGCTTTCTCCCCAGGATGTTGCGTTTCGCTGTAATTTAATTACTGCGCAAGGCGATATTTTAGCTGATTACAGCGCCGGGCATATTAACAGTCAAGAAGCGTCCCACCTGATTAATTATCTTAATGATAAACTCGGTTCTGAGCGGATTTGTTTTTATCCCGGTGTCGGATACCGGCATTTAATGGTGGTTAAGGAAGGCGCAAAAGATAATTTAGATGCAATCCAATGCAGGCCTCCGCACGACATTACGGGCAAGAGCATTAAAAAGAATTTACCGAAGGGTAAAGGCTCGGAATTCCTGATATCGATAATGCAGGATTCTAAACCGTTGCTTGAATCGCATGAAATAAACAATGTCCGCATCGATTTAAAGGAAAATCCCGCAAATATGATTTGGCTGTGGGGACAAGGGAAAAAGCCGGCCATGCCGCTTTTTAAAGATAAATACGGTGTTGAGGGGAGTGTTATTTCCGCGGTTGATCTTTTGAACGGTCTTGGAAAGATCCTTGGGCTTGATGTTGTTAAAGTGCCGGGGGCGACGGGATATTATGATACCGATTATGAGGGGAAAGCCAAGGCCGCTCTTAAGGCGTTGCAGAACAAGGATTTTGTTTTTGTTCATGTTGAGGCGCCTGATGAGGCCGGTCATAACGGAGATCTACGGGAGAAGATCCTGGCAATTGAACGGTTTGACCAGTTTGTCGTCGGCACTATCGTGCAGGAATATGCGCAACGCGATGATGTCCGTATTGTAGTGTTGCCCGATCATGCAACGCCGGTATCTGTAAAAACGCATACCGCTGAGCCGGTTTGTTTTGCTCTCTATGGAAAAAACGTAACGCATAATGGTTTTCAGGCATATTCTGAAAAAGAAGCTGCACTTTCAAAGTTGTATTTTGATAACGGTTTTGAATTAATGGATTTTTTCATTCGTCAATGAGGAGGATGGAATGAGTAGAAAGTTGATTGTTCAAAAATTCGGCGGTTCTTCGGTGGCAAATGTCGAACGCCTCCAGCATGTTGCCCGGAGAGTCGTTTCGTATCGTAAGCAAGGACATGGGTTAGTTGTTGTTGTTTCTGCTATGGGAGATACGACCGACGAATTGATCGAGAAAGCAAATTTGATCAATCCCGACGCTCCTGAACGTGAAATGGATATGCTCCTTTCGACAGGAGAGCAGATTTCCGTTGCTTTGCTTGCGATGGCAATTGAAAAACTGGGGTTTGAGGCGATTTCTTTTACCGGCATGCAAGTCGGTATTATGACGGATAGCAGCCATACGCGCGCACGCATTATTCAGATCAATGCGCATAGAATAAAAGCTGAACTAGTCAAAGGACGCATTGTTATCGTTGCTGGTTTTCAGGGAGTTAACCCTAATCAAGATATTACGACTTTAGGACGGGGCGGTTCTGATCTGTCGGCGGTTGCCCTCGCAAAGGAGTTGAAGGCGGATGAGTGTGAGATTTATACCGATGTTGAAGGCGTTTACACAACAGATCCGCGTATTGAGCCGAAAGCCAGGAAATTAGAGGCAATAACTTATGATGAGATGCTTGAGATGGCGTCCTTAGGCGCACAGGTTATGCAGGCCCGTTCGATCGAGGTTGCTAAAAAATTCAATGTTCCCATTCATGTTCGTTCTTCTTTTTCCGAGAAGCCCGGTACGATGATTATTAAGGAGGTTGCTAGAATGGAAGAAGTACTTATTAGCGGTGTTACGTTAAATAGGAATGAAGCAAAGATTACCGTGTGTGATGTCCCTGATAAGCCTGGTGTTGCTGCGCGAATATTTGAAGAGCTTTCTTCGGGCGGTGTAAGCGTTGACATGATTGTTCAGAATGTCAGTCATACCCGTAAAACCGATATCTCTTTTACGATCCCCAAGGTTGAATCTCATAAGGCGATGAAAATCGTCAAGAATACTGCCGGAAAAATCGGCGCAGGGGAGGTCCTTGAGGATGATGATGTCGCGCGTGTTGCGATTGTCGGTGTCGGTATGAAATCGCATCCGGGCGTGGCGGCAAAAATGTTTGATATCCTTGCGCAGGAGAAAATGAATATCGAGATGATTTCCACGTCAGATATCAGTATCTCGTGCATCATTAAAAAGAAGGGTGCTGAGCAGGCGGTCCGGGCGTTACATGAGAAATTCGGGTTAAACAAGGTTTAAGGGTTGTCAGGAAGGTGCTCTGTATGAAAGTTTATCTGTACGACACAACATTGCGTGACGGGTCCCAAAGCGAAGGAATTTCCTATTCGGTAATGGATAAGGTGCGTATTGCCGAAGAACTTGATCTGTTGGGGGTCCATTATATTGAAGGCGGCTGGCCGGGATCAAATCCGAAAGATATGGAATTTTTTGCACGGATGGCAAAAAAGCCGCTGTCGTACGCGAAGCTTGTTGCTTTCAGCATGACTCGCCGGGCCGGATTAAAAGCGCACGAAGACGCAAGCCTTACGGCGCTTCTGAAGTCGGGCGTTTCGTTCGTCACTATCGTCGGAAAGACCTGGGATTTGCATGTTACGGATGTTCTCAAGGTTTCCTTGGAGGAAAATCTTGTAATGATTCGCGATACTGTTGAATTTCTTGTTTCCCGGGGTATGACGGTGTTTTATGATGCCGAACATTTTTTTGATGCCTATAAGGCTAATAAAGAATATAGTATTTCCTGTCTTCTAACCGCGCAAAATGCAGGTGCCAAGGCGGTAACGTTGTGCGATACCAACGGGGGAAGCCTGGTGTCGGAAGTTTCCCGTATTGTTGCTGATGTGCGTGCAAAAGTTTCAGTCGATGTCGGGATCCATTGTCATAATGATTCTGATTTGGCAGTGGCAAACACTTTAGCGGCAGTTGAAGCCGGTGCCAGTATTGTTCAAGGAACGATAAATGGATACGGCGAGCGCTGTGGCAATGCGGATCTTATCCCGGTCATTGCAAACCTTACGTTGAAGATGGGGATTGATTGCGTCAGCGATGAGCAGCGTAAACAGCTCACCAAGGTTTCCCATTTTGTCAGCGAAGTCAGTAATATGAAACAGCGCGACGACCAACCATACGCGGGAGCTTCTGCTTTCGCGCATAAAGGCGGCATGCATATTAATGCCATCGTCAAGAATCCCAGGACGTATGAGCATCTTGATCCGGCGTTGGTTGGAAATCACCGGCGCATGCTTGTATCGGAACTCGGCGGGAAAACCGGCATCTTGCTGCGCGCTCAAGAGATGTCTTTGCAATTGGGAAAGGAAGATCCGAAAACAAAGAAAATACTTGAGCTTATTCAAAAACTTGAACATGAGGGGTATCATTTTGAAGCTGCTGAAGCCAGTTTTGAACTCCTTATGAAAAAAGCGTATCATAAATTTAAGAAGTTTTTTGACCTTGAAGGTTTCCGCGTCGTTATAGAAATGAAGTCGAACAAAAAGATTACCTCTGAAGCGATTATCAAGGTTAAGGTACAAGATTCTCTGGAGCATACTGCTGCCGAGGGTGACGGTCCGGTGAATGCGCTTGATAACGCCTTACGCAAGGCCCTCAAGGGGTATTTCCCCTCGCTTTCGAAGATGCACCTTTCTGATTTCAAAGTGCGTGTCCTGGAAGGAAAAGAGGGTACTGCTGCTCGCGTCAGGGTCCTTATTCAATCGCAGGATGAGACTGATACCTGGAGTACGATCGGTGTTTCGGAGAATATCATTGAAGCTTCGTGGCTTGCTCTTATGGATAGCGTTGAATATAAGCTGCTCAAAGACAGTACTAGGGAATGAGGAAAGAGAGAATTGCCGATTTTGAGAGTGCAACGAAACAAATTGATGAAGAGGAAAGAAAAACTCTTATTTATATCTTACAAAAAAAGATTTTGTCTGCCGAATTTTAAGAATTATGTTAGAAATTCCTTCCAAATATAATCCAAAAGATACAGAAGATGTGTGGCTTTCAAAATGGGAAGAATCCGGCTGTTTCAGCGCCCGGATTAATCCTGAAAAGAAGCCGTTTACCATTGTTATTCCTCCTCCGAACGTGACGGGAATTCTGCATATGGGGCATGCCCTGAATGATACGCTGCAGGATATCCTTATCAGGTATCATCGTATGCTGGGGTACGAAGCGCTTTGGATGCCGGGAACGGATCATGCCGGAATTGCTACGCAAAACGTTGTCGAGAGAAAAATTGCCCAAGAAGGGCTTACCCGCCAGGATCTCGGCCGCGATAAATTCATCGAGCGTGTTTGGCAGTGGCGAGAAGAATACGGTTCAACGATTATCCGCCAGTTAAAGAAACTCGGGGCATCGTGTGACTGGAAGAGAACGCGCTTTACCATGGATGAGGAATATTCCAGGGCCGTGGTCGAGGTTTTTACCCATCTTTATGCGAAAGGGCTTATTTATCGCGGCACCCGCATCATTAACTGGTGCCCGCGTTGCCAAACCGCGCTCTCAGACGAAGAAGCGCCCCACCATGATCTGGATGGGAATTTGTATTATCTACGCTATCCATTACAAGAAAATCCAGACGAGTATGTGGTTGTGGCTACAACAAGGCCGGAAACGATGCTCGGGGATACGGCTGTCGCAGTCAACCCGAAAGATAAACGGTATAAGAAACTTGTCGGAAAAACAGTTATCCTTCCGCTGGTTAATCGGGAAATTACAATTATTGCAGATGACATGGTTGACAGGAAATTCGGGACAGGATGCGTCAAGATTACTCCTGCGCATGACCCGAATGACTACGCGACGGGTAAAAAACATAACCTTGCCTTTATCAATGTCATGTATCCCGATGGCAGGATGAATCAATATGCCGGCGATTATAAGGATATGGACCGGTTTGAGGCGCGGGAAGTTATTCTGGAGGATTTGAAAGAAAAAGGGCTTCTTGAAAAAATAGAACCGCATAAACTTTCCGCAGGTCACTGTTACCGGTGCCATACGATCATTGAGCCGTATCTTTCGCGCCAATGGTTTGTAAAAATGAAACCGCTTGCAAAGCCTGCTCTTGATGCTGTGAAAAAAGGAACGGTCACGTTCCATCCGAAACGCTGGACAAAAGTGTATTTGAATTGGATGGACAATATACAGGATTGGTGTATTTCAAGACAAATTTGGTGGGGACATCGTATACCCGTCTATTATTGTAAAGATTGCCAGCAGGTTGATCCTGAAAAGGGAGTTATCGTATCTAAAACCCATCCGCAGGAGTGTCCGGTTTGCCATGGAAAGAATATCATGCAGGATGAAGATGTCCTTGATACGTGGTTTTCGAGCTGGCTGTGGCCTTTTGCCACGTTCTACTGGCCTTTTGGTGATGACTGCCATAACGGCACACCGTCACCCGATCAAGACAGGGAAATACATAAGAAAGAATTAGCATATTTTTATCCGACTGCTGCTTTGACGACGGCACCCGAGATCATTTTCTTCTGGGTTGCCCGTATGATCATGGCAGGGTTTGAATTCATGGGGAAAGAGCCTTTCAGGGATGTGTATATCCATGGGACGGTCCGTGATGTCGATGGGAAAAAGATGTCGAAGTCTTTAGGGAATGTTATTGATCCTCTTGAGATCATTAATGAGTACGGTACGGACGCACTTCGTTTCAGTTTGATTTCAATAACGGCGCAGGGCCAGGATGTTTTTCTTTCGAAAGAGCGGTTTGAACAGGGAAGAAATTTTGCAAATAAGATTTGGAATGCGTCCCGTTTTATCATGATGAATCTTGACCCGCAAGGTGTGCGCACGGATTTATGTCAGTTTGTTAAGGACGAGGATCTCGATGTCATAAACCGCTGGATATTAAGCAGATTCTATACGACGCTCAAAGGCGTGAATAAGAACCTGGAAGCGTACAAATTCAATGAAGCGGCAAACCTTTTGTATGCTTTCTTTTGGCATGAGTTTTGCGATTGGTATCTTGAGATCATAAAACCCCATATCCAATCGAAGGCAAATCAAGTTGTCATGTTTAAAGTGCTTGAGAAGACACTGCGGGCGCTCCATCCGTTCATGCCGTTTATCACGGAAGAACTCTGGAGCCGTATTAATCCGGGGGCAGGTTTCATTACGACATCTCCGTGGCCGCATGTTCAGGACGATTTGATCGATAAAAAAGTCGAAACTAAAATGAGCGTTGTTTTTGAAGTAGTCAATGTTCTCCGTAATATGAAGGCAGAGCTTGAGATCTCACCCCGTGACGATGTCTATGCCGAGATTTATTGCGCCAATAAAGCAAAACGCTCCCTTTTGGATTCGATGACTCCCTGTATACAGAATCTTGCGCGGCTTTCTAAAATGGCAGTTGGAGATATCTATGAACATGCTCCCGGCAGGTTTGTGGCTGTTTGGCAGGATATGCATGTGGTTATTCCCCTGGCCGGCGTTATTGATGTTGAAAAGTACAGGCAGAAAATAGCCCAGAAGATCGTTAAAGCCGAGGCTGATATTAAAGCCAAGGCGCATATGCTTTCCAACCCTCATTTTACCGATAAGGCGCCGGCAGAAATCGTTGAGAAGGAACGGGCAAAATTAAACGACCTCAAAGAGGTTTTAGAAAAACTTATAACGGTGAAAGATGGGCTCAAATAAATTCCCCTTGCAAGGACCTGCGAAATTAGAGGAACGGGTTATTGACGCTGCTGTTGTGCAGGCGCTTCGCGAAGATGTCGGAGCCGGCGATATTACGTCTCAAATTACGCTTCCGGTTTCGCAGATGATAACAGCAGAAATAGTCGTGCATGAAGATTGCGTACTCTCCGGTATTGCGCTTGCCAGCCATGTTTTTAGCCGGATTGATAAACGGCTGCGGTTTCGTGCACGCTGTCACGATGGGCAATGCATTAGAAAAGGGCAGACCGTTGCCTCTATTCAAGGATCAGCACCCAGCATTGTAACTGCCGAACGGGTTGCTTTGAATTTCCTTTCATTCATGTCGGCAATTTCGACAAAAACGAAAACGTTTGTTGATGCGGTAAAACCGTATCATGCCAAGATTGTTGATACCCGTAAAACAATCCCGGGATTGCGTTATTTCCAGAAGTACGCTGTCGGCGTGGGCGGAGGATATAACCATCGTATTGGCCTGGATACCATGGTACTTATTAAGGATAATCACCTGAAGGTTATGGGCGGGCTTTTGAAATTGCCGGTTGTACCAGCCGGTATGAATATTGAAATTGAGGCACAGAGCCTTGAGGAGTTTGTCTGTTTCCTGCGTTTGAAGCCGGATGTCATTATGCTTGATAATATGGGGCTTTCCGAAATAAAAAAAGCGGTGAAGCTCCGGGATAGTTTTTTACGGTCGCAGACAAAAAAGATATTATTGGAGGCTTCCGGTGGTGTGCAGGAACGGACCGTGCATGCAATAGCCGCTACGGGAGTTGACATTATTTCAGTCGGCAGCCTCACTCATTCGGTGAAATCGATTGATATGAGTCTTGATATTGTATCGGGAGTTGCATGAAAAAAATTGCATGTTTTCTGATAGTTTGTGCTGCTATAGTGAATGCGGCTTATGCGCAGAATTTTAAAGCGACGGCCAACGATGAAGCAATAATCCCTTTTAGCGATCCGCAGGGAACAATAACGACCGGCGAGACCTTATCCTACATCGTTGAGTGGCTTGGTGTGCCTGTGGGGCATGTTATTTTTACTTCGGAGAAACAGGAAGTTATTAACGGTTACGCCTGCTATCATGTGGTTGCCAGGTCATTCCCGAACCGTTATTTGCGTAAGATTTATGATCTTGAATATACGGTCCATACCTATATTGATGTTCAGGCGTTATCCCCCCGGCGTTTCATCAAGATACGGCGTTTTGATCAGAAGACGAATACTGTCCAGGTTGATTTTGATTTGGAGAAAGGCGAGGCTGTAAGCAGCTCTTTGGGGGATGCCGGTTTTGTTAATGTAAGCAAACGCAGGGATGAGATTAAGACGGAAACCTCCAATAAATTTCCGCCCCATACGCAGGATTTGTTGTCGTTTTTTTATTATTTCCGGCTTACCAAGATTGAACCCGATACGCTTTATCCTTTAAATGTGTATTATAATCAGTCGAACTGGCTTTTACAGATTCGTTCAGGCAGGCCTTTTTACCGGGAACTTCACGGTAAGGGAAGATTTCCGGTCTCTATTGTTTCAATCGGGTCTTCATTGAATGATTACATCCTGGGAAAAGAAAAGTTTTGCGTTACTCTCATGACTGATGCACGTCGTATTCCTATAGAATTTAAATTTGGTACTGCGTTAGGGCCAATTCGCGCTATCATTCGAGAGGTCCCGCCTCAAGATGGAGCACTTTAAGCTTGTTTCAGCTTTTAAGCCGTGTGGTGACCAGCCTGCTGCAATCAGCCAACTGATCGATTCTATCCGTTCGTCGTGCCCGCATCAAACATTACTTGGCGTAACCGGTTCGGGAAAGACGTTTACTTTGGCCAATGTAATTGCCGAACTCAACAGGCCGACACTCGTTATTTCACATAATAAAACTCTTGCTGCCCAGTTGTACTCCGAATTCAAGGAATTTTTTCCGCATAATGCCGTCGAGTACTTTGTAAGTTATTACGATTATTATCAGCCCGAAGCCTACATTCCCTCCACAGATACCTATATCGAGAAAGATTCGTCGATCAATGACCGGCTGGACCGGTTGCGATTGGCGGCAACGACGTCACTCATGTCACGCAGGGATGTTGTTATTGTCGCCTCGGTTTCATGTATTTACAATCTTGGTTCGCCTGAAGATTATCGCGACATGCTTGTTCTTCTTGAAAAAGGCGCTTCGGTTAACCGGGATGAAGTAATTGCAAAACTTATTCAGATACAATATGAGCGTAATGATTACGAGTTTATCCGGGGCAGGATCAGGGTGAGGGGGGATTGCATTGAGGTGTTTCCTTCATACGAGGAAAAGGCCGTGCGTATAGAGCTCAACGGCGATACTGTAGAAAAAATATCGGAATTTAATGCGGTTTCAGGAGATATCCTGGCTGTTTTGGAAAAGGTCGCAATTTATCCGGCGAAACATTTTTTATTTTCCGGCGAACGCCTTGAATCGTCGATGCGTGAGATTTCCGCTGAACTTGAAGAACGGTTGCGGTTTCTTCGGGAAAATAATAAGTTGTTGGAAGCGCAGCGATTGGAACAACGCACGAAATATGATATGGAGATGCTTCGTGAAATCGGATATTGCCATGGGATTGAAAATTATTCCCGTGTTTTGTCCGGGCGTCCTCCGGGATCACGGCCCTATACCCTGATAGATTATTTCCCAGAGGATTTCCTTGTTATTATTGACGAATCACATGTTACGGTACCTCAAATCCGTGGTATGTTTGAAGGCGATCAGGCCCGTAAGAAAGTCCTTGTTGACTATGGTTTCCGGCTGCCTTCCTGCCTGGACAACAGGCCGTTACGTTTTAACGAGTTTACTGCATTGGTCAAACAGGTTGTTTATGTTTCCGCGACTCCCGATGAGTATGAATTGCATTTGAGCAAGGGGAAGGTTATTGAACAGATCATCCGGCCTACGGGCCTCGTTGATCCGGAAATTATTCTCCGTCCGACAAACGGACAGCTTGATGATCTTGTCAGGGAAGTAACCGTGCGCAGCGCTATCAATGAGCGGGTGCTGGTAAACACGCTTACCAAACGAATGGCAGAGGATTTGACTGCGTATTTACAGGAGAAGGGTTTAAAGGTACAATATCTACATTCAGAGATACATACGATTGAGCGCTCAAAATTATTGCGTGACCTCCGGCAGAAGAAATGTGACTGTTTGGTCGGGATCAATTTGTTGCGCGAAGGTCTGGATCTCCCGGAAGTTTCTTTAGTGGCGATTCTTGATGCTGATAAGGAAGGGTTTTTGCGCTCAGAAACCTCTCTTATTCAAACTGCCGGCCGCGCGGCACGCAATATCAATGGCAAGGTCATTATGTATGCCGACTCCATGACCGGTTCAATGAAAAGGGCAATTGCCGAGTCTAACAGACGAAGAGTTTTGCAATTGAAGTATAATGAGCATACAGGGATTAAACCCCGGAGTATCCAAAAAGCGATTAAGGAAGGGATAGAGGATTACTGGCAGGCGGAAGAATTTGTGGCTGATTTGACAGGCCAGGCCCGGGATGAATATGAGGTACGCGCCTATATAGCTGAGCTGGAGTATCAAATGGAGTTAGCAGCCCGTAATCTTGAATTTGAAAAAGCCGCAAAAATCAGGGATATGATAACTGCGCTTGATAAACCAGCTCAAGCAGCTCAAAAGAAGAGGAACGCATGATTTGTGCAATAAGTGCCGGCAATACCAATAGTACCGCGGTGATTTTTAAAAAAAATCTGATTGTTTCCCGGGTAATCCTTGAGACCCAATCGCCGGACGAAAACGTTTTGAAAAACTTTCTTGTCCGTTATCGCCCGGATACGGTGGTCATATCCGGGGTTGTCCCTGCAGCGGTTAATCGTTTGACTGCGTGTGTTCGCAGGGTTTTATCGGCCCGCATCTATGTTGTCGGGAAAAACAAGTTTGTCCCCATGTCCACCCGGTATAGAAACAGGAAAATGCTTGGCGCGGACAGGCTCCTGTGTGCCTATGCCGCGTATCATTTGTATGGCGGGGCACTTGTTGTTATCGATGCCGGAACGGCGATAACCATAGATGCAATTTCTCAAAAAGGTATTTTTTGGGGCGGCAGGATTCTGCCGGGAATTGATGTATCGCTGCGTGCGCTTCATGAACATACCGCTCTTTTACCTGTCTGCCGGTTTAAGGAGCCGGTGTCATTGCTGGGTACCGATACGAAATCATGCATGCTCAGTGGTGTCGTACGCGGGGCAGCATCCTTGTGTGATGGTGCTATCGAAGATTATAAAAAAGTGCTCGGTTTAAAAATCAAGGTTATAGCGACAGGCGGGAATGCCCGGACCTTACAACGCTATTCGAAACGAATTTCTATCATTGACCGGGATCTGCTTTTTAAAGGCATGCGTTTATTAATTCCGGAGTAAGAACATGAGAATCCAAAAAGCACTTCTAGACCAGAAGGGGTTGAGTACGTTTTCCGCAATTATTGTTATTGCGAGTGTTGTTGTCAGTATCGTAGTTCTCGTGACGTTTATGAATATGGATGATTCTTTGGCCAGAGAGCGTTTTGCAACCCAGGCTACGTATGAAGGAGAATATCTGGCAGCCACTGAATCTTCTTTTGGGGGGCAGGCTTCGAAATATTGCCAGTTTAAGCTTGAAAATGGCGTGGTCGTGAATATTCCTTTGCCGTTATTATCGGAGCGTAAATCTGAACCGCAGAAAGGAGATCGCGCAACAGTATATTACAGGAAAGGGCATTTTACCGGCAGGCTATTTTATGATTCATTTGAATTTCCGAAGGATTCAGTTCCGGAGAAGTAACGACGTGAAAAGTGCTTGAAAAGAATAATCCTTTGTGATAAATTATTACAGCCTACCATTTTATTAACCTATTAATAATCCGACATTCTATGAGCGTATTACATGTAAATGAAGAGAATTTTAATAAGGAAATTTTAGAACCGAATACTGTTGCCCTTGTTGATTTTTGGGCTCCCTGGTGCGGTCCCTGCAAGATGATTGCGCCGTTTATAGAGGAGATTGCCAAGGAATATGCCGGAAAAGTAACTGTTGCCAAAGTTAACGTCGATGAAAGTTCTCAGATTGCCTCGCACTACGGCATCATGTCCATTCCGACGGTCATTTTCTTCAAGAACGGGAAGATTATGAGCCAGCATGTTGGCGCGGTCTCTAAGGCTGATTTGAAGAATCTGGTCGAGGAAAATCTTTAGTAATAGACCCGATGAAAAAGATTTTTATTGCTGCCACCAAGCAGAATGACGGGAAAACGAGCGTTTCGCTTGGGCTCATGAGTAATTTTAAGGATCGCTTCCGTAAGGTGGCTTTTATCAAGCCTATCGGGCAGAGATACCTCGAGGAAGACGGCGTTAAGGTTGACGAGGACTCGATCCTTATTGAAAAAGTTTGCGGTTTTCATTGTAAACTGAAAGATATGAGCCCTATTGCAGTTGAAAAAGGGTTCACTGAAAAGTATATTACGTCTCCTGATAAACGTTCGATAACCGCCCAGATCAAAGAAGCGTATCGGCGGATTTCAAAGGGTCAGGATTTGGTAATCATCGAGGGGACGGGGCATGCGGGCGTGGGATCGGTTTTTGAACATTCCAACGCCAGCGTTGCCAAGCTTCTTGGCGCAAAGGTGATTATTATTTCTTCAGGAGGCGTTGGCAGGCCCATTGACGAAATTATTCTCAACAAGGCGTTGTTTGATAAAGAAGGCGTTAAGGTCCTTGGTGTTATTGTTAACAAGGTTTTGCCGACAAAATTTGATAAGATCAGCGAGCTTGTCCGTAAAGGATTAAGCCGGCAAGGCATTAAGGTGCTGGGTGTTATACCGTATGACCCGATGTTAAGCCGGTTTACGATTGAACAGATCCTTGAAGAGACAAAGTTTAAGCTGGTTTGCGGCAAGGATTTTATTGAAAAGATGGTAAGCTCGGTTGTTGTCGGCGCTATGCAGTCAAAGGACGCGGTGAAATATATTGTCGATGACAGCCTGCTTATTACACCCGGGGACCGGGAAGATATAATAAAGGTCGCACTTGAAGAACGCCGTACGACGACTATTAAAGAGCAACTAAAGATTGCAGGCATCATTCTATCAGGCGGTATTAAACCTGCTCCTGAGATTATGGAACTTCTGTGTAAGGCTGAGATTCCGGTTTTGTTTGCCGAAGAGGATACCTATGCGGTTGCATCGATAGTCCATGATTTAACGGTAAAAATAAGGTTCCGCGACACGGATAAGATCAATAGAATTATTCGTTTGGTTCGAAGTAATGTTGATGTTGGTACTATTTTGAAAGGGATGTGAGCATGGATACTATATCGCGTTTACGCGAAAAAGCACGGGCTCAGAAAAAGAGAATAGCCTTGCCGGAATACAATGATGCGCGGGTAAAAGAAGCGTATGCAATTATTCAAAAAGAAGGTATTGCCGATGTTACTCTTCTGACGCCTGAACGAGTTAATCCTGAAGATAAAGAACGTTACATTCAGGAGTTTTATGAACTCCGTAAAAGCAAAGGGGTGAGCCTGGAAGCGGTACGCAAACAGTTTGAGGATACACTTTGGCCTGCCGCTATGATGACGCGTGACGGTAAGTTTGACGGTTTTGTCGCAGGCGCAGCACATACGACGGCGGATATGGCGCGTTCGGCGATCCATTGTCTTGGTATTAGCGACCGGATCACTATTGCCTGCAGTTGTTTCATTATGGCGATTCCCGATTGTCCGTATGGCCAGAATGGGACGTTTATCTTTGCGGATTGCGGGATCATTCCGGATCCTAACTCCCGGCAACTTGCATGTATTGCTTTGGCAGCTTCAGACCTGGCTGCAAAACTTCTTGATATCCCTCCCCGTGTTGCGTTTTTAAGTTATTCCACAAAAGGTTCCGCTCAGAGCAAGTCTGCTGAAAAGATTGCCGAAGCAAAAAAAGTATTATTGGGCATGGCTCCTGATCTTATGTTTGACGGTGAAATGCAGGCTGACGCAGCGCTTGTTCCCGATGTCGGCCGTATTAAAGATCCGGGCGGGCGTGTCGCGGGTAAAGCCAATGTCCTGGTATTTCCGAACCTTGACGCAGGGAATATCTCTTACAAATTAGTGGAACGGTTGGCCCGGGCTCGCGCGGTGGGACCAATACTTCTTGGATTAAATAAACCGTGCAGTGATCTTTCCCGGGGTTGTTCGGCTGACGATGTCGTGGATTGCACTGCAATTACCGCTATTAGGGCACAATAACGATGAGAATTCTTGTTATCAACAGTGGAAGTTCTTCCATAAAATATAAAATATTCGATTTACCCAATAAAGAATTTATTTCCAAAGGGACTATTGAAAATATCGGTGAGCCGGGATCAAAGTTCAAAGATCATTATTCCGGCCTCAAGAGTATTTTGGAGCAGGTCGATCACATTGAGGCGGTCGGTCACCGTGTTTTGCACGGGGCGGAGGCGTTTAAAGCCCCTGTTGTGGTCAATGATGCGGTTGTTAAAAAGATCCGCCAGTGTTTTGAAATGGGGCCCCTGCATAATCCGGCTAACCTTGCCGGGATCCTTGCCTGCAAAAAACTTTTGCCGGGTATTAAACAGGTGGCTATATTTGATACCGAATTCCATCAGACGCTTCCGGATTACGCCTATATTTACGGCGTCCCGTACTCATTGTACGAAAAATATGGCGTGCGAAAATACGGTTTTCACGGGACGAGCCATCAGTATGTTTCGCAAGAGGCGGCGCGCTTGCTTAAGAAACCGATTACGTCGCTTCGGCTTATCACCTGTCATTTGGGCAACGGTTGTAGTATTGCCGCGGTTGACAAGGGTAGATGTATCGATACCAGCATGGGGTTTACCCCGTTGGAAGGTCTTCTTATGGGAACCCGCAGCGGGGACATCGACCCGGCCCTGGTGTTGTATATTATGCGAAAAGAGAAATTAAGCCCTGAGCAAATGGATACGCTGCTTAATAAACAGAGCGGTTTGAAAGGTCTTTCCGGTATCAGCAACGATATGCGTATATTGGATGAGAAACGTTCACGCGGTGATAAACGCGCTACGTTGGCGCTGAATGTTTTTATCTACCGAATAAAGAAATATATCGGCGCCTATAGCGCGATAATGGGCGGTTGCGAAGCGGTCATATTTACCGCGGGTATTGGCGAGAACCAGAAAAACGTCCGGGAAGAAATTTGTGCAGGGATTTTTGATCATCTTAAGAAGAAACCAAAAGTTATGGTTATTCCGACAAACGAAGAGTTGATGATTGCTTTGCAGACGTACAAGCTTATGCTGGGGAAAAGTAAGTAAAGGAGTATACGATAATGTTACGAACAATGTTGAAGTCAAAAATCCACCGCGCCACGGTAACTGAGGCGAATTTGCATTATAAGGGGAGTATTACAATCGATTCCAAGCTTATGGAGAAGGCTGATATCCTGGAATATGAAAAGGTTGAAGTCTTGAATTTGAATACGGGGTTGCGTCTTGAGACGTATGTGATCCAAGGGAAATCAGGTACAGGAGTTATTTGTTTAAACGGAGCCGCTGCGCGCGGCGCATGCGTCGGAGATAAAGTTATCATTGTTTCCTATGTTCAAGTTGAGGATAAAGAAGCACGAACATTGAAACCGCGAGTGGTGATGGTCAATGAAAGAAATAAAGCTTAATCTTACGCCTTTTGGAGAACCTGTCCTGCGCCAGAAAGCCCGGAAGATCAAAGAAGTTACGGATGAGCACAGGGCTCTTTTGAGCAAAATGGCGCAGCTTATGTATGAAGTCCGGGGTGTCGGGCTTGCCGCTCCGCAGGTCGGTATTAACGAGGCACTGATCGTTGTGGATGCGGGGTCAGGGCTTTATAAGGTTATTAATCCGGTTATTTTAAAGTCTGAAGGCACGCAAAGTATGGAAGAAGGATGCTTTAGTGTCCCCGGCGTCGGCGTTAAGGTAAAACGGTCGAAGAGGGTTGTGGTGGAAGGTCTTGATGAGAACGGCAAGCCTCTGCGGATTGAGGCGGAAGATCTTCTTGCAACCGTGTTTCAGCATGAGATCGACCATTTACACGGAACCCTTATTATTGACCATTCATCCGTCATTGATTCATTGCGAAACCGCAAGAAGATCGAAGCATTAAAAAAGAAAGTTTCCGATGAAAAGTTGTCCAAATCAAAAGGCAAATCTTCAAACGTGTAACTGTACATATGCAACCTGTTTGCGCAAAGGTATGTGCTGCGCGTGCGTATCGTATCACCGTGATCAAGGAGAGTTACCCGCTTGTTATTTCTCTGCGCAGGCAGAACGCGCCTATGACCGCTCAATCGATGCCTTTATGCGAACCCGCCGTATATCATAATGCTGTTTTATGTATGAGAGGTAACCGATGTATGACACGATTATAATTGGTGCGGGTCCTGCTGGCCTTACCGCAGCTGTCTATGCCGGGCGCTATCGGTTGCAGAGCAAGGCTATTGAAAAGATGATCCCCGGCGGCCAGATTATTCTTTCGGAAACGATTGAGAACTTTCCCGGGTTTCCCGGCGGCATTAAAACCGATGAACTTATCGCCCGTTGCACAAAGCAGGTCGCGGAAGTCGGAGTCCCCATAGAAAACGATGAGGTTGTTTCTATTGCGGAAGCGAAAGATGAAGCGGGGTATCGTTTTGTAATTAAGACACGGTCGAATGAATTTACAACAAAAACAATTATTGTAGCGACGGGTGCGTGGTCGAAACGATTAGGGGTGCCGAACGAAGATGCTTTGATCGGCAAGGGTGTTTCATATTGCGGTACTTGTGACGGACCTTTTTTCAGGAATAAAGAAGTGGTGCTTGTCGGCGGGGGTGACCGGGCAATAGAAGACGCATTGTATTTAACAAGTTATTGTTCAAAGGTAACCGTTGTGCATAGGCGCCGTGAGTTACGGGCATCCAAGATCCTGCAGGAAAAAGCATTTGCGAATGAAAAGATTGTTTTTGTCTGGGACAGTGTTATCGAGAAAATTAACGGCCAGGCACGTGTGTCGGGTGTTACCGTTAAGAATGTTAAATCCGGCGCCCGGAGTGAAATTGCATGCAGCGGCGTTTTTATTTTTGTAGGGATAAAACCAAATACTGATTTTATAAAGAATTTGGTAAAGCTTGATGAAGCCGGGTTTATTATTACGGGCCATGATATGAGTACTTCGGCGGCGGGTATATTTGCCTGTGGTGATTGCCGGCACAAGAGTTTGTATCAGGTTGTTAATGCGTGCGGAGATGGTGCGGTAGCTGCGGATTCCGCGCATAAGTTTATACTGGAGTCACCCCGGTAAAAGCTGCCGGGCATAAACGGGTATTATTACCATCGGAGTGAGCCTGGGCCAGGAAGGCTTTGCAGTGCTCTGCTAAAGATAGGAGCTGACGTGCTATATACCGTTACGACACATAATAAAAAACTGAAAGAGTGGATTTTGAAAATGGCCAAGATGTGCCAACCTGACAATATCGTTATGGTTGACGGATCGGAGGCTGAAAAAATACGCTTGCAGGATGAATGCGTGAAAGACGGAGAACTGATCCGCCTTAACCAGGAAAAGCTTCCGGGTTGTTATCTGCACCGGACGAGTCTTGATGATGTTGCCAGGACAGAGCATTTAACGTTTATTTGCACGCGCCGGAAACAAGATGCCGGGCCGACGAATAACTGGATGTCTCCTATCGCCGGGTATCGCAAAGCCATGGATATCTTTCACGGTTCAATGCGCGGCAGGACGATGTATGTTATTCCTTTTTCCATGGGGCCTGTCGGTTCACAGTTCAGTAAGATGGGAGTTGAGCTTACTGATTCGCGCTATGTTGTTTTGAATATGGGTATCATGACTCGGATCGGTAAAGAGCCTCTTGCTCAAATTGAGAAGACCGGTGATTTCACAAAATGTCTCCATTCAAAAGCAGATCTTGATATAAACAGGCGGTTAATCCTTCATTTCCCCGAAGATAATACGATTTGGAGCGTGGGGTCGGGGTATGGCGGTAATGTCCTGTTGGGTAAAAAATGCTTATCGCTTCGTATCGCCAGCTGGATGGGGAAGCGGGAAGGCTGGTTTGCCGAGCACATGCTTCTTATGGGGATTGAAGAGCCGAATGGGCATATTGAATATATCGCGGCTGCGTTTCCCAGCGCATGCGGTAAAACGAATCTTGCCATGCTTATCCCTCCTGAAGGTTTAAAAAAGAACGGGTATCGGATTTGGACTGTCGGCGATGATATTTCCTGGATGCGGGTAGATTCCGACGGATCGTTA
Source organism: Candidatus Omnitrophota bacterium (assembly GCA_035403145.1). GTDB lineage: Bacteria > Omnitrophota > Gorgyraeia > Gygaellales > Profunditerraquicolaceae > DAONEO01. The sequence continues at coordinate 44,282 of DAONEO010000011.1, read as the reverse complement.
TGGGCGGTTAACCCGGAAACCGGCTTTTTTGGTGTTGCCCCCGGCACAAACTCAAAGACGAACGCGAATATGGTTGAGACTATTAAAAAGAACACGATCTATACGAATGTTCTTTTGTGTCCTGATGGCAGCGTATGGTGGGAAGGCGCTGATGCCGAGCCTCCGTATTATGGCGGTATCAATTGGGAAGGCAAACCCTGGAAACCGGGGGAGCTAGATGAAAATAGGAAGCCTGTGTTAGCCGCGCATCCAAACAGCCGTTTTACAGCGCCGATTCAGCAATGTCCTTCAGCATCATTCCGTTTGGATCAGCACCATGGCGTCCCGATTTCAGCGATTGTATTTGGAGGGCGCAGGGCGCATTTGGCGCCGCTGGTCTATGAGGCTTTTAATTGGGAACACGGCGTTTTTGTTGGTGCTACCATGGCAAGTGAACGGACAGCGGCACAGGTTGGCAAGCAGGGAGAGATCCGCCGTGATCCTATGGCTATGTTTCCTTTCTGCGGATACAATATGGCCGATTATTTTAAGCATTGGCTTACCATGAAACAGAAAATGTCAAAAGCACCGAAAATCTTTCACGTGAATTGGTTCAGGACCGATACTAAGGGGAAGTTCCTCTGGCCCGGTTATGCCGAGAATTTACGCGTTTTGGAATGGATCATCGACCGTTGCAATAAAAAAGTCGATGCGGTAGAAACACCAATCGGATATGTGCCGAAAGTCGGTGATATTGACTTAACAGGTCTTGACCTTCCCCGGGAGTCGCTTTTGAAACTCCTGGAAGTAAATGCCGAAGGCTGGAACGAGGAATTAAAAAGTATCAAGGTTTTCTTTGATACTTTCGGTAAGGATCTGCCTAAAGAACTGTGGCAGGAATATAAAGAGCTTGCAAAAAGGCTGAAGAAAAAATGAAAAATACGGTGCTCCTGCAGACTGATTTCAAGGATCTTGAGCTTTTCCGGCGGGGAAAAGTCAGGGATGTTTATGATTTAGGCGATGAGTTATTAGTTGTCTCAACGGATCGGATCTCATGTTTTGACGTCGTGCTCCCGAACGGCATACCGCATAAGGGAGAAGTCTTGACGAGTATTTCGCTTTTTTGGTTTTCATTGCTTACCGATGTTACGGAGCACCATCTTATTACTGCCGATGTTAAGCGTTATCCGAAAGAAATTCAGAAATACGCTTCGCAATTGCAGGGCCGTTCGATGCTGGTTAAAAAAACCAAAGCATTGCCGGTCGAATGTATTGTGCGGGGGTATCTTGCAGGTTCCGGCTGGAAAGAGTACGCTCAAACTGGCGCTGTGTGCGGTATCGATCTTCCGGAAGGCCTCCTGGAATCCTCACAGCTGCCGCAGATAATTTTTACGCCTTCAACAAAAGCAGAAGAAGGGCATGATCAAAATGTTCATCAGGGGTATGTTGACAAACTGATAGGCGCGCAGATGAGCAAAAAAATAGCTGATTTGAGTATTGCTATTTATAAAAAAGCGGCTGATTACGCCTTAAGCAGGGGCATTATTATTGCCGATACTAAATTTGAGTTCGGGCTGCTTGGTGACCGGGTTATTCTTATTGATGAAGTCCTGACACCTGATTCATCCCGCTTTTGGCCGCGTGATCTGTATAAACCGGGCCAGGGACAGCCGAGTTTTGATAAGCAATTTGTCCGTGATTATCTTGAGAGTTTAGACTGGGATAAAAAGCCTCCGGCGCCCGGATTACCCGACGATATTATTGAAAGGACCAGCCGGAAGTATCTTGATGCGTATCGCCTGTTAACAGGCAAGGAGCTTGTCAGGGGATGAAGATTATCAAGCAGTTTTTTACCATAGTCTTGCGCGTCGGTATCAGTATCCTGCTTTTGTACCTGGTTTTTAAACAGGTTGACGTGCATGACCTTGTGAGCAATATTAAAAGCGCTGACCGCGCCGGCCTCATTTTTGCCTTCGCCATATTTTTCTTATCCAATGTCCTTTGTATCTTCCGCTGGCAGATGCTCTTGAAAGGGGCCAATATTAATTTGCCCTTGAGCCGCATTATTATTTCTTTATCCGGCGGGTTATTCTTTAGTTTGTTTATGCCTTCCACCATAGGAGGAGACCTTGTCCGCAGCGTTGATTTGAGCACGTATACGAAAAAGCCGAAATCTGTTGTGGCCAGTGTCCTTCTTGACCGTTTGAGCGGGTATGTGGGACTTGTTATTATTGCGATGATTGCCGCGTTTCTCGGCTGGCGGTATATTCAGGATACAACGGTTTTAATTGCCTTAGGTATTATTACCGGCTTGCTTATTGCTATTCTCCTGGCAATTTTCAACCGATCGCTGTATTTGCGCATTAACCGCCAGGTGAGTGTTGAGAAAAAGAAGGTAGTCCGGTTTCCTTTCTTGAACCGGATCAAAGACATACTCAAAGACTTGCATCATGAAATGTATATTTTCCGGCACCAGAGAAAGCTCGTGCTGATCAATGTTTCTTTATCGGTTCTTATCCAGATCTCCGCGCCGTTCACGTTTTATTACATCGGCAAGGCGCTTGGTATCCAGATTAACTGGCTGTATTATTTCATATTCCCGCCAATTATTAGCGCTATTACATTATTGCCCATTTCAATCGGGGGCCTTGGGGTGCGCGATGCCATGACGGTATTTTTCTTTGCCAAAGCGCATGTCGGTAAGGATCTTGCGCTTACCATGTCGCTTTTGAATTTTTTATTTATTGTTGTTGTTTCCGTTCTCGGAGGATTGATCTATGTCTTTACTGTACGTCATAGACGGGTACAACATAACCCACCATCGGCTGTTCCGGAAGAGTGACGTAAGCGATAATCCTCGTTTTAACCTGGTAACAGCTATCGCTTCTCAAAAATTAACGGGGAGTCAGCGTAATCGCGTTGTGATTGTCTTTGACGGGTATCCGTCCAGCCGGGAATCGGTTATGACTGACCCTTCGATTTCGTGTGTTTATTCCTGCGACAAGACTGCGGATGAGAGGATCAAGGAAATTGTCGAGGCCCGGGACGATAAAAAGAATATCGTCGTTGTTTCCGATGACCGGGAGATCTATTATTTTGCGCGTGACGCGCATTGTACGGCAATGGGGGTCGAAGAATTCCTGGGTAAAAATATTGCGCTTAAAATGAAGCACGCAAGAAAAGATCAAACTTCTGGTGATGCTGCCGGTGAAATTTCAATAAGCGACATGACCAGGATCGATAAGGAGCTCAGGAAAAAATGGCTCGAATAGAAAAAGATTACCTGAAATTCCTCGGTACTGCCGGTGCCCGTTTTGTTATGATTAAGCAGCTTCGGGCGTCGGGAGGTATCTGGGTTTCCTGCGCGGGCACGCGGATATTGATCGATCCGGGACCGGGTTCAATCGTGAGGTGTTCTCAGGCGCATCCTCATTTAGATCCTTCGCTCTTGGATGGGATTATCCTTACGCATCGGCACCTTGACCATGCCAATGATATCAATGTCATGATAGAGGCGATGACGGAGGGGGGATTTAAGAAAAAGGGGACGGTTTTTGCTCCGTCCGATGCTTTTGGGGATGACCAGATTATTTTAAAGCACGCCGTTAAATTTCCGGAAAAAATTGAAATAATTTCCGGCGAAAAGACTTTTAGCGTCGGAGAATTTACCTTCCGGACCTCAATGCGCTTGGTGCATCCGGTTGAGACGTATGGGCTGCGTTTTAAACTCGGCGGTACGGAGATCGCATTATTGGCGGACACGCGCTATTTCGAGGGAGTTGAAAATTTTTGCCGGGCCGACATTGCTATTATTCCCGTTGTTTTTAACCAGCCTCGGCCGGGAATTGATCATCTTAGTTTTGTTGAAGCGTTGGAAATCATTAAAAGGGCAAAGCCTGGAAAAACGATCCTCACGCATTTTGGCATGATGATGTTGAAGGAAGATCCTGCTTCCTTGGCAAAAAAAGCTTCTAAAGAGTTAGGTTTGTCCATTTATGCGGCAACTGACGGATTAGCTGTTAAATGTTAAACTTTCTCTTGACATAACTCTTTGATTATGATACTGTTATGATGAAACACAGGAGAATATCGCTCGTAAACAAACAAGGAGGTGCAGATGAGTACGTGGAAACTAGTTCTGATTGAACCAGCAAAGTCTGTGCTCGCGGAAATCAGTAAGTTCCTGGTCAATGTGATGTTGGTAATACTCATTCTTATTGTTGGATGGGTGTTGGCAAAGTTCATACGGACCGTGGTAACAAAAGTTTTGCGTGGAGCCAAGCTGGATGACCTTTCTGACAAAATTGAGCTGGATGCTCTATTGGACAAGGGAGGAATTAAGTATTCGTTATCAGAGCTTATCGGCGTCATCTGCTACTGGTTGGCCCTTTTGGTTACGTTTGTTGTTGCAGTTAATGCTATCGGGCTTACGGTTGCAGCGGATCTTTTGAACAAGATCGTTCTGTATGTACCTAATGTTATTGCTGCGATATTTATTATTATCTTAGGTATGTTTGTTTCAACCGTGCTTAAGAATATCGTTCAAACAGCAGCCAATAACGCCGGTGTCAGCCAGGTCGCGTTGTTGAGCAAAATTACGGAAGTTGTTGTTATCGCCTTTGCTTTTATCACGGCGCTTAAACAATTACGTATTGATACGCAAATAGTCGAGTGGACCATGTATATTACAATGGGTTCGCTTGGTCTGGCGTTGGCACTTGCGTTTGGGATCGGGTGTAAAGACTTAGCAGCTAAAATGGCGGCTGAGTTTCTTGATAAAATTAAAAAGAAGTAAGTGAATTTCTGATTAAACCCCCTGTCTTTATCCTTAAGACAGGGGGTTTTTTTATCCGTATGTTTGAGAAATCATCCGTGGCGGACAAAAGAAAGGTGTTTAGGAGAGCGTATGTCAGTGTATATGGTTATAGAAGCTCAAAAAGTTTGGGATAAGGAAAAGTACGGCGAGTATGTTCAGAAGGTTCCTCCCATCGTTGAAAAGTTCGGGGGGAAATATCTGGCCCGGGGTGGGGCCGTGACGCTGATTGCAGGGGATTGGAATCCCGCGCGGTTGATTATCATTGAGTTCGGCTGCCGTGAGAAGTTCCAGGCATGGTGGAATTCCCCTGAATATAAGGCGGTTGCCCCCTTACGGGAAGAAGCGGCACTGGTAAACGCGATTCTCATTGATGGGGTTTCTTAAATGTCCCTGCCGCTCTTGGAATTTAATAATGTTACGGTATTAAAAGGCCGTAATGCGAAAGTCCTTGATTCGATTTCCATAACCGTTGCTCTTGGGGAACATGTTGCTATCCTGGGCCCCAATGGAGCAGGGAAGTCGTCATTTATAAAGACGATTACCAGGGAATACTACCCGGTTTCAAATGCACAAGGGTTTAAGTTCAGGATATGGGGTGAGGATAGATGGAACATATTTGATCTGCGGCTTTTATTGGGCATTGTTTCAAACGACCTGCAGGCGATGTGCGCCAGCGAGATATCCGGGCTTGATATTGTGCTTTCTGGTTTTTTCAGCAGCATCGGTTTATATAAACCCCGCGTAACGATGAAAATGAAGAAGAAGGCGTATGAGACGCTTAAGTTCCTTGAGATATATCATCTCCGCGATAGGAAAATGAATGAGCTTTCTTCGGGAGAAGCGCGCCGGTTTCTTATAGGAAGGGCGCTGGTTCATGACCCCAAGGCGCTTATTCTCGATGAACCTGCCAATAGCCTTGATTTGCATGCGCTTCGAAAATTCAGGGACATTGTCAGCAAGATTGCCCGTTCAGGAATCAGTATTATTCTTGTTACGCACAATATCCAGGAGATTGTCCCCGAGATCAGCAGGGTGATTTTAATGAACAAGGGGAAATTTTATAACGATGGGCCCAAGGAATTAATGCTTACGTCCGCCCGTATCAGCAAACTTTTCTCCACCCGCGTGGAGGTTATGAAGAAGAATGGATTTTATTACGCGCTGCAGTCATAAAAATCTATGGCAATCAATGTTTTGATGATAGTCGGCAGTCCTCTTAAAAACGGCAATACGTTTTTGCTTGCCGAAGCGTTTATGCAAGGTGTCTCCTCACGGGGCGCCACCATTGAGGAGGTGCACGTATCAAACCTTTCCTTTAAAGTGAGCGGATGTACTTCATGCAGGCAATGCCAGCGGAATACTGAATACGGTTGTATTATTAATGATGACGCCTCAGCGGTTGTGAAACGGATGATCGGCGCCCATGTGATTGTTATCGCAACGCCGCTGTATTTCTTTTCGGCAAGCGCACAGGTAAAAGTTATCGTTGACCGCATGTTCTCCCTCTATAAATGGGATAATGAGAGCAACACGATGGAAACTGTTCTGAAAGGAAAGACGCTTGTTTTACTGGCCAGTGCTTTCGAAAATGCCGGTCTTACTATGCTCGAAGGGCCCTTTCGTCAGACTGCCGATTACTCCGGGATGAAATTCGAATCCCTGCTTGTGCCTGACGCGGGGACGTCAGGCCAGATCTTTAAAAATAATCCCTTGGCCCGGAGTCAGGCTTTTCGTCTTGGTGAATCGCTGGGGCGTCTGGGATTCCAGAAATGAATTTGAAAGATCGTAGTATATGTATGTGATGTCCGTTAGGGAATTTATATGAGCAAAAATAGCGGTTTTTGTTTTTGCTCCTGGTTATTGGTCGTACTGGCTGCACTGGTGGCCTTGGAAATTGGTGTACGGATTTGCATATTCAATCCGTTTTTCCCTGTAAAAAAACTACGGATCCCCGAGCTCTACGCCAGTTACTGGGGTGATGACGATTACTGGAAACTATATCATGCCTTTAAAGGACCGGTACAACCGCCAGCTTCGGTATATATCCATCCGATTTTAGGCTGGTCCCAAAAACAAATCAGTGCGGATAATCAATTGGGGCTGCGGAAAGATACGATTAGCCTTTTTACATCCCCCGGGAAACATATTTTATTTTACGGGGACTCGTTTGTGGATGGGGCTGTTTCTTTGCCGGAATACGAAATACCGGCGTATATCACGAATCGTTTGCATGACGCCTCTGTCATTGATTTAAGCGTGGGCGGATATGGCTTTGATCAGATGTACCTGTTGTTTGTGTTGACGCATACAAAAATAACCAGGCCGTTTGTTGTTTTCGGGCTTTTGGTTGAGGATGATTTGGACAGGTCTATTTTATCGTTCCGTACCGGGCAGAAACCGTATTTTGCGCTTAAGCACGGGGAATTGGTTTTACAAGGCATTCCTATTGATCCGGTACCTGCGCATTATTTGGCACGACATCAGGCGCATATACCGAGTTACGCGTTTCGGCTTTTTTTCCGCTCTATAATCGGGCGAACTTCCTGGGGGGCACAATACCCTGCCCGGATAGATGAAAAAAAATTAGTTACTACAAAGATCGTTGAAAAAATCGAAGCTCTATGCAAGGATCGCGGATATCCGGTGTTGTTTGTTTTATTCCACTCACAATATGACCTGGCGTCAGGAGGATATTGGCAGGAGACGTTTTTGAAAGAATTATTCCGCCGCAAGCAGATACCGTATGTTGATACGGCTGAATTTTTGCGCGCCTACGTCAGGGAACATGGAGTTCCGCTGGGTGATTTTTACGATACTACCGGGGTAATGGCGGGACATCATAATGATCTTGGCAATCGAGTTATCGCTGAGGGGTTGCAGGAATACTTTGCGCAATGGATTGGTTCTTGAAGGCCGCTGGCTGCTTGTGGGGCATGAAGGGACGTGGTTATGATAGGTGATGACCGCACGTACGAAAATCAGGAATTCCAGAGTCTTTCTTTGGCTGGAAAGGAGATCGGCCATACTGAATTCTCGAACTGTGTTTTTAAAAGCTGTGATTTCGGCGAATGTAAATTCTCGGGCACGCTGTTTGTGGATTGTTCTTTCACCTGCTGTAACTTTTCGAATTGTAAAGTTGGCGGCTGCAGTTTTCGCGGGGCCGTATTCGAAGATTGTAAACTGATCAATGTTTCGTTTAACGCCATAAATCCGTTCCTTCTAAACTGGATTTTTAAGGAATGCAAAATCGAGTTTTGTAATTTCGGCGGGCTCAAGATGAAAAAGAGCGGATTTATCGGATCCATGGTCAGAAAATCTGATTTTATCGGTGTTGACCTTGGGGATTCTGATTTCAGCGGTTCTGATTTGCAGGAGAGCAGGTTCCATAACGCAAATTTGGAAAACGTCAATTTCGTTGGGGCGCGTAATTACTATATTAATCCGATGAACAATAAACTGAAAAAGGCTAAGTTTTCATCACCGGAGGTCTTGTCATTGTTGGCGGGCTTTGGTATTTCGGTGGAATGAAGCAGGGGCGGACTATGAACAATTATTCGAGAGAGTACGGCACAGGTGATGAAGCGGTTGACCATTTGATCATGGAGCTTGTGGGTAAGTCGAGTTCTGAACAAACGGCCGATTTAATGCGTGAGATAGTGACGACGGTTGTCAAACTCGGGAAAGAATCACGCGATAAAGGGGATTTAAAACTTGTCAACAATGCGCTGAAAGAATTGCGTTATTCCTTCAAGATTTTTTCCCCATACCGGGAAGTAAAAAAAGTCGTTATTTTCGGGTCAGCGCGTTCAAAAAAAACATCCGCTGAATATCTCATGGCCGAAGAATTTTCGCGGAAGCTGTCGGAAAAGGGATACATGATAGTTACCGGTGGAGGCCCTGGTGTTATGGAGGCCGGCAACAAAGGTTCGCAGGCAGGGAGGGATTTTGCGTTAAATATCCGCCTGCCGTTTGAGCAGAAACCCAATCCGTATCTCGATGAAAAAGACATGCTTATCAATTTCAAGTATTTTTTTACGCGCAAGTTGGTTTTTGTTAAGGAGACCGATGCTACGGCGCTTTTTCCGGGCGGGTTTGGCACCAATGATGAAGGGTTTGAAATGCTGACCCTTGTTCAGACCGGTAAATCAAAACCACGGCCGATTGTTTTAATGGAGCCTCACGGTTCAACCTATTGGCGGACGTGGAAGAATTTTGTCAATAAGGAATTGGTTAAAACAGCCTACATCAATGAGTCTGACCTGAAACTGTTTAAAATAGTTACGAGCGTTGATGAGGCAATTAACTATATTGATAATTTCCACAGGATATATCATTCGATCCGGTATGTAAACGGTTTAACGGTCTTACGGCTGAATACGGGCATTTCTGATACGATGCTTCGGCGCATTAACCGGGAATTCAAGGATATTCTAACAAGCGGAGTGATTGCGGTTTCAGGGCCAACGCAAAAGGAAACCCAGGAAGGCGAGTGCCTTAATCTGCCGCGCCTGACGATGAACTTTAATTTGCGGAATTTCGGCAGGCTTTGCGAATTGATTTGTGTCATTAACAGCGACACGTAACCGGAGAATTCTATGGAATTTAAATTATTGAGGGAATTTATTGAACTGGATAATATGTTAAAGGCGTCAAATCTCGTTGCAAACGGCGCAGAGGCAAAACAACAGATAGTGGCAGGAGCGGCTAAGGTAAATGGCGAAATTGAATCGCGTGTGCGCCGGAAATTGAGGGCAGGAGATGTGGTTGAGTTTAAAGGGAATACGGTTAACGTCGTAGCTTAAAAGATGGATACTGCTATTGTTCGTGATCTGGGGGAGCAGCCGATCGCAAGGATTATGGCTGATCTTGGTTTGCAATCGTCCGATCTGGTCAGTACTTCAACCGAGCAGATAACGTATAAGATGGTCGGCAGGGCCGCGAAGGGCAGGCGCCTGACGCCAAAGGTTCAGAAAAAAATATGTAACGCGCTCAATAAAGCTTCAGGTAAAAAGTATCAGGTGCAGGACCTTTTTAATTATTAAGATTGGTTTAGTGTGATGAAGGAGGCTGATATGGATTTGACAGAAATTCTTAAGACGCGCAGAAGTATCAGGGAGTATTCGGATAGGGCAATAACCAGGAGTGATTTGGAGAAGATAGTTGATATAGCGCGTTTTTCACCGACCGCGCGTAATGTTCAGCCGTGGGAATTTATTGTTATTACCGAAGCGCCTCTGTTAAAAAAACTCAGCGAGTTAGCGGAGAACGGCCGGTTTCTTGCGCAGGCAAAAGCTTCTGTTGCGGTATTCTGCGCCGATACCAAATATTATCTGGAAGACGGATGCGCTGCTACGTGTAATATCCTTCTTGCCGCTGCTGCCGCGGGAATTGCTTCTTGTTGGGTTGCCGGAGATAAGAAAGATTATTGCGCTGCGGTTTCGGAATTGCTCAACGTACCGCCATCGTATAAATTAGTGAGCCTGGTTGTTTTAGGATATCCTAAAACGAAGAACAGTTTCCAGAGTATGGTGAAGCGGCCGTTACACGAAGTGCTGCATTGGGAAAAGTTTTGAGGCGTCGTCAATAACTGCCGAGAGGAGAGGGTCGATGGTTGATTGGAAATTATTCGCGTTTGGTTCAGCTTTTTTTGCGGGGTTAACGGCGATATTGGCGAAAATCGGGGTTAAGAATGTCTCATCCAATCTAGCTACTTTAATCAGGACTATCGTCATCATAGTTTTTCTAGGGGCATTGGTTGCCGTACGCAAAGAATGGAAAAACCCGCTTTCAATTGATAGGCATAGTTTGATATTCCTGGTTTTATCGGCGATAGCAACCGGTTTATCGTGGATCTGTTATTTCCGGGCTTTGCAGACAGGGCCTGCTTCCTTAGTCGCTCCCATAGATAAGTTAAGTATTGTGTTTGCCATTATCTTAGCCTTGATTTTTCTGGGTGAACGACTGAGCGGGTATCAATGGCTGGGTGTTAGTTTGATTGTGGCAGGTGTTTTTACGATACTCTTTAAGTAAATCAGGTCAGATGCATGTGCAGGCAGGAAGATTGTTCAGGAGTGGTCCGGTATGCAGCAGCAACATCAGATTAGCTTGATTAAAAAATTCATATTTGGAATAAGTATTAGTATCGTTGCTTTTGTTTGTATCCTTATATGTTTGGAATTGCAATTGCGATTAAGCGGAAAAAAGCCGTTTCAGTATGCTTCAATTGGCCAGGAATCCGTAATTATGGAAGCGGATCCTGTTCTTGGATGGAAAAACAAACCGGGTATATATACGCACTGGCCCGGCACGTGGGATGACGGCAAGAACAAGACCTTTACGGTATGGCCGGGAGGCATGCGGGCTACAGCGCAGCATTTGCTTAAAAAAGATACGCAGATCCTTATTCTCGGATGTTCTTTTACGCAAGGCTGGGCACTGAGTGATGAAGAAACATTCGCCTGGAAACTGCAGGAGCAGTTTCCCGATATAGAATTCTTAAATTATGGCACCGGCGGTTATGGGACATACCAATCCTTGCTTCTGCTGGAACAGTATCTCAAGGATTCTCCTCAACCGCCCCGCATGGTTCTTTACGGGTTTGCCGGTTTCCATGCTATGCGCAACGTTGCTTCCCATAGTTGGGTAAGGATGCTGGTTACATTCAGTAAACGGGGGCATGTTAACATACCCTATTGTTTGATCGGGAACAATGGCGATTTAAAAAGATATCCGGCATTTTCATACCCGGTAAATTTTCTCAACACACATTCCGCCGCCATAGATTTCCTGGTTGACCGGTATTGTAGTTGGCGTAGTAAAAAAAGGGAGCTCCAGGAAGAAATTGTTACAAGAAAACTTTTACTTGAAATGGATGCTGTAAACAGGAAAAAAGGATCGCGGTTAGTAGTGCTCTTTCTTGATAGCCGGGATACCAATAAAGGGGCATATATGCAATTCTTTTCGGAGAATAAGATCGATTTCATCGATTGTACGCCTCCTGAAACAGTACCGTTTGATTTAGGCGTAAAAAACGAGGGGCATCCCAGCGGAATGTTGAATTCTTACTGGGCCGCATGTATATCAAAAGGTATTGCCGATAGGATGCATGCTTTTGCCGGTACAGAAAAAGAGCACGTGTTATAAATTCGATACGCTATTGTAAAAGGTACACTTTTTAGAATAGAAAAAGAGTTTCACGATTGGCGCGGAAAGCGTCTGCAACAATAAGATAGGAGCTTACAATTGGCCAAGAATAATAGTACATCGGAAAAGAAAGACAATCCCGGCGTATCGCGTATGCGTATAGTTGTTGCCAGCATGATCGGCACTACGATTGAATTCTACGATTTTTATATTTACGCGACTGCTGCGGTTTCTGTATTCCCGCTGCTATTTTTTCCGAAGGCTGATGCAGGAGCCGCACTGTTAGCGTCAATGGCAACCTTTGGCGTTGCTTTTGTAGCGCGTCCGATCGGCTCGGTACTCTTTGGCCATTTTGGTGATCGTATTGGGCGGAAGGCAACGCTTGTTGGCTCGCTTTTAACCATGGGCATCGCTACATTCCTTATCGGCCTTTTGCCCACGGTCGCGCAAATTGGTTTATTGGCACCCGCGTTATTGACAATATTACGGTTTTGTCAGGGGCTTGGGCTTGGCGGCGAATGGTCGGGAGCGGCACTTTTAGCAACTGAAAACGCCAAAGAAGGAAAAAGGGCATGGGCTGCGATGTGGCCGCAATTGGGCGCGCCATTCGGTTTTATTCTGGCCAACGGGTTCTTTTTATTGCTCACATTTTTCTTTAACTACAATTCAACGGAGGCTAATCTTCAGAGCAATTTCCTGCTCTGGGCCTGGCGCGTCCCCTTTTTAGCTTCAGTTATTATGGTGGCAGTGGGGCTGTATGTGCGTTTTAAACTTGATGAAACCCCGGTATTTGTGCGTGCGGTAGCTCGCGGCCAGAAACTTAAAAACCCGTTAGCTGTTGCAATGAAGCATCACATGAAGGAGCTTGTCCAGGGGACATTTATTATGCTTGCCACCTACGGAGTATTTTATCTTATGACAACCTGGATACTTTCTTATGCGATCGGCTCAACGAAACTTGGTTTCCTGGGTATTGGTTACCGTCCATTCCTGGTGCTGCAGCTGCTTTCCGTGTTATTATTCGCGGGGATGGTTCCTGTTGCCGGGTTACTTGCGGATAAATATGGACGCCGTAGTTTTCTTTTAATAATAACCGCAGGTATTATCCTGTTTGGTCTTTCATTCAGATTTTTTCTTGATCCTGCGGTTATGGGAACAGGAGAAGGGGCAAATATGGGGCTTATGCTGTTTTTCTTAAGTATTGGAATGGCATTAATGGGCCTGACCTTTGGCCCGATGTCAGCAGTTTTGCCGGAATTATTTCCCACGAATATCCGTTATACCGGCTCAGGTATTTCATACAATATTTCTTCGATCTTAGGCGCTGCTTTGACTCCCTTTGCAGCTGTCTGGCTTGCCAGGAATTACGGAGTTGGTTCTGTTGGTCTGTATCTTTCGGCGCTCGGCTTGTTGACTTTTATTGCGCTCTGGTTTTCCAAGGAGACCAAACACACCAATCTTGATATAATTGAGGAAAGAAAAGCGACTGTGGGTATTGAAACAACATCGCCGTAGAAGTGAGGTATGGTTCCATTGCAACCATTAGATTTGGAATATGATAAAAGGAAACAGTCTTTATAATGAAAAAGGCAGCATACATAAAAGTCTTCTTAAACGAAATTATAGAAACAATACTTAATTAAGTAATAATACAATGCCTCAAGTTAAAATTGGTGATATTTCACTGTATTACGAAGTTCAGGGAAAGGGCGCGCCGCTTTTACTGATTGCCGGGCTTGGTTCTGATGTTGCCAGTTGGGCGCTTGTCACTAAGAAATTGGCTTCAAAGTTTGAGGTTATTATCTTTGATAACCGCGGTTGCGGCCGCAGTGAGCTTGGGAAAAAAGAGTGTACGGTAAGCCAAATGGCTGATGATGCTTTAAAGTTCCTGGGCAATTTAAAAATAAGCAAGGCGCATATACTGGGGCACTCAATGGGCGGATTTATCGCCCAGGAAATTGCTATACGTCATCCTGAACGCGTTGATAGGCTTATCCTGGAGAGCACGTCAGCTGTTTCTTCCGAGCGCAATAACATGCTTTTTAAGAAACTGTATGTGCAACTTGTAAAAGAAGGACATTCAGAGGCATGGTTTAAGAGGTGGACTGAATGGTTATTTGCGCCAGAAACGCTTGCTAACAGCTCGTTTATAAACGCGTTTGTTAAAAACTCACTGACTTATTGCCATCTTCAATCAGCAGATGGTTTCAAGGCGCAGATAAAGGCAATTGCTTCATTTGATTTACAAGATGAAATTAGCGGGATTAAAGCTAAAACGCTTGTTGTTGAAGGTACCTATGATATGCTGATTACACCTGAAGAAGCCCAGGTATTGGCGAGAGATATTCCGTATAGTTCATTTTGTTTGTTGGACGGCGTAGGCCATTGCATTCATTTTGAGGATCCAAGGTTATTTGTGAATACTGTGCTTGATTTTCTTAACGCGGTTTGACCGGAAAGGCTAGAGGCAATAACCAGCCGCTGGTTTTGCAGAGGAGGGGCATAATGAAGAAACTACATCAAATTGCGCGTGTATCCCTTTTGCTATTTTGTTTTGTTTCTCCCGCATATGCTGATATGGGTGCTCCGATGATATTCATAACGCTTCCGATGCTTATAATCGGATTAATTCCCATTATCTTTTTGGAAACATTCGTCTTGCTAAAGATTATGCGTATTGACTTTAAGGCTGCGCTTAAGACATCGGCGTTCATGAATGGTATTTCGACGATCATTGGCATCCCGCTCACTTGGGTGCTGCTTGTTTTGCTTCAAATGTTTACTGGCGGAGGAGCTGCGTACGGCCTGCAAACCCCATTAAAAAAGTTCTTAGCAGTTACCTGGCAAGCTCCCTGGCTAATCCCCTATGAATCTGATTTGTATTGGATGATACCTGCGGCCAGCCTGGTTTTATTAATCCCATTCTTTTTTGCCTCATATTTTGTTGAAGCAATAATTGCTCGCAGAATGCAAAAGAGCCTTGATACAGGCTTACTAAAGAAAAGTGTTTTTGTGGCAAACGTAGTGTCATATGCAATTCTTTTTGTTTTAACACTTGCTTGGCTGCTAGTTTCACTGTTTAATGGTAGGAGGAGTATATGAATTCAAATTTAGATAAAGACAAAGCGGCTCAACGTGTGGAGAGAGCAGTTTCCTGTTTTAAGGAGGGCTTTAGTTGCTCGCAGGCCATACTTTCGACATATGGAGAGGAATTGGGAATAGATAAAGCAACTGCGCTGAAAATTTCTGCACCATTCGGTGGCGGAATGGCCCGTATGGGAGAAACATGCGGCGCGGTTACAGGTGCTTTTATGGTCATAGGACTCAGGCATGCAGTGAGCAAGGAAGAGAAGGAAAAGCTCTATTGCTTGATAAATAAATTCGCGGAAAGATTCAAGTCAAAAAACGCTTCAATTGTATGCAAGGAATTACTTGGTTACAACATCGGCACTGCTGAAGGCAAAAAAGCGGTAAAGGAAAAAGGCCTTATTGATACGTTGTGCCCAAAGTTAGTCAGAGACGCTGCGGAAATTCTGGAAGAAATATTGTAAGTGCCGAGTATTTGAAGGAGAAGAAACATGGATATTTATACAAAATCATATCAGACGAAGAATGGCCTGGTTGAAGGAGTGCAGGTTAGGTGGTCAAATTTCAGTATTCTCCTGGTAACCGGCAAAAAGGCATTTTTAACATGCGGCGTTTTTGACCTGGATGCTATTGATGCTTTCGGAGGGGCGGCTGCCATAGTAGAGAGTACGCCCGGAAATCCTATCGGCAATTTAGATCGGTTCCCGAACAGAAAAATTACTAAAGTAAATTCAAAAGCAAAAACCTTGGGTATTGCCATAGGGATGGACGTTAAGGACGCTTTTGATTTGATAGCATAATTCCGGAGACAGGTCCTTTTTAAATAACAGGAGTTAATGAATATGATTAAATTAGCGCGGTATATTTTTCTGGTTTTTGTTGTTGTATGCGTATCCGGGTGCGGGCGTCTGGCATGTACGCAGCCGATTGCCAATGTCCTTTCAGCAGATAACGTGCCGATCGCTTACGCGGTGTACGGATTGGCAACTGATCCGACCGTGGTTTTTGTGCATGGGTGGAGCTGCGACAGCCGTTATTGGCATAATCAAATCCCGTATTTTTCGAAGAAATACCGGGTGATTACGATTGACCTTGCCGGCCACGGCAATTCCGGTTTCGGCAGGAAGGTTTATACTACGGAAGCTTTTGGCCAGGATGTGGCTGCAGTATTGCGGAAGCTTGATGCCAAGAAAGCGGTGCTGGTCGGGCATTCCATGGGTGGAGAGGTTATCCTGTATGCGGCCCAGATCGCGCCTGAACGGGTAATCGGCCTGGTTGGTGTTGACACCCTTGAGGACCTGGGCATGGTGTATCCGGATGAAGTGAAAAATAATATCTATGATCCGATTGCCGCGAATTTTGTGCCTAAGGTGCAGGAGTTTGTCCGCAGCATGTTCCCGTCAACCGCCGATAAAGTTTTGGTTGATACTATCGCACAGGATATGTCATCGGCTCCGCAGGATGTGGCGTTGAGTTCGATGAAAGAATATTTCAAGGTATCTGACCCGGAGCTGGTCAGAGGCCTGAAGGTGCCTCTTAAAAGCGTTAACGCCGATTTGTGGCCGACCAATGTCGACGGCAACAAAAAGCTTGTGCCGTCATATGAGATGGCATTGATGAAAGGGCACGGCCATTTTATCATGCTGGAAGATCCGGGCCAATTCAATGTGCTGCTGGAGCGGATGATCACCAGTATCCTTGCTGAGACAAAGGGAAAGAAGTGAGACATATGTTCGATAAAGAAAATGAACAAAAAAAGGTTTTTCTGCGCACGTATGGGTGACCGTTGGACACCTTATAGTATGACTATGGAGAGCTTGGCGGAAACGTTGACAGTGGCTCATGGTTACTATCGGAGGTGAAAATAATATATAAGCATATGAAGAAAGGAATTAAAGTGTTGAAATTCGCTGTTCTGGTAGTCGGAGGATTTTTATTTTCGGTTTCGCTGTTTTATTTGCTAGCCGATCTTAAGTATGGTTCTTTCGGTGGGTTCTTTTTCCTCCCAGCAATGTATGGATTTTCAATCTCCATCTTATGCATTATCGGCGGCTTGGTAAAGTTGACAAGGATAACAGCCGTTACTTTTTTAAAAAAGGCTGCTCTTGGTTTAGTCTTGATCTCCATAGGATTGATCGGGGGTTATTT
This sequence comes from Candidatus Omnitrophota bacterium, assembly GCA_035403145.1. Lineage (GTDB taxonomy): Bacteria > Omnitrophota > Gorgyraeia > Gygaellales > Profunditerraquicolaceae > DAONEO01. Next base: position 27,109 of record DAONEO010000011.1, on the reverse strand, counting down.
AACCTATTACGCGACCTACTGTGTGCCTAAGATCGTGGCTAAAGAAACTAAGAAAAAGTTTTTTTCTGGATCGCTGCCTGATTCAAGCTGGGTAACTCTGGAGACTCCGCTATATTTTATAAAGGGCAGAGAACAATTCTGTTCCATTAACGCAAACGGGACGAATCGAAAAGTTATCTTTGAATCAAAATTCCTTTATGATTTTATTCTTTCCCCATCTGGAGATTATGCGTTAATAGAAACCCATAGTGATATTAAGCTTCCTTCCATGGAATTTCAAAAACCGACAGAACCATCGAAGCTATATTTTGTCTGTCTCGACACAAGGAAATATAAATTGATTGAGAACTTTTCTGTTTCTTTAAACGGTCCGAATCCATGGTTTTCCAGAGGAGAGAAGTTTTTTCTCAAGAATGGTAATACTGTAGATACGTATTATGTTACTAACGGAGAGAGAGAAGCGGCAGCCCTCGAAGATATGGGTGTAAATTCTGGTCACAATGTATGGGATCAAGTAGACTCTCGTTATCGCTATAAAGTACCGCCGGGTTATAAAACTGGATTTCTTCGGATTTCTGATCATGGGCAAGAAATCAAAATGAACTATCGGGATAATTATCTCTATTACAATGATGGGCATGGTATTGCTCAGAAGCTATTTTTTATTGCCCGAGAAGGGGAGTGGCTCAATTTTCCTGATGTAGTAATAGCACCCGGAGGCAGGTATATCGTTCTGAATAATCCTGATCATAGGGAGAAAGGGATCTACATCTTTGATGCTTTTACGGGAAAATTGGGGAGGCTTCTCCGGGATTCCGATATTATGATGTTTGGTTTTTATGAAAGGCGAGATAACGAGAGTGTGAAAATGGAGATGTTCTCTAAAAATACTCTAATAGCGCGTAACACATTGAAAAAATGAATAATAAAATTTGCACATACGGCCTTTAGTTGACCGATGAACACCTTATAGGCGGAAAGGAATTTGAAGAAGTTGACGAGGGTGCAGAAGGAAGAGTTGATAAGGATATATGAAAATAGTCATTATTAAGCTTAGACCTACGGTTGCCCCCACAGATTTTGTGCTTAAAGATGCGCAAAATCTAAACCTGGGGGCACCCATGCGTAGGTTTTTACAAAAACCGGGAGTTAAAATATGAATGTTTTTGTAAAAACCTATGGGTGTCAGATGAATCTTCGCGATTCAGAGGTTATTTCTGGTTTACTCGCGTCTTGCGACTTTCAACTCACGGCTCATGAAGACGAGGCCGATGTTATTTTATATAACACCTGCTCTGTGCGTCAACATGCGGAAGATAAAGTCTGGTCGGAGATCGGCAGGATTGGCAAGTCGCGTAAGGGTAAGTCTCCGCTTATCGGATTGATCGGCTGCATGGCGCAGAATTATAAGGAGTCTGTGTTTGACCGCTCAAAGGACGTTGATTTTGTGGTCGGGCCGCAGGATATCGCAAAGATCCCGCATATTATCAAAGATCTTCTCCAGGATTCAGGTATGTATGAGCGTAAAATCTGGGAAACTGATAGCCAGGCTAGGCCCGAAGAGATCTATCACACGGGGTTTTTTCACGATAAAGACCGGGCTTTTATCGTTATCTCGGAAGGCTGCTCGAATTTTTGCACCTACTGCGTTGTGCCCTACACCAGGGGCCCGCTGCGTAATCGTTCAGCGGGAAGTATTATTGAGGAAATTAAATCCGCTCTTGATACCGGGATTACAAATATTACCCTGCTTGGGCAAAACGTAAACGCATATTCAAGCGAGGGTGTTGATTTTATTAGTCTGCTTGGTTTGGTTGACGCGCTTCCGGGGATTAAGGAATTCAGTTTTCTGACGTCGCATCCGAAAGACACGACTGAAGATTTATTTAAAGCGATGGCAGGCTGTCAGAAATTAAAACGATTTCTTCACTTGCCTGCGCAATCGGGTTCAGATAGAATATTGCAGCTTATGAACCGCACCTATACGCGCGCGCATTATATTGAGCTTGCGCAGCAGTACCGGAAAATCGTTCCGGGAGGCGCTCTTTCAACCGATATTATTGTGGGGTTTCCGTCTGAAAGCGACGATGATTTTCAGGGCACAGTTTCTTTAGTGAAAGACATTGCTTTTGACAGCGCCTATATCTTTAAATATTCGCCCCGGCCGCATGCTTCGGCAAGTTCTATGCTTGATGATGTAGTAAAAGAGAAAAAAGAACGCAGGCATGCTATAATACTTACTTTGCAGAAAGAAATTTCACGAAGGAAGAAAGAGCATGGGCATAATGTTTAAGGTTATCAAACGAAAATTCGCCTCGTTGTTGTTTTGGCTGAACCGTTATGCGTATCTGGCGGTATTGACTACGCATACTCTTTATTTGGAATGTAGCCGGAGTTTAAAGCGGGCCTTCCGGCCCGGAAAAGAGAAACCGGCGATTAAGCTGATCTCTATCATAGTTCCCGTTCCGGGTGAAGGGGTGCTGCCTAAAGCCCGGGAGAAATATTATTTCAACGGGACAAAACAACTTTTGACTAACTATCTTGCCAGGCAGACGTATACTAAATTTGAAGTACTCGTTTATTGTGACGGGCCGAATTCAAAAGTTAAAGAACTTGTACAGGGCCTTGGAGACTGCCGTATACGCTATTATGCGCTTGCGAAATCAACCGGTTTGTACGGCCATCCACAGACACGGGAAGGTATCGCTGCTGCGCATGGTGATTATTGTGTGCGCATGAATTGTGATAATCGGCCTTATCCTGATTATCTGGATACTCTTGTGAATGGGTTTGAGGGTGATATAGGAATTGTTTATGCCAGGGTTGTTTTTAAAGGCATGGCGCGTAAAATATATCGGGATATTTTTCTCAATAAAGCCGCATACGGGCTTGCTAATGAGCTTGCAGCGTTCCTGCTGCCCCGAGATAAAGCGGGCGCGCTGCAAATTTCAAACGTAAGCTGTATGAATTACATGATCAGGACGGATACTGCCAAGAAATTCATGCATTCGTGGAGTGACCAGTATGAAGCTGACTGGCTATTCATTAAGGAATTGCTTTCTCAGGGTGTTAAGCCAGTTTTTATTGATGCAATTATCGGTGAAAAACGTTAACGCGATGAAAATATTTAAAATATACTGTATTACTATGGTCATTGTTCTTTGCGCCGGAGGGTATCTGGCTTGCGCGGCAGCTTTGGATGCGGTTAAGGCGCCGTTTTTAAGCGGAGATTATAAAACTGCCATAAAAGAAGGCGAAGACATTATGGCTACACCTGACCAGCCTGAAAATGCACGGGAGTTGTATTATATGCTCGGGCTTAGTTACCTGAAAGACGGGAATTATCTGCGCAGCTCCGACATTTTTGAGATCCTGCTGAAGGAATACCCTGGCGAACCGTACCACAAAGAAGCTTTGCTGGGGCTGGGTGATGCGTATTTCCTGAACGGAGAAAATGAAAAGGCTCGTGTTTGGTATGAGGCGTTGCTTGCCTATGATCCGCAGAGCAAACTTGCTTTAATTGCAAAAGAACGGCTTGGACGTATTTCGGTTGATGAGGGGAACACGGCGCAGGCAAAAGAATTTTTAAAGGATCTTCCCGTTAATCTGGTTGATTCTGATCTGGGAACTCAGACGGTTGGGGTTTATTCCGTCCAGGTCGGATCTTTTTCCCGGGAGGCTAACGCCAAACGCCTTATGAATAAGCTTATCTCTCAAAAGTATGACGCGTTTCTAACCAGCAATGAGTCAGAGAAAGAAAAAACCTATCGGGTCAAGGTCGGCCATTGTCAGGAGCGAAATCAGGCCGAAGAGATCAGAAAGAAGCTGACGGAAGATGGGTATCCCACGCGTATTGTCCCCTAAAATAATTTTTCTTGTCGGCCCCACTGCTGTCGGTAAAAGCGCGGTTGCCATTGCTCTTGCCCGCAGGCTGCATGCCGAGATCATATCCTGCGATTCGATGCAGGTTTATCGCCGGATGGATATCCTTAACTCGATGCCGTCTTTGCGTGAACGCGTTGCAGTGCTGCATCATCGCCTGGATTTTCTTGAGCCGACCCGTTCGTATAATGTCAGCCGCTACCGGAGGGAAGCTTTACGTTGCATGAATGATATCCATGAACGGGGAAAGCCGGTAATTTTTACGGGGGGAACAGGGCTGTATGTTTCGATCCTTCTCGACGGTCTTTTTACGGTCAAGGGTATTGATCAGAAATACCGGGAATCGTTGTATGCAATCGCTCAGAAGCGCGGCAGCGCGTTGCTCCATAAGAAATTAAGGGAGGTTGATCCGGTTGCCGCCGGAAAAATCCATCCGAATGACGCGCGCCGTATCATTCGCGCGCTTGAAGTCTATAAGGTTACCGGCAAACCGATTTCTCTGCTGCAGGGAAATCGCCAGGGACTGTGGGGGAAATATCCCATACGACTTTTTTGTCTTACTATGGACCGGGAAGATTTATACCGGCGTATTAATGCGCGTGTTGACGCAATGTTCCGTAAAGGAGTGATAGAAGAGGTTGAAAAATTGCGCGGTATGCGGTTAAGTAAGACCGCTTCATGTGCCATCGGTATCCGCGAAGTCGGCTCGTATCTTAAAGGAGAATCCGATATAAACACTGTAAAAGAACTCATGAAGCGCAATACACGCTGGTATGCAAAGAGGCAATTGACCTGGTTTCGCAAGGATACGAGGATCTCATGGCTTCATATCGATAATCGGGAAACACCCGTGCATATTGCTGGCCGGATAATAAAGGAGTTATAAAAAAACTATGGAGCGCGCGCTACTGGTAACTATAAAAATAGAAAACGAAAAAGATCCCTGGAGGATTGAGGATAATGCTGCTGAACTTGAAGAGCTTTGTCAAACCTGCGGGGTTGAGATTGTTGAACATATCTCGTGCGTTCGTGATGCGCCTACCGCCAAGTTCTTTGTCGGGAAAGGGAAGGCTGAGGAGATCACGGCTCTCTGTTCCGAAAAAAATATCCAGACGGTAATTCTAAGCCATGATTTGAGCGGCATGCAGCATCGTAATCTGGAAGAAGTGGTTGGAAAAAAGATCATTGACCGGACCCAGCTTATTCTGCATATATTTGCCCGCCATGCCAAGACTCCCGAGGGAAAAACCCAGGTTGAACTGGCACAGCTGCAGTATTTGCTCCCCCGTCTTATCGGAGAAGGGTTGATCCTTTCGCGGACCGGAGGCGGTATCGGCACCAGCGGCCCCGGTGAAACGAAACTTGAGGTTGATCGTCGCCGTATCCGCAGCCGTATTGATACCCTGAGGCGGGACCTGCGGCAGATGTCCGAACACCGGACAATGATGCGGAAAAAACGTATGAGCAGGCAGATTCACACCGTTGCTCTTGTCGGTTATACGAATGCGGGCAAGTCAACGCTTTTAAACGCGCTCACCGGCTCATCGCAGGTTGTTTCCAATAGTTTGTTTACCACGCTTGATCCGTTATCGAAATCTTTGAAACTTCCCAACGGCGAACATATCATCGTTTCAGATACGGTAGGTTTTGTGCATAATCTGCCGCATCATCTGGTCGAAGCGTTCAAGGCGACCTTAGAGGAAGCGACTGAAGCGGATTTACTTATCCATGTCCTTGACATAAGCGCTCCGCTTATTGAAGAACGTAATAAGGCTGTCCTCGATGTGCTTAAGGAATTGCATGTTGTGGAAAAGCCGATGATTACCGCATTGAATAAAGTTGATCTTGTTGAAAGCCCTGAACAGGCACAAAGGGTATTGTCAGGTTACAGTAATGCGGTTCTTATCTGCGCGTCGCAAAAAACTAATTTTAAAGATCTTATTGAAAAGATCCAAAGCAATTTTGCTCCTGCAATGAAACAGGTTTGTCTTTTTGTGCCTATTTCTCGTATGGATCTGGTTAATTTGTGTTATCGTGAAGGCAGGGTAATTGAAACAAAATACACAGATAAAGGAGTGAATGTAACAGCAAACCTACCGATTAATACCTATACCAACCTATTGAAAGTTAATGGGATAAAGGAAATCTGTTAGATTATCTAATTTATTTTATTAATTTTGCTTGACAACAATTATAGGTTATGTTATAGTTCTTTTGGTTAGAAAAGGAGGTAGCTATGCCGACATTTGATATTTATATAAGCCCGGATGAACCGGTTTATGTTATCAGTGTTGTCAGCAAGCTTACCAGTTTTCCTGTTTGGACCTTACGTCAGCTTGATAAGGCGGGAGTTGTAACTCCAAAGCGAATAGGGAAAAAAAGCAGATTGTATTCTTTAAAAGACGTTAAGCGGCTGGAATACGTTCATTATCTAATGGAAGAGAAACGGGTAAATATTCACGGAATTAAAATTATTCTTCAAAGGGAAGTGCGTGAATAATTTTTTTACCTTAATATTAGCACTCTGGCATGATAAGTGCTAAGTAATGGAGGGAATATGAAGCTTGATAAACTCACCAGGAAATTGCAGGAAGGTTTGCAGGATGCTTTGATGCAGTCACAGGAAGCAGGGCGCCAGCAGGTAGCGCCCGAACAGATCATGCTTTCGCTTTTACATCAGGATGATGGTATTGCCGCAAAGGTTCTGGACGCAGTTGGGGTACCTACTTTCTCAATGATAAAAACGCTCGAAGAAGACCTTAGGAAAATTCCTGTTGTCAGCGGCAGTCTCGGCCAGGTGCATTTGTCGGGCCGCGCCAATAAACTTTTGATACAGGCAGGAAAAGAAGCCGAAGCAATGAAGGATGAATATATTTCTTCGGAACATATTGTTTTGGCGCTTATAAGCGATCCCGAATCCGTTTTTACGAAAGAATGTAAAAAATATGGTGTTGCCAGGGATTCTATCCTTGCAGCTTTAACTACTGTTAGAGGAAGCCATCGGGTAACTGATGAAAATCCGGAAGAGCAGTTCGGAGCATTGCAGAAATACGGGATTGATATTACGGATCTTGCGATCAAAAACAAACTTGATCCGGTTATCGGCCGGGATCAGGAGATCAGAAGGCTTATGCAGGTGCTTTCCCGGCGCACAAAAAATAATCCTGTTTTAATCGGTGACGCCGGTGTCGGTAAAACCGCGATCGTTGAAGGATTAGCTCAGAGGATTGCTTCCGGTGACGTTCCCGAGGGGCTTAAAAATAGAAAATTGATTTCCCTTGACCTGGGAAGCCTTATCGCCGGAACAAAATTCAGAGGAGAATTTGAAAACAGGCTGAAGGCGGTTTTAAAAGAAATAGAGACTAAAAACGGCGACGTGATCCTGTTTATTGACGAGCTGCATATGATAGTGGGGGCTGGTGCAGCCGAGGGCGCACTGGATGCTGCCAATATGCTTAAGCCGCTTTTAGCGCGGGGGAAGCTGCGCTGTATCGGAGCTACTACGCTTAATGAGTATCGGAAATCGATCGAAAAAGACAGCGCGCTTGAGCGCCGCTTCCAGACGATTTTTGTCGGTGAGCCGTCGGTTGAGGATACGGTTGCCATCTTACGGGGCCTAAAAGAAAAATACGAAATCCACCACGGTGTGCGCATTAAAGATTCCGCCTTGATTGCGGCAGCAACACTTTCGCATCGCTATATTACCGAGCGGAATTTGCCTGATAAGGCGGTTGATCTTATCGATGAGGCGGGGGCGCGGCTTCGTATTGAAATCGATAGTATGCCCCAGGAAGTTGATATGGTGCAGCGTAAAATCATGCAGCTGGAAATTGAACGCCAGGCGTTGAAAAAAGATAAGGATGTCTCCGCGCAGGAGCGGTTGAAAAAGATGGATTCCGAGCTGACAGTATTAAAAAAAGATCTTGAAGTCAAAAAGAAACAATGGGAGAAACAAAAAAGTGTCATCCTGAAGATACAGGAGATAAAATCCAGTATTCAGGATGCCAAGAATGAAGCGGCGAAAGCGGAAAAAGTCGGTAATCTTGATAAAGTAGCTGAGATCCGGTATGGCAAGCTGATTGAATTTGATAAGGCGCTTAAGAAATACAATGAGGATTTAGCCGGACTTCAAAAAAATTCAATGATGCTGAAAGAAGAGGTCAGCGATGAAGATATTGCAAAAATTGTCGGCGAGTGGACGGGAATACCGGTCAGTAAGCTACTGGAGGCGGACAGCCAGAAACTGGTAAAAATGGAGGAGCGTTTAAAAACAAAGGTTGTCGGCCAGGATGAAGCTATTGAAACCATTGCTTCCTGTGTGCGCAGGAGCAGGTCTGGTATCGGCGATGAGAAGAGGCCTTTAGGTTCATTCATTTTTATGGGGCCTACCGGTGTCGGAAAAACGAAGCTGGCAAAGACGCTGGCCTGGTTTCTGTTTGACGATGAAGATTCGCTGGTGCGGATCGATATGTCCGAATATATGGAGAAACACAGCGTTTCGAGGCTTATCGGTGCGCCTCCGGGATACGTCGGCTATGAAGAAGGCGGTCAGCTTACCGAGCGCGTCAGGCGCAGGCCGTATTCGGTCATTCTGCTTGATGAAATCGAAAAGGCACATCACGATGTCTGGAATGTTTTACTGCAAATCCTCGATGACGGCAGGCTGACGGATGGCCAGGGCAGAACGGTGAATTTTCGCAATACCGTTATTATCATGACAAGTAATGTTGGACAGGAAATTATCATGCATGGCGGCAAAACTGAGGAGGTGAAGTCTGAACTTTTAGCAGAGTTGAAACGGGTGTTCCGCCCTGAATTCTTGAACAGGATCGATGATATTGTGATTTTTAACCCATTAGGTAAGGAGGAAATGTCACGGATACTTGATATTGAGCTGGAACCTATTATTGAAAGGCTGCAAGCCAGGGGTATCGGTATCCACTTGAGCAAAAAAGCAAAAGAGTATTTATTGGAAAAAGGGTATGATCCGACGTATGGAGCCAGGCCCTTGAAAAGAGCGGTACAGAAATATCTTCAGGATCCCTTGGCAAGCAAACTTCTTGAAGGAGGGTATCAGGAAGGTTCAACGGTAACTGTTGATACGGATGGAACGAGTTTGCTATTGAAATAACACTGAAATTGCGTTGACAATATGCTTAATTATGTTAAAATTTCCCTTTAGCATTCAGAGGTTTAGACTGCTAATAAAGGGGGATTGGTAATGGTGCGGACAACTGATTATCAAGCTCGCAGGCGGGCTATATTGGCGTGCGCGATAAATACGTATATTATGGATGCTATACCGGTTTCTTCCGAGGATATTGCCGGGAAATTTGATTTAAGCTCGGCTACTATCCGCAATATATTCGCGGAGCTTGAAGAAAGCGGTTATCTTACGCATCCGTATACTTCTGCCGGGAGAGTACCGACAGCAAAAGGATACCGCTATTACGTCGATTATCTTTTGAGCCAGATAGATCTGCTGGATGATGAGAAAAAGCGGATTGTGCACGAGTATAACCGCCAGATCAACCATCTTGAAGACACGCTTGAGAAAACCTCGGAGCTTCTATCTACCATTACCCATTACGCAGGCATTGTCTCGGTCATGGAAAGGCACGACAGATTCTATTATAACGGGTTGGGGCAGATCCTGGATCAGCCTGAATTTCAGGATGCTTCGCGTATCCGGTATATTGTCAAGATGATCGAGGACAAACAGAAGTTGCTGACTGTTATCAATAGGGAATTAAAAGATAAAAAAGTCGTTGTCTATATCGGAGACGAACTTGAGTGCGAGGAAATGAATGATTGCGCATTGGTTGTGTCGAGCTATTCCGTAAAAAATAAACCAAATGGCCGTATCGCAGTGTTAGGGCCCACGCGCATGAAATATAATCATATTATCCCTACGCTTGAATATGTTTCCGGGATATTGAGCGACGTTTTACACGATATTTAAAAATACTATGGAAGAAAAAAAGAATAACCACAAACAGCAGGATGAAGCTCTCGATAAGGAACCGCTTAAAACCGTAACGATTCCCGAGCCTGAATATGCCGCGCTTTTGAAAGAAGCGGCTCAAGGAAAAGAGGCATGGGATAAGATGCTTCGCATGCAGGCCGATTTCGACAATCTGCGTAAACGGCTTGAGCGTGATAAACAGGAGTTTACGAAGTTTGCGACAGAAGGCTTGATTGTTGAACTCTTGAATGTCCTTGATGATCTTGAACGGGCGGTAGATCTTGCCGAAACAAAACATCAGGATCTGGCGGGATTCTTAAAAGGCGTTGAAATGATTCTGGCGCACTTGTATGAGATGCTGAAGGATCACGGGGTAAAACCGATTGAAGCCAAAGATAAACAATTTGATCCTAATTTCCACGAAGCGCTTATGCAAGCTGAAGATAATGAAAAGCCGGAACATACGGTTTTAGAAGAAATGCAAAAAGGATACGTATTGAATGACCGGGTCATTCGAACATCGAAAGTTAAAGTTTCGAAAAAGAGCGGCTAGAATATAGAATTTTTGCTTCTGAAGGCCAGGCTTATACACAAAATTTTATGGAGGTGGCATTATGGCAAAAGTAATCGGAATTGATTTAGGGACATCAAACTCGGCGGCAGCTGTTATGGAAGGCGGAAGGCCGGTTATCATACCATCGGCTGAAGGAGCGGGTGTTGCTTCAGGTAAGGCATTCCCTTCATTTGTCGCTTTCACCAAGGATAATCAACGGCTCGTCGGCGAACCTGCCCGCAGGCAGGCATCAATCAACCCGGAAGGCACTATTCAGGCTGCAAAGCGAAAAATGGGGACTGATTATGTTTTTAAAGCTTTCGGTAAAGAGTATACGCCGCAGCAGATCTCCGCGTTTATTCTGCAAAAAGTAAAGCAGGATGCCGAAGCATATTTAGGGGATAAGGTTGAAGAAGTGGTTATTACCTGCCCTGCTTATTTCGACGACAACCAACGTCAGGCGACCAAAGATGCCGGAGAGATCGCAGGATTGAAAGTGCTTCGTATTATCAATGAGCCGACAGCTGCGTGTCTTGCGTACGGACTTGATAAGGCGCAAAAAGAACAGAAGATCATGGTTTTTGATTTTGGCGGAGGCACCCTCGATGTTACGATCATGGAAATGGCGCAGGGTGTTTTTGAAGTAAAAGCCACGAGCGGCGATACGCAGCTCGGCGGTACTGATATGGACAATGCGCTGATTGATTACATCATTAACCAGTTCAAAAAAGAGCAGGGGATTGACCTTAAAAACGATAAGATGGCTGTGCAGCGTTTGCGCGAAGCAGCGGAAAAGGCGAAGGTTGAGCTTTCATCAACGGTAACCACGGATATCAATTTGCCGTTCATTACCGCTGACGCATCGGGGCCTAAGCATTTGACGATGACGATCAGCCGTTCGAAGCTTGAGGATCTGGTCGGCTCTATTATTGACCGCTGCAAACATCCGCTAGAGCAGGCGCTTTCCGACGCCAAATTGAGTGCCAAGGAAATTGACCGCATTATTATGGTTGGCGGCCCGACCCGTATGCCTATTGTGCAGAAATTCCTTGAGGACTATGTCGGCAAGAAAATCGAGCGCGGCGTTGATCCCATGGAATGCGTTGCTTTAGGCGCTGCAATTCAGGCGGCTATTATCAAGGGCGATATGAAAGACGTGCTTTTGCTGGACGTGACTCCGCTTTCGCTCGGTATTGAAACCCTGGGCGGCGTTAACACAAAACTTATCGAACGGAATACGACAGTTCCGACCCGTAAGAGCCAGGTTTTCTCGACTGCCGCTGATAATCAAACTGCGGTAACGATCCGTGTTTTGCAGGGCGAGCGTCAAATGGCTGATGATAACGTTGAACTCGGCCGTTTTGATTTGGTGGGGATTCCTGCTGCGCAGCGCGGTATTCCGCAGATTGAAGTTACCTTTGATATTGACGCAAACGGTATTGTGCACGTTTCTGCGAAAGACAGGGGGACCGGCAAGGAACAGTCTATCAGAATATCAGCGCCGAAAAAACTCTCCAAAGAAGAAATCGACGCTATGGTGAAACAGGCGGAAAAGTTCGCTTCGGAGGATACCAAACGTAAAGAGATGGTTGAGACCGTTAATATGGCTGACCAGCTTGTTTACGCGACTGAAAAATCGCTGAAGGATTTCGGCGATAAGGTCAGTCAGACGGAGCGGGCTGATATTGAGGCCAAGTTGAATGACCTCAAGGCGGCGATTAAGGATAAAAATACCGATCATATTAAGAAAGGTATGGATGATTTGACCAAGGCCAGCCATAAGCTTGCTGAAGAAGTCTATAAGCAAGCTGCTGCAAAGCAGCAGGGTGCGGCAGGTGCAGCTCCCGAAGGGCAGGCGGAAACAAAAACGGAAGAAGCAAAAGAAGAACCGCGCACGTCTGAAAAAAAAGGCGAGGATATCATCGACGCGGATTTTAAAGAAGAAAAAGATAAATAAAAAAGGCTGCCGCCTCGTAAGGATGTCATCTATTCCTTGCGGGGCGGTTTATATACATGTCAACAAAAAAAGACTACTATGAGATTCTCGGGCTTCAAAAGAATGCTTCGCTTGATGAAATAAAAAAGACGTATCGGCAATTGGCGCTCCAGTTTCATCCTGACCGGGTGCCGCATGAACAGAAAAAAGAAGCGGAAGAAAAATTTAAAGATATTTCCGAAGCCTACGCTGTTTTATCTGACCCGCAGAAGCGTTCGCTCTATGATCAATACGGCCATTCCGGTATCGACCAGAAATATGCCTACGAAGATATTTTTAAGAATGCTGATTTCAGCTCTGTATTCCAGGGGATGGGCGATTCGGGATTGGGCGGGGGGATATTTGACGAGATTTTCAGTGACCTAGGATTTGATTTTTTCGGCCGTTCCGGCGGTCGAAGTGGCAGTTCCCGGCAGAGGCGCGGGCGCGATCTGGAGATCGCGGTTTCTATTACGCTTGAAGAAGCTGCTCAAGGTATTGAAAAAACTATTACCGTTCCGCGGTACGAGACGTGCCCTACGTGTTCAGGTTCAGGAGCAAAACCGGGAACCAAACAAATTACGTGTCCTGCATGTAAGGGGCAGGGCAAAACAGTTGCTTCCAACGGCATTTTTCAGTTCGTACAAACATGCCACAATTGCGGCGGGCAGGGAAAAGTAATCCAGACTCCGTGTCCGGATTGCCGTGGGGAAGGGCGCAGCAAGGTCAGCAGGAAGATCGAAGTTAAGATCCCTGCCGGTGTTGATCGCGGATCAACGCTTCGTGTGAGGGGAGAAGGTGAGTCCGGTGCTGCAGGGCGCGGTGATTTGTATGTTGTTGTCGAAGTAAAACCCCATCATATATTCCAGAGAGAAGGCAATGACCTTCTTGTCGAAGTAACGGTGAGTCTTCCCAAAGCGATCCTTGGCGCCGAAATCGAAGTACCGACCATCGATGGCCATGTTAAAATGAAAATTCCCTCCGGTTCTCAAAGCGGGCAGGTTTTCAGGTTGAAAGATAAAGGTATGCCTGATTTGCGCACCCGGGAGCAGGGAGATCAATTAGTGCGTGTTATCGTCAAGATCCCGGAAAGAATCTCTTCTGAACAGAGAAGACTGATTGAAGAGTTTGCCCGGCTTGCCGGCGATGATGCCGAAAAAGAAAGTTTTACCGATAAAATAAAGAAAGCGTTTAAATAGGAGATACTTGCATGCCAACGTACGATTATGAGTGCACAGCCTGTGGCCATCGTTTTGAGGCTTTTCACAGTATGAACGCTCAACCTCTCACGAAATGCCCCGAATGCGGGAAAAAAGTCCGCAAGCTTATCGGATCGGGCGCCGGAGTTATTTTTAAAGGAAGCGGTTTTTACGCTACGGATTACAAAAAATCTTCGGGAACGAAATCAACGCCGCCCCCGAGTTGTCCGAAGGGCTGCCATGGTTGCCAGCATGGATAAATCGGGTTTCCCCCGGGTTGCCGCACGGGCGTTTCTATTGTGGCTGCCTGTTGTCGGCTGGATGGGGTATATTTTTTATTGTTCAACCATTTCCGGTGCAGATATTCCGTCACTCTTCCCTTACGAGGACGTAGTTTTTCACCTGGTTGTTTATCTGATTTTAGCGTTTTTATTTTCCCGCGCTTTGAAACAGTCGTTTGGAGCAGTTTCGCTGAAAAGAATCTTTCTTTGGTCGGTAGTTTTTGCTATAATTTACGGCATTAGTGATGAGATCCATCAGATATATGCTGTCGGACGGACTCCCGACATAGGGGATGTTATGACCGACGGCGTTGGCGCGTGTATAGGGAGTTTACTCTACCAATGGCAAAAATAAAACCGTTTCAAGCCGTTATTTATAATAAAGATAAGAATAAGAATTTCTCGAATCTTGTTTGCCCTCCGTATGATGTGATCTCCCCCGAAAAACAACGCGCATTCCATTCCCGTGACCCGCACAATTTTATTCATCTTGAACTTGCCCTTGACGGGAAGGATGAGGATAAATACCTGAAAGCAGGCGATACCTTTCGCGCCTGGTTAGCTGAAAAGGTGCTTATTCAGGACGAAACTCCCGCGCTTTATTTTTACAGCCATCAGTATACTATTAAAGGCGAGAAAAAGGTCCGTTTGGGGTTTATGGGATTATTGCATCTGGGGCGCGGGGGAGCTTCGGCGCACGGGCATGAACATACTCATTTAGACGCTAAAGAAGATAGATTGAAGTTAATTAAACAAGTGAAGGCGAATTTAAGCCCGATCTTTATTGTTTTTCCTGATGAGAAGAGAATTGTTCAGAGGATTTATCGCCACGTTCTGAACGAAAAACCCTTTCTTGAGGTCACTGACGAAGATAAGGCAATTCATAAGATCTGGAGAATAACGTCCCCTGAAATGCTGGAAACTATTCAGTCCAGCATGATTGATGAGAGTATTTTTATTGCGGATGGGCACCACCGTTTTGAAGTTGCCTGTGCGTATCGCGACGAAATGAAGAAGCAGCATCCGGATTCAAGCGATGAAGAAGAGTATAATTATGTTATGGCGTATTTTACGAACACCGAATCCCGCGGGTTGACCATTTTACCTATTCATCGGCTTTTGAAATTGCCTCAGCCTCCTGATCCCGAGGTTTTCGCAAAACAACTCGGCGATTATTTTGAGATTGAAGAGGTAAAAGATAAGTCCCGTTTCTTTTTTCTTATGCAAAAAGGTGGAAGAACGGAACATCTGATCGGGACATGCATCCATGGCAAGTATTGGCTACTTCGGTTGCGCAATATCAGGATATTGGACAAATTGATTCCGGATAAACCGAAAGAGTACCGGTATCTCGATGTTTCGATACTCAATGCTATTGTGCTTAAAAAGATCTTAGGTGTTAATTTAGATGATCGATCGGTGCTGACATTCCATCCAGAAGCACAGGATTTAATCGATAGGGTTAATGCGGATAAGTCTTATATTGCATTTTTGCTTAATCCTGTTAAGATGGAACAAATCATGTCTGTTGCCATGACCGGCAATAAAATGCCACCAAAATCGACCTTTTTTTATCCCAAAGTTATTTCAGGGTTACTGGTTCATTCATTGGAGTAATCATGTCGCTTTTCGGCAAGCCAAAATATACGATCGTACGAGTTAAAAAGAAAGAGATCCCGCAAGGACTTTGGACAAAGTGCGAGGAATGTTCCGAGGCTTTGTATAATAAAACCCTCGAAGAAAACCTCAAGGTTTGTACAAAATGTAATTATCATTTTGTTTTAAGCGCCTGGGAACGCGTTGCCCTTATGCTTGATGCCGATACATTCCAGGAGTTTGACAAAGATATGGTTTCAGTCGATCCCTTGTCGTTTAAAGGGCCCAAGACGTATATTGAGAAACTTGCGCAAGACCAGGCCGCTACCGGTTTAAAAGATGCGGTTATTACCGGTGAAGGGTTATTGAACGGTACAAAGATTGTTTTAGCGGTTACCGATTCCCGGTTTATTATGGGTTCGATGGGGTCTGTTGTGGGAGAAAAGATCACCCGCGCAATTGAAAAAGCAACGAAATCGAAACTGCCGATGATTATTGTTTCCGGCTCCGGCGGAGGAGCCCGTATGTATGAGGGTTTATTCAGCCTGATGCAGATGGCAAAGACCTGCGCGGCGTTAGCCAGGCATAATCAGGCGAAGTTACCGTATATTTCCATTCTAACCAATCCGACCATGGCGGGTATTATGGCGTCGTTTGCCGGTGTCGGCGATGTGATCATTGCGGAACCGAAAGCCTTGATCGGATTTACCGGGCCGCGTGTTATTGAGCAGACGATCCGGCAAAAACTTCCGCAGGGATTCCAGCGCTCCGAATTCCTGCTTGAACATGGCCTTATTGATATGATAGTTCATCGTAAACAGATGAAAGAGACATTGGCACAAATCCTTGATTATCTTGGTTGATTTTTTAAAAGATTAATGGTATAGTTACACTCAACTTTATTAAAGGAGTTCTGTCATCATGGCGCAGGTTAGTTTAAAGAATATATGTAAAACGTATCCGAATGGCACTCGTGTCGTTAATAATGTTAACCTTGGGGTAGAGAATAAGGAGTTCATGGTACTTGTCGGGCCTTCCGGCTGCGGCAAATCAACCACGCTTCGTATGATCGCCGGCCTTGAGGAGATAACCGATGGTGATATTTATATCGGGAATAAGAAAGTTAATGATGTCCCGGCAAAAGATAGGGATATTGCCATGGTTTTCCAGAATTATGCGCTTTATCCGCATATGACGGTTTTTGAAAATATGGCTTTCGGTTTGAAATTACGCCACTATCCGAAACAGGAAATTGTACAGCGCGTCAGCGAAGCCGCTGACATATTGGGTATTAAACATTTACTTGCCCGGAAGCCAAAAGAGTTGTCCGGAGGCGAGCGTCAACGTGTTGCTCTCGGCCGTGCGATTGTGCGTAAGCCGATGGTGTTCTTGTTTGACGAGCCGTTAAGTAATCTGGATGCCAAATTGCGCGTTCAGATGCGCACGGAGATCCATAAACTGCACATCAGGATCCAAACCACAATTATTTACGTAACCCATGACCAGACCGAAGCTATGACTATGGGAGACCGTATCGCGGTTATGAAAGCCGGTGTTATACAACAGTGCGCCGATCCGATTACGATCTATGATCACCCTAAAAATAAATTTGTCGCCGGATTCATTGGGTCTCCGCCGATGAATTTCATGACCGGAAAAATAGTAAAAAAAGAGAATAAGCTTTATTTTGACGAGGGAAAGATCCTGGTTAAACTCGTTGAAGCCGTATACGATAAAATGAAACCGTATATCGGCAAAGAGCTTATCTTTGGCATTCGTTCGGAAGATGTATACGATAAATTGTTTGTTTCAGAAGCGCCTCCGGAGAATATTGTACGGGTTAATTGCGAAGTCGTGGAACCGATGGGTTCCGAAGTGTACCTTTATCTCAACACGGGAAAACATACATTTACCGCCCGCGTTGGAGCTCATGACAGGCCGAGAGTTGGCGAGGATATGGATATGGTCTTTGATATGAGTAAGGTGCATTTCTTCGATATTGAAACCGAAGAAACCATAATTTAGGCGACTTACCAACTGGTGCCTGCCTCATGCAAACGGCTGAAAAAAACCGTTACGCAAAAACTGCTCTATACGGTATCGTATTCTTCTTGGGTTATTTTTTGCTGCCGCTTTATTTTGCCGCGTATCATTTCATTTCGTTCAAGCTGCTATCGCTGTTTTACCTCATCAATACGCTCATTGTCTTTTATTTGTTGCGGTCGTATTTTCTCAAGAAGTACGATTTAACGATACAAATTCAGGATGTCCAGGAGCGGATTAATATTGCCAACGATGCTATTGACCAGGAGCAGAAGAGTTCTGTTTCTTTCGACGATAAGATCCGCCGCTACGATTCTTTAAAAAATATCATTGAACGGATAAACCAAAGTCTGGACCTTGAGACTCTGGCTGAAACGTTGTGCTCGATCTCCTTTTCGCTTATTGCCGACGAAAAAGGGACGTGTATCCTCTATTTAGTCGATAAGGATACGCAATCCTTGAGCCTCTATAAAACAAAGAAAGAGGATAAAAAACTGGTCATTAAAGCAAAGCAGGGTGATATTTTTGATTTATGGGTTTCACGCCATGTCAGCCCGCTCCTCGTAGAAGACGTAAAAAAAGATTTTCGTTTTGACCTCGAAAAGATCCCCCATCAGGAACACCGCCCCATCAGTTCGGTTGTCATCGCACCGCTCATCAGTGAAAATAAATTCCTGGGAATTATGCGGTTGGATAATCCCCGCGCCGGTTTTTACACGCAGGATGATCTGCGGTTTTTAATGACAATCTGCGATCAGGGAGCCATTGCCATTGAAAACAGCGAACTCTATCAGAAAACGCAGGATTTGGCGATCCATGACGGGCTGACAGGGCTTTATACAAAAGGGTATTTTCTTGACCGGCTTAATGAAGAAGTAAAACGTTCAAATAGAAGGCATGTCGCAATATCGCTCTACATGATCGATATTGATTACTTTAAGAATTATAATGATAAATTCGGGCATTCCGCCGGAGATGTGGTTTTGCGCAATATGAGCATGATATTGACTGAGACGTTACAAGACGTCAATCCTGTCATAGGGCGTTTTGGCGGGGAAGAATTTTGTGTGATCTTAACGGGTGTTGACAAGGAAAAATCGGCGCATTTGGCAAAAAACCTTTGTGAAGCCGTTGAACGGACCAAGGTGATTTTACGCCGGCAGGAAACCAATGTAACGGTATCGATCGGGGTGGCGTCGTTCCCTCAGGACGCCAATGATGCTGACGAGCTTATTTTAAAGGCGGATCGTGCGATGTATGATGCTAAACAACAAGGCAGAAACAGGGTAATCGTAACGAAATGATCTCCCTCATCCTTCTTTTTATTTTATTAACGATACTGCTTTATCTGCGGCTGGGAAAACTTTTGCGTGTCAGTTTTACGCGTATAAAAAAGAGTTTTGAGACTATTGAACTGGAACTCGACCGTCTGCAGGATGAAAAAGAGAGGGCGATAAAAGATAATCTGAACCGTGCCCAAAACCTGGAAGAAAAAATTGCCTTGTACAATATTACCCGGCAGGTCTGTAAGTTCCTGGAAGAAGAAAAGGTTTTTGCTACGTTCAAGGAAGAAATGAACAAGTTCATGCATGTTAAAGACTGCGTTTTTATTAAGTTACCGGCGAATCTTGATGCGCTGGTCGGTTATCTCGTGCTGCCGTTAGAGATTGAAGGAAAACCCGTCGGATACTTGGCGGCTTTAGGGGTGCCTGATGATCAAAAAGAAAAATTCCATATCCTGGCGCATCAGTTCATGCTTGGCATAAAGCGGGTTCTCTTGTATCAGCGCATCCAGGAACTGGCTATCACCGATTCCCTTACGGGGACATTCTCCCGCAGATATTATCTTGAGCGTTTCAGCGAGGAATTGGAACGGTCAAAACGGTTTAATTTTAAATTTGCATTTTTGATGGTCGATATCGACCGTTTCAAGGATTGTAACGATAAATACGGGCATCTTGTCGGCGACGCCATCCTTAAAGAAGTTGCCAAAGTCATTAAGGATAATATCCGTCTTATTGATTCGGTTGGCAGGTATGGCGGCGAAGAATTCCTTATTATACTTACGGAGACCGACTTGAACGGCGCCCGTTTTGCGGCGGAACGAATCCGTCAGGCAATGGAAATGAAGCGTATCAGGGTCTATGACGAAGAATTGCGCGTGACGATCAGCATCGGGATTTCGGTATTTCCTGATGACGCCGATGACATGACGCATCTTATTGAAAAAGCTGACCGCGCTTTGTACCGGGCAAAACAAACCGGCCGGAATAGAGTGTGTGTGCATGGTGTTTATAAATAAACGTGTTTTACTTGCATAAATAAGTGCTTTCATATACAATACTTACTTATGTCTCAATATATTATTGGAATAGATCTCGGTGGCACCAATCTTAAGATCGGTCTTTTTAATACGGCATATACAGTACTGGAAAAACGTGTTATAAGTACCGCTACGTTTAAGACGAGACGCGATCTGGTCAATGGTTTTGTACAAGCTGTGGGCGATATTGCACAACAGCGCAGGATTCGCAGGAATGATATCCTGGGGATCGGTATCGGCTTACCGGGCCCCGTTAACTTTGAAAAAGGAATTGTCTATTCGCTTACCAATATCCGCGGTTGGCGCGATGTCCCCCTGAAGCGGATCCTTGAACAAAAACTTAAAATCCCGGTTTTTATTGATAACGACGCTAAGGTGATGAGTTTAGCGGAGGCGGAGCGCGGGGCTGCCAGGGGATTCCACCACGCGGTTTGTATAACATTGGGAACAGGCGTGGGCGGAGGCATTATTAACAACGGGTACTTATACCGCGGTTTTAATAATGCTGCCGGCGAGATCGGGCATATGCCGTTAAGTGTTGCCGGCGACAGGTGTAATTGCGGCGGAACGGGGTGCCTTGAAACATTTGTTGGCAATAATCGTATCCAGCAGGATGTACGGAGAGTTTTCGGTAAAAACGTCCCGCTTGAAGAGGTAAGCGCGTTGGCCCGGAAAGGCAACCGTAAGGCACGTGAGGTTTGGAATAGGGTTGGTACGTACCTTGGTGTGGCTGTTGCAGCTATCGTTAATCTTTTAAATCCTGATTGTGTTGTCATAGGCGGCGGTGTTGCCAACGCGGGGTCGGTTTTAATCGACCGGGTTAAGGCAGTGGTTAAAACCCGTGCGATGAAGGTACAGGCAGCGAACGTAAAAATATTTAAGGCTAAACTCGGTTCTGACGCCGGGCTGATAGGAAGCGCGATACTTGTGATAAGAGGAGTTCGATCATGAAAATCTTTATTGATACCGCCAGTGTAAAAGATATTAAAGAAGCCGTATCCCTTGGATTAATTGACGGGGTAACGACAAATCCTACTCTCATGAGCAAGGAAGGACGTCCTGCCAAAGATGTCCTGCGTGAAATTTGCGCGATAGTGCCGGGACCCGTAAGCGCGGAAGTCATCGCGGTTGATTGCCCGGGAATTGTTGCCGAAGCGCAGGAATTGGTAAAAATTGCTAAAAATATCGTCGTTAAAGTGCCGTTGATAAAAGAGGGGCTTAAAGCGGTAAAGATCCTGACCGAAAAGGGTATTAAAACGAATGTGACGCTTTGTTTTTCAGCTAATCAAGCGCTTTTGGTCGGAAAGCTTGGTGCCACGTATGTATCGCCATTTATCGGCAGGCTCGATGATATCAGTGAATGCGGCATGGATTTGATCAGGGACATACGACTGATTTATCGCAATTATGGATTTAAAACGGAAATAATTGTGGCGTCGATCCGCAACCCGGTGCATGTTTTGGATGCCGCAAAAATAGGCGCAGACATCGCTACAATTCCGTTTTCGGTTATTGAACAACTGGTTAAACATCCTCTAACGGAAATCGGAGTTCAGCGATTCCTTGAGGATTATAAGAAAATTCCCCAACAATAAGAATGTCTTTTAAGACGAACGCGTATCGATTTTTAGTCAAGCTGCACGTTATAGGTATTTTAGTTTTCGGTTCCCTATGCGTTGCTGATTTGGTCACTGCCGCTAATTCCAACCAAACGCAAAGCGGACAGGTCCAGACCAATACTACCGAAAATACCGCGCCACCCGTTCAAGCAGAAACAAAACCCGTTGAGAATAATACCGCGGCGGAAACTCAAGCTCCGACTGCAGCCGTTAGGCTCCCTGGAGAAAAAACAACTCTTGCTGACGAAGAAAAGAAATCGGCATCCGTTGAAGAAAAATCTGTCTCTTCGAACGGAGAACAGGCTGCGCATGTGGCCGAAGAACAAAAGCCGGGATTGATTCAACAGATCACCGCGCCAACGCAAGCTGCTATTCAGCCCATTACCGTCAATGGTGATACGGTTGAGTATGTGGCAGACAGCAGGGAGTTTATGGCAAGCGGCAAGGTTGAGGTGATTTATAAAGGAACGAAATTGAATTGCGACAAGCTTTCTGTTAATGCCGATACCAAAAACGCTACTGCTGAGGGCCATGTCCGGCTTGAAGATAAAAAAGGCGGTATCATTGAAGGTGATAAAATCCTGTATAACTTCGATAAAGGGACAGGAACGCTTGTGGGTGCGAAATTCAGGTCAACCCCGTTCTTTGGTATGACTGAAAAAATGACAAAAGTCAGCGAGGATGAATTTACTGCCAAACGCGGTTATATGACAACATGTAATCTCGACCATCCCCATTGGCGCATGAAATCATATAAGATCGATATGTTTCCCGGTAACAAGGTTATTTTGAAAGGCACCTCTATTTTTATCGGAGGAGTGCCGATTCTGTATCTGCCCCAATACAATCATAGCCTGCGGGATCCCATGATGCATGTCCAGGTTATGCCGGGAAAGAGCAAGAAATGGGGCGAATACATGTTAACTGCCTGGAGATATAAGATAACCGATAATATTGGCGGTAATATTTTCGCCGATTACCGCAGCAATCTTGGAGTTGCCGAAGGTTTTAATACGAATTACGAGGGCGATTACGGTAAGGGCGATTTTAAGTTTTATTATACGCAGGAACGGGACAAGTCCAATGATATTGAAAAGGATCCGGCATATCCGAAAGTTTTTGAGCGTTATTTGGCCCGCTTGCGCTATAAGTGGGATATCGACCAATATACGAACATTATCTCCGAAATCTATAAGATAGAGGATTCAAAACGGACGCTGTATGGATCGGAGCATAGTTTTCTCAAAGATTATTTTCCCCGTGAATACGAGAAAGATGAACAACCGAATTCATATGTTTCCATGCACCGTTCTTTTGACTATTCAAGCCTTGATCTTTTAGTCCAGAAGAGGATCAACCGCTGGTATCCCCAATCTACGGAATATCTCCCGCAGATTCAATATAATATGCCGAGTTTGCAGCTTGGGACAACACCGCTGTACTTCTTGAATAGTTCGCAGTTTGCCAATCAGGCATTACGCAACGCCACTCCCGCGCTGCCGGGAACGGATAAAAGTGTCAAATTGTTTGATACGACCAATAGGGTTTCGCTTCCCATGAAAGTGTCTTTTATTAATCTGACTCCTTTTGTCGCCAGCAGGCAGACATTTTATAATAGAGATGCCAGCGGTAATCAAACATGGAGTTCGCCGCGTACAATTTTTTCCTACGGAAGTGACGCAAGCACGAAGTTCTACCGTTTTTTTAACGTGCCGAAAACGAAATTCTGGGGTATGGAATTTGAGGGATTGCGGCATATCATTACGCCTACCGTTGGCTATACCTATCAGCACCAACCAACCACGCCCAAGTATAAATTAGTTTTTGATGACGGCATGGCTGTTTCAAACTGCGCAACGCTTGAGCTTTCAAATAAATTACAGACAAAACGTAACGGCACCAAGGTCGATTTCTTTAACTTCCGGGTTAATAACGCGTATTATTTTCAAACCGGCGGGGATAATAAGCAGGGCGGACAACTCTCCGACTTCTTATATAATTTGGATATTATCCCGTACGCATGGATGTCATTGCATGGCGATGCCACGTATAAACATTCCGGTGAGCACAGTGACAGTACCTATAATAAATTTACGGTTTTTGACGCCGATGTGAATTTGAATTGGGGGGCTGATAAGACCTTTGGTTTCGGCCAGCGTTATCAGCGGACAGGTGGCAATGAAACCACGTTTAGTTTCACGTGGAGAATAAACCCGAAATGGAGAATTGCTCTCTTCCAGAGATATCAGTTTGCCAAGAACCATGGACTGGAGCAAGGATTACGCGAACAGGAATATACGATTACGCGTGATTTGCATTGTTGGACAACAGATTTGACATTTAACATGTCGCCGAGCAACGGCAACAGCATATTTTTCCTTTTTAAACTAAAAGCATTCCCTGAACTGCAGTTTAATTTTAACCAGAGCTATCATGCACCCCAATCAGGGTCGCAGAACGGCCAATAAGTAACGAGGTAATTCATGAAAATTTCAATTATCGGGACCGGATATGTGGGGCTAGTGAGCGGAGCCTGTTTTGCGGAACTCGGCAATACGGTTATTTGCGCGGACAATGATCCCCGGAAAGTAGCGAATCTTAAAAAAGGGGAAATCCCTATCTTTGAGCCGGGTCTTGAGGAGCTTGTAAAAAAGAATGTTAAAACAAAGAGACTTTCATTTACCTCTTCAATTAAAGATGCGGTTGTTAAATCCGATATTATTTTCATCGCCGTTGGCACGCCGTCTCTGGAAAATGGCGAAGCTGATCTGACGGGAATTGAAAATGTCGCCCGCAATATCGCTATCAATATGTCGGGCTATAAGCTCATCGTTGAAAAATCAACGGTCCCCGTTGAAACAGGGGAGTGGGTGAAGAAAACCATCTTGAACAATAGAAAGCGCTCGTATGAGTTTGACGTGGCTTCGAACCCCGAATTCCTACGTGAAGGTTCTGCTATCGGTGATTTTATGAACCCGGACAGGGTTGTCATCGGGGTTGAGTCAAAAAAAGCGCGTGAGCTTTTGACCATGCTGTATAGGCCGTTAAAAGCGCCTATCGTTGTTACCGATATCAAATCAGCCGAGCTTATTAAGCATGCTTCAAATTCGTTCTTAGCGACCAAGATATCCTTTATTAACGCCGTCTCGCGGGTGTGCGATAAAGTCGGCGCCGATATTAATGAAGTTGCCTATGGCATGGGGCTTGATAAAAGGATCGGGCCGCAATTCTTGTGTGCCGGCATAGGCTACGGGGGCTCCTGCTTTCCCAAGGATGTGGATGCCTTTGTGACGATAACCGATAAGATCGGGTATGATTTTGAGTTGTTGAAAGCTGTCCGGGAAATTAATCAGCAGCAGAAAAAGTTTTTTCTCGGCAAAGTAAAAGAGAACCTTTGGATCATAAAAGATAAAACCGTCGGCATCCTCGGTATTTCCTTCAAACCGAATACCGATGACATACGGAGCGCTCCGGCATTGGATTTTATCCGTTTCTTGTTGCAGGAAGGCGCTCACGTTAAAGTCTATGATCCCTCGGCTCTTGAAAAAGCCAAGGCCGTGTTGCAGGATACAAAGATACGGTATTGCACAAACGCCTATGAAGTGGCGCGGGGGAGTGATTGCCTGCTCTTAGTTACCGAATGGGATGAATTTAAAGAACTCGATTTTCTAAAAATAAAAAAGCTGCTCAAACGTCCGTTGCTCATTGATGGCAGGAATGTGTATGACCCTGTTAAAATGAAGGCGCTTGGTTTTACGTATGTTTGCATCGGAAGGCGCAGTGCAAGGAAAGGATAGGATAGAGTAATGAATAGTTACGTGGAAAATTTTAAGAAAAAAATACAGAAACGATCTCTGCGGATCGCGGTGGTTGGGTTAGGATATGTTGGACTGCCGTTGGCGATTGAATATGCAAAAAAAGGGTTTTCTGTCTGCGGTATTGACGTTGATCACGACCGCGTGGAAAATATAAAAAAGAAGATTTCGTATATTACCGATGTCCCTACCAGCGACCTGAGAAAAGTTGTGGCGCGCGGCACGTTCCGCGGGACCAACGAATTTGCCGTCTTGGCCCATTCCGATGTCGTTATTATTTGCGTGCCGACACCCCTGAAGACAAAGTTCAGCCCGAATATTTCATACATACTGTCTGCGGTAAGCCAGATCAAGAAGTATTTGCATAGGGGACAGTTGATTGTCCTGGAAAGTACCACCTATCCGGGGACTACGGAAGAAGCGATCATGCCGGTTCTGCAATCAAGCGGGCTTACCTGCGGAAAAGATTTCTTTTTGGCGTTTTCACCCGAGCGGATTGACCCGGGAAATGCGAAATTCCCCGTGCATAAGATACCGAAAGTTGTCGGAGGCATTACGCCTGAAGCAACGACGATGACATGCTTATTGTATAGTAATATTGTCGCGCGTGCCATCCCCGTTTCATCGGCGCGAGTTGCCGAAACGGTAAAGCTTTTGGAAAATACCTTCCGCATTGTCAATATCGGGCTTATTGATGAGATCGCGATGATGTGCCACAAAATGAATATCGATATTTGGGAAGTCATTGATGCTGCCAAGACCAAACCGTTCGGATTTATGCCGTTTTATCCCGGCCCCGGCGTAGGCGGACATTGTATACCAAAAGACCCGCTGTATTTGTTCTGGAAAGCTAAGAAATTCGGGTTTCACTCCCGTTTTATCAAACTCTCCTCGGATGTAATTTCTTACATGCCGGAATATGTCATTTCGCGCGTGAAGGATGTTTTGCATGCGAAAGGGAAACGTATTGAAAAGGCGCATATCCTTGTCCTGGGCGCGACCTACAAAAAAGATATTAAGGACTTGCGCAAGTCTCCTGCGATAGATATCATCGCTGGCCTCAGGGAAAAGGGGATTTCCATGTCATATCACGATCCGCTTATCCCGTATTTGAAGATCGATCACATCAACCTTCATTCGGTTCCTTTAACGAAAGAGGAAGCGGCAAAGGCCGATTGCGTTATTATTGCAACTGACCATAGTTGTGTTGACTATGATTTTGTTCGCAAAAACGCGCGATTGATTTTTGACACCAGGAATATTTATAAGGGTATTAACGATAAAAAGATAATACGGCTATAATGAAAATAAAAAAAGTTGCGGTTATAACGGGTGGTTCGGGGTTTATCGGTTCACATCTGTGCGATAAACTTCTCGGCGAGGGGATGCGTGTTATCTGCCTCGATAATCTTATCACCGGATCAAAGAACAATATAGCGCATCTGAAGAATAATCCGAACTTTGATTTCTCGAATTTTAACGTAACCAAATTTATCAGGATACCCGGTAAAGTTCATTACGTTCTGCATCTGGCTTCGCTGGCATCTCCGGATGATTATTTGCAATATCCTATCCAAACATTGAAAGTCGGATCCCTGGGGACGCATAATGCGCTCGGGCTTGCCAAGGAGAAGCGGGCGACGTTTTTGATAACCTCGACATCCGAAGTCTACGGGGACCCTTTAGTGCATCCTCAGCCGGAATCGTATTGGGGGAACGTTAACCCTATTGGCGTACGCGGATGTTATGACGAATCAAAACGATTTGCCGAAGCAATTACCATGGCCTATCATAGGATCCACAGGATCGATACGAAAATTGTGCGCATTTTTAATACCTATGGGCCGCGTATGCGTAT
>DAONEO010000010.1:62532-66651 GCA_035403145.1 Candidatus Omnitrophota bacterium | reverse complement strand
TTAAAGGGAAACGGCCCTGAGTTATGCGTTTGATTTGAAGTTATCTGATCCTGCGATATGGAGTGGAAGGGATTTTTAGTTCTTCGCGGTATTTTGTTACTGTACGGCGGGAAATCGTCATCTCATTTTCTTTGTTTAATAAATCAGCAATATCCTTATCGCTTAAGGCTTGTTTTTTATTCTCGGCCTCAATATAGTCCTTTATAAGGGTTTTTACGAGAGTAGAAGAGACGTTGGTACCGGACGCACTCTTGATACGGGTCGTAAAAAAGTCTTTGAGAGGATAAATACCGTGGGGTAATTGTACGTATTTGTTCATAACTGCCCTGCAAACGGTTGTTTCGTGAACATTGATACGTTCTGCAACTTCTTTGAAGGTGAGCGGTTTGAGGTATGCCATTCCGTTTTCAATTGCTTCTGCCTGAATTTCCATAAGTGCTTCAATAATCTTCTTAAGGGTTTGCTTGCGTCTTGTTAATGATCGCAAGAGTTCCATGGCATTTTCCAGCTTTTCCCGCAAGAATTCTTTTGTTTCAGGGGCAATTCCGCTTTCTTTGAGGTATTGTTTGTAGTCTTTATTGATATTTAAAGTTGGGATTTCATCATTGTTGACTGTTACGTCAAGTTCGCTGTCAGAGCCATTGATCACAATATCCGGTACCACATTGAAGGTTTGTTCGGATGAGTAAGCACGCCCGGGTTTAGGGTCTAATTTGAGTATTTTATGAAGAAGTGGCTCTAAATGGTCCGGCTCAAGGTCGAGCGATTTGGCGATCTTAGAGTAATTTTTTTTGGCAATATCACCTAAATGGCTTGTAATAAGCCGTCCCAGGGTGAAATTGAGTTCGCCTGAAACTTTGAGCTGGATAAGGAGGCATTCAGGGATATTCCGGGCCCCTACGCCGGGTGGATCAAAGCTTTGGATAAGATGGAGTACGTGTTCGACTTTTTCCAGCGGTTCGCCGGTTTGCAGAGCAATGTCGGTAAGATCAGTGCTGAGAAAGCCGTTATCGTCAATATTGCCGATTATCATTTCGCCGAGATTTATTTCATCCTGGTTTGAGGAAAACATGCCAAGCTGGCGCATGAGTATTTCTTGAAGCGTGGCTTTATGTGATGCGATGTTCATAGTGGCATCAGGTAAATCGTTGCTGGCGCCGATACCGGTTGAAAAATTTTCCCGTAACGGACGGGAAGGTTTTATTTCTTCAAGAAAAGGATTAATAAGTAATTCTTCTTCAATAACTTTTTTGAGTTCCGGTACGGGTAGTGAAAGTATGGCTAAGGAATGTTGCAGTCCCGGTATCAAAAGATGCCTTTGTTCGGTACGTTGTTGCATTTGCATAGGTTTACGAAGACCTTGCTTAAAAGATTTTTCTGCCGATACTGATTGGAGCCGGATTGGTGATAATTGCCCCGTAATCGGAATGATTTTATTAGGAGCCGGTGAAGTTACATGTTCCTTTTTGGGGGACTTGCGGTTAGCGGCTACAATTAAAACACCTTTCGTGCCGCCGAGTAGGAACGTGAAGAACTTACCGGCCCCATAATTACGAACCTAGTGTAACCCATATATGATATTTGTAAATGGCCTGAAACCGTATTTTATTGACTAATTTCTACGAGCTATTTTAGTGAAAATTTCCCTTGACCTTTTGCGTAACAATAGTAAAATTTGAAGTGAATTATGGGTATGTACTCATTATAAATAGGGCGTTAAAAAGGAGTAAGTTCGAGTAAAGGCATGAATACACGGGGAAGACCAAAGAAGTATAGGATAGTGCACCATGATCCGAAGGTAATTCAATTCAGCCCTCGGGGAAAGCCTGGCCGGCCGTTTGAGACCTATTTAAATGTCGATGAATTTGAGAGTATTCATTTATCTGACTTTATGGGTTTGAGCCAAAAACAGGGTGCTGAACTTATGCGCGTATCCCAGCAGACCTTTAGCAGGATTTTGAAAAAAGCGCGCAGGCTTGTTGCCGAAGCAATTGTTGAAGGAAAAATTATAAAGATCCAGGGTGGTTCGTACGTAATAAGCCACAAAGAAGATTCAAAAGGTTAACGTATTTACCCGCAATTTCCCACCCAAAGAAGCACAATAATCAGTACCTCAAGGGCAAGTAATATCACTTTATGGGCCTTAATAACATAATATATATTATAAGAAGTAACTTCCTATAATATACGTTATGTTAACTATTGTATATGGGGAATCTCGTCGTGGGGCCTTGTTTTGCAAGGGTTTACAGAAAGCTTCTTTTACGGTCTTTAAAGCATTGTTTTTGGGGGCTGCCTTTTGCATGATTATTCTGTTTTATTATCTTTGATTTAGTAGGTCATTTCTTTTGTTAAAGTAATTACTGCGGGATAAATGGTATCGTCACCATAGCGGCCATTGATTGTATCTATGGTTTTTAAGAGATCCTCCCTGCGTTTTATTTCCTCAAAAAGGGGCTTGTAAAGCCTCTCTTCCAGGTTTGAACACGTAACCCCGATTGCCCTGATTTCGGGCATTCTAGGGCCTGTTTTGGCGGCTATTTTAAGGCTTTTAAGGTATATCTCATAACCGTCATCCGTGATTTGCGAGAAACTCTGTTGGCTGGAAAAATTTCCGATTATTGGGCCTGATAACCATACATGCACGCTTCCTGCCGCAAGATTTTTTTTACGCAAACGAAACGCTACCATATCACTTAAAAGCCGTATCCAGGCTTTGATAAACCGGGGGTTTTGTGATGTTCCCGGTAAGGTATATGAATGGCCTATTGATTTTGGTTTTGAATCTTCAGATTCACTTTCAAGGTGTTCAGTGGCGTGTAATGAAGTATAAAAACCAAGCCCATTTTTACCAAAAGATCGTTCCAAAAATCCGGGCGTTTTATCATATAAATCCAGGCAGGTTTGTATGCCGCGTGCATGCATTTGAATGGCTGTTTTTTGGCCAACGCCGGTGAGTTTCTCAACAGGAGTTTTGCCAAGAATTTCACGGACGTTTTGATCGGTTATCATGGCAATGCCATTTGGCTTGTTAAGTTTTGAGCCAAGCTTTGCAAGAAGCCAATTTTTGGCAATGCCAATAGATGCGGTGATGTTGAATTTTTCAGTTATCTGGCGCTGGATTGTTTGGGCAAGGTTTTGTGGGTCCGGGTGGTCATTAATATCCAGCTGGAATTCATCAATGGATGCGTAATTAAGCACGAATCCATAGTCTTTAAGCATGGCAAAAATCTGTTCCGAGGTCCAGATATATTTGCTTTGATCAGCTGTTACGAACTGCAGATTTGGGCATATTCTGAAGGCTTCAGATGAAGGTGTGCCGGCTTTGATGCCATAGGCTTTGGCTTCATAGCTTGAGGCACAAACTACGGTGTGCATTTTGCTGCCGCGTGAGCCTACTATGAGCGGTTTGCCTTTCAGGCGTGGGTTAATGGCTTGTTCAATGGAGGCAAAAAACGCATCCATATCAATATGTAGAATCATATTAGTTCAAAGTGCAAAGTTCAATGTTCAAAGTCTATATTTTTGTTCCGTTAGAAACGGCTGGATTAGTTCAAAGTGCAAGGTTCAATGTTCAAAGTCTAAATTAAAAACAGATTGCCACGCCCATTATTCGTAAAATAGCGGGCAAAGCGGGCTCGCAATGACGAACTTCTTACTGTCATTGCGAGGAGCCCGATAAATCAGTCGCCAGGCGACGCGGCCTGCCTGCAGCAGGCAGGCAATCTAAAGTTACGCGCCCGCCTCTGGCGGAACACAACCTATGACCTATGAGCCATGAGCTATGAGCTCAATTCGCAGTCTGCTTTGAAGCGTCCGCCTCCGGCGGAACTCAAACTTGCCTGTCCGCCATGCTTTGTGGCGGATGACTTATGACATTGTGACTTTATGACCTTGAAATCCGCTAGGTAATTAACTTGTCTATTTGCCAGCGGTAACTCGTATTATTGAACGATATTTGATATATGTCCGGGCCGGTGGTTACTGAAAAAAAATGCATAACTTCCCGGCCGCGGCGTTCCTGCCATGTGTAGGTTACTTTCTTGATACGGTAGAGTTTGTTTTTCCAGAAAAACGCGCGCGGCATTATTTTGGCATTCTGAAAAAACGCCAGGCAAT
>DAONEO010000010.1:32984-62432 GCA_035403145.1 Candidatus Omnitrophota bacterium | reverse complement strand
GTGAATTCTTCGTAGATCGGTGGATATAATGCATTAGCTGGTTCAAGGTATGTCGTGGTGCCTTTACGAAAGCGTTTTAAGGTGACTTCGTTGTCATCCAGGAGCGCTGCAATGATATCTCCGTTATTGGCAGTAGGCTGTTTCTTTACGATTGCGATATCGCCATCCATAATGCCTGCTTCAATCATGCTGTCGCCTTTAACGCGTAACGCAAAAACATCATTCATGCTCATACGTCCTAAATAGAGATCGTCAGGGTCAACATAGCCTTCGATTTCTTCATAGGCAAGTGTTCCGCGGCCTGCGGCAATGCGGCCGATTATTGGGATGCGCAGCAATTCCGGTACCAGTTCAATTCCCCGCGAACGGTTTGTGCCGCGTTTTAAATAACCTTTTTGTTCGAGTGCTTCCAGATAATCGCGTACGGTACCAGTTGAAGAAAATCTTAATTCCTGTGCGATTTCACGGATGGTTGGCGGCATATTTTCAATTATGCGCGCCTTGATGAAGTTGAGTACTTTTTGCTGCTTTTCAGTCAATGTTTCCATTAGCGTCACCTCCGGGATCACTTATACCACACATTTGTGTGGTATGTCAAGAAAAAAGATGGAGGGAGAGAGGTTATGGTCTCCTCTCTCCCCTTTTTTCCCCTCTTCCCGGGTATTAATTTATTATATTTTCTATCCCGAGATCTCGGGGGCGCTCGACAGTATAGGTGTAGAAAATCTCTTGTTTAGTACCGGGGGCAAGCTCAATTTTCCACATCCATACGCCGGGTCTGTCTTTATAATCTTTACTTGTTGGAGCAAGGCTTACTTCGCCAATTTTAACCTTGATCCTTTCATCCTGTGAAACGGGCAATGATTCAAAAAGATTAACCAATATCTTCTTTGACTTATAATTTTCAACCGTGAGTTTGTATTTGTAGGTTATTTTAATGGTCGAGGCTTCGATGTTGCCGATAAGGATGGTATCAACTTTCCGTTCCAGCTCCTGGCGCGTTACCTTAACGTCCTCATCAGCGCCGAAATAGAAATTAAACTTTTCCTGCGGCCTGATATTTTCAAGCATCGAGCTGCTGACAAGGTCGCCATTGAGGAAAATATTGGTTTTTCCGGTTAAGAGCGGTACGTTGTTGGTGTTGGTGACTTCGGCTCCCAGATATGCGATAGGATTTTCAGCTGGGTTTGAAAAATAGACGAAGTCAGTAGTAAGGTTCAGCGCAAAAACAGGGACTTTTTGTTCGGCATTATCTGTTTTGATGGTTACTTTGCGAGGCGATTTGTAGATAAGAGAAATGCCTCTTTGTTCGGTGCTTGCGTACGCGATTGTGGCTTTCTGTTTTACTTCCTGCATAACCACATCGTTTATGGCTCCAGCTCGATCGCCTTCCACACTGCCATACGATCTTTCTGCTGACAACAATGCTCCTTTGTAATCTTTTTTCATGCGATACGTTTCGTATTGCTGCACCGGAGGAGTAAACGGGCGTATAAAATACGCATGAGGCTCTGGCATACGGCCTTCCAGGGTAGGTTTTGATGTTGTCAGGGATAGCTCAACATCGGTCCAATCTTCTCCGGTATTTTGTGACACAAGGCCGTAACAGACAACCTCGGTTTGACTTTTTTCCATATCAGCCCTGGCGTCGTATATTGGCCGCCAATGTGCTGACATAGGCACAAGGTATGAAATGAACAATTCGGCGTTGCAATCTTTTGCTGATTCAACTTCGACAGCAATAGCAGTGCGGACTTTTTGCGTTTGACCGGAGCTTAATTGCGCTTGTTCTGCCTGAAGAGCGTCTAATGTTTTTTGAAGTTCGCGTAGTTTCGCATCACTTTCAACTTGCTGCGCATAATTATCGCTGAGCCTCTCATCATAAAATTTGAGCAGTGATTCCAATTCAGAAGTTTGAGGCATTTTTGTTACGAGCTCTTTAGGGAGCTGGCCGTTTGCGTAGAGCCGCAGTGAATCAAGGAATGCTTTTTTCTGTTCCAATATTTCTTTGCGGTTATTAACAACACGCATCTGATCATTAATTTTCTGGATCTGATCTGTTATTTCTTTGAGGCGTTCCGAAGGAATTTCTGTGAGAAATTCTTTTTTTGCCTGCGCGCCGTAAATTTTTATTTCTTCCGTTCCCTGCCCTGTTATGCGCAGGGTATTTTCATCGAAATACGGGATAATCCCCGGAACCATTATGGTATGAATTCCTACGGGGAGATTGACCATTACTTTACGCGTGACTAATGCCGCATTTGGATATACGGTTACTTTAATAATGTTTGATTCTGCGGTGATTTCTTTTGCCCAGAGTTGTGATGTAAATGTGAGTACTGCTGCGATTCCTAAAACTGCGATCATACGCTTTTTCATGATATCCTCCTTTTTTTTGCTATTTGTCTCTCCGCTTGTTTAGACAAGACGCAGACAAGAAAGTTCCCGTATATTTTATTCTATGATGCGGTAAAACTGGTTTTGAAAAACAAAAATAACCTTTCGAGAAAGTGCTATGTACTTGGCTAACTCCGGCTTATTCTTAAGCAGTTCGAGGAACTCTGTGCTCATGTATTTGATGTCTTTTACGGGAGTTCCTTCCTTGTATTCGGCATCAACCAGGTACCCGTCGTCGCGTTGATAAAATGTCTTAGTGCCGATTTGCCGAACGTTCTCTGAGGCAACAGCAGGTACGAGAGCAGCGGACTGTAATTGTGAAGTAGCTATTGCTTGCAGTACTGCGCTTCTTCCGGATGTTTGCAATGACAAGGCGCTATCGATAGGCGCTACCTGTAGTAACGCGTCTGATGACACACCGTGTAACAATTCTCCGGACAATCTCACCGAGGCTCCTTTTGAAATGCCTCTGTCGATCCCGAGGGAATTCCCGGCAAAGGAATTTTGCTGGGAGCTGTTTTGAGAAGGTGCAACATAGAGTGAAGTGTATTGGCTCATGATCCCGTATTGTTTGCTGATCGCTTTGATTTCATCGCTGATCTCGGCATTTTCGCCGTTTAATCGTACCTGGTTTGTCAGATACCCTATTTTACGTGCTGCCCAAAGACGCGGGATGAAATCGTTTTTTACGGCATTATTTTTGAATTCATGCAGGCAGGAGAATTCTTTGCGTTTTCCGTTTACGTTCCCTTTGAGCGTAACCGTTGTTTCTCCGTAATTGGTATACCTGCCGAGTATGATGAGTTGAGAGCCGTTAAAGATATCGGGGAGTGTTACCGGATAGACCTCCGATACTTTTATTGAGCCGAAATCGAGTTCCGTATCAGTAATTACCGGTTCACTTATTTTTTTGAAGAAATCCGATATTTTACTCTCAATGTTTTCTTCGGGAAGCACATATTCTGAGGAGCCCCGGTTGTCTTCGCTGAGTTTGTCCAGGAGGATTGTATTAACATTCTCCCCTAAGCCAAAGACAAAAAGCCTTATTTTTTGTGCATTGGCAGAATCGACATTGTTAATGATCTTAGGCGTATTTATTTCTCCCGCGGTAGCATCACCGTCAGTCAGGAATAGTACTGTTTTTTGCCCGTTTCGATCGTCAAACATTCTTAAGGCAGTCAGGAGCGCATCGTTGATATTGGTCAATCGTTCTGTGTGCATTGCGTCGATAAAGACGTTTGCGTCAGCAAGATTTTCTGCGCTGGCTGTTTGAAGGTTAGCCTTATACGGTATAGCAGTGTTTGCGAATGTGACTATGCCAAAGCGGTCTTCTTTATTAAGATGGCTAAGGCAGAACCTCAGGGCGTCGGTTGATTGCCGGATATTTTTTCCGGACATGCTCCCTGAAAGGTCGACAACGAATACAATGTCTTTATGAACGGTTTGTTCCTTGAGTTGTCCCGGCGAAACAAGCATCATGAAATAGCCGTTTTCGTTTGCTTCCTGATAGGTCAGCACGTTGATCCCGATATCTTTTTCGGAAACAGTGTAATGGAGGACGAAATTCTTATCGGGTTTGACATTGCTTGCTTCATAGCGGGCAGTGCACTCTTTTTCGTTTATCCGGGTAATAATAGGGTGCGTTGATGAGTAGATATTTTTAAGTGGTATTTCCGATTGTATGGTTGTGTCGATACGTACCTCGTCGATCATTGTCGGCGAAAAACGTTCGGTATCCAGCGGATAGGTGTAGGTGTATATCCCATGGTCAAAAGGGATTATCTGTTGATATACAAGTTCCACTCTTTTTTCGCTTTTAGCAGGGATTGGATAGACCTTGACCCGGAACATGTTTCTGCCCACGTATTCAAGAAGCGCCGGGTTTTGCATCTTTCGCACCATGTTCTGATATTCCTGGCGGGCTTTTTCCTTATCGAGTATTTCACCGCTTATTTTTTTCCCGTCAACATAGATAGAAAAATTGGTAACGGTGGCGTCGTCAGGGAGCGGGAAAATATACATCCCTTCAATTGTTGTGTCATAAGGGTTTTTGAAAACTTCGTCAACCGAGGTTGTTGCAACACCATTGGTTATGGTTACGGTTACTTTATGGTATTTAACGGGGAGGCCCTCGATACTTGAATCAGTGCTTTGCTGGGCATCATTCCATAAGAACGGGTCAATAGCATGTGCCGGGTTGTGTGTGGATCCCCACGTGCCGGGGACTGCGACGACCATTAAGCCATCGGCAAATGTTTGGTTTTGGCTGCATAACAGCAGACATGCTGCAAAGAGCGTTCCAAAAAGAAATTTGTTTTTCATGATATTCTCCTTTTTTAGCGGTTCGTGATAACCGCAACAGGTTCACCCAGGGAAACAAGTATTGCTGTTTGATAAATAAGTATTCTTTTAAGTTCATACGGGTTCTGATAGTGGATTGGTGATATGGTAACGGCGGGTGTTTTATGCTGAAAACCGTGAAATATACCGAGAAGAACGCCGCAGGCGATGGTTGCTGTTGCAAAAACGAGTTTTGTTTTCATTGCTCCCCTCCTTGTTTTGTTTGACCTTCGCTAGTTTAGACAAGGAGGAAGCAAAAAAGTTCCCTGATTTTTAGGTATTTGGTAAGCTTTTGTGCTACAGGGGGTTAATGACTATTTGGATGGAGATTGATTCGGATTGCGTTAATGAAGGTGCAGGAAGCGGAATTTTTGGAGCGATGAATTTTATTTTTTGCATGAACTCTTGGATAGTGTTTGTGGGAACGTTGAGGAAAAATGTTGTTATTCCTCTGGAATCGGTGGTTGTGTTTGTAATCTGAGCAGTTGTTTTATGGGCGATTACGTGTATAAGCGGGATAACGTTAGTTTGTATAATTTCTGATTTTACAGGCAATAGTATGACGTATAATTGTGTTTTATATTTTACTAATTGGATGTCCGCAGCCTTGCTCATTGCCCCGTTACCTTCTGTTACCCAGCGGTGTTGTTCAGGCGCGCGTGAAAAAGCTAGGTTGCCTGCGGAATCTTGAGGAGCTATCCCTCCTACGCTATCTCCGTAAACGGTTGCGGCAGCGTTCATTCCTTTATATTCATCGCGCATACCACGGGAAACCCCTTTTCCTTGTGTTTTTTCTTTTTCTCCCACGTATGCCTCTTCCTTGAACGAAAGAGTATCTTTTTTTACTCCTTCCTGAGAAAATCTTGAAATGTTGAGCGGTTTTTGTTCTGAAAGAATACGTTGCCGGACATTTTTAAATCCTTGCGTTGAATCGTCGGTGTTGCGTAAAGTGTTTTTGGATATAGGAATTGGTGCTGTGACTTCGAGAACTTGTTCAGTCATAGGCGAATAATACGCTTTTTCCATCGGATGCATGAAACGGTATACGGTGATAACCAATACTACTGAAGTGAGCATACCGGCGACTTCAAGCGGTAGTTTCATGCGCGGAGTGAAAATCTTCTTCATGATACGCTCAAATTCAGAGCGACGTTCAATTCTTTCATGTACCTTTTGCGTAAAATCAACAGGAGCGTCTATCGGCTTTAATGACGCGATGTGGCTGACCACTGATGTCAGCTCTGCCAGTTCTTTCCTGCATTCAGGGCATGTTGCGCAATGCGCCTCAACCGCTTGTTTTTCAGCGGGTTCAAGCATAGCGTCGATATAGGCTGATAACAGTTCCTTAATCTCTGCGCATTTCATGAGATTATCCTCTGTAATTTTTCTTTTAACGCACAGCGCGCGCGCGCTAACTTTGATTTAACCGTGCCGAGGTTAAATCCGGTGATCTGCGAAATTTCCTCATAGGAGAGTCCTTGAATATCCCGGAGAATTACGATACTTCGCTGTTCTTCGGGAAGGGTTTCTATTGCCGCTTGAATAACAGCGCTTTTTTCTTTTTTCTCAAGCTCTCCTCTTCCTGTTTGAGCTTTCTCATCCGCTATTTCAAGCGGGCAATCGTTTTCTGACGTCTCGAGCGGCGTATCAATACTCGAAGTTCTCCGGCGCATGCGGTATTCCGCTGAAACGAGTTTATTTTTGCAGGTATTGACCGCAATACGGTAAATCCAGGTTGAGAATGATGACTCAAAACGGAACGTGTCAAGCGCCCGGTATACTTTTACGAATGTTTCTTGCGCGCTGTCGTTTGCTTCTTCGTAGTTCCCCAGGAACCTGTAGCAGAGGTGAAAAATCCTGTTTTTATAACGCGTTATCAGTGCGTCAAAGGCAGGTGTGTTCTGCTTTGATTGCTGAAAGCGCTTTATAAGCTCTCCATCAGGTTCCGAAGTTTCATTCACCATTTAGACAAGTATTTAGGGTAAAAGTTCCTTCTTGGGAGGAAAATATTCTTTCATAACCAAGGTATATCCGAAATTCCCCATTCCTTGAATTCGCAACGGGATTCTTTGCTCATCTGCGCTTATCCAGATTTCCACCTGTTGAGGGATACTTTCGAAATGATACGCTTGAAACGTTCCGGCAGGAACGGTAATGGATTCAATTGAGGCAAGTTTTATTGTGAGTTCTCGCGTGGGTATGTTGACTTTAAATTCCATGCCGACTTGTAAGTCGGGAAGCTGGCGTACATAATGCGGCAGGAGTATTGAGTTTTGGATAGGCGCTTGTTTTTGGATGGTAACGGGTTTTTGCGTCTTCCCTCCGGCTGTCTTTATGATAGTAACCGTATAATTTTTTTGATCATATTCTTCCCGGATGGTCTCTTTGGAAAAAAGGTTCTTAACGCTGCGTTCAATAGTGATCGGTAAATAGGTATTGGCATCGCTGAAAATATGCTCGGTATCGGAAAAGCGGAATAAATTGGTTTCAAAAATCATTTCGTTAATATATGCGTTGTTTTCAAGGTGCGCGTTGAGGAAATTGAATCGTGACGTGCCCAGAGTAATTTTTCCGAGTTGCACCTGGTACGTAATTTGTTCCCCGATATTCTTGGGGCGGGGGATACTCTCTTCTTCAGGTAAGGCGGTAGCGGCTGAGGCGGTTTGTGCGGCTGGTGTGCGGTTGACTGAGTAGTAAACGGTTCCAGCGGCAGCCAAGATAATAATAATGCCTATGGTTATAACCCATCGGGCCAGCATCGTTTATTTTGCTTTTCCCTGGTTGGCAACGCCGGCGATGGCTTTTGCGATTGCTTCCTGGTCGCCGAGGTAGTAATGCTTGATCGGTTTTAAATCTTTATCAAGCTCATAGACAAGCGGTATGGCAGTCGGGATGTTGAGTTTGACGATTGCCTCTTCAGACATATTGTCCAGGTATTTGACGAGCGCGCGCAAGCTATTGCCGTGCGCGGCTATAATAACGCGTTTTCCTGATTTAACAGCAGGCGCAATAGTTTCATGCCAATACGGCAAGAAACGCGCAACGGTGTCTTTCAGACATTCGGTTGTGGGAAGTTCGTTGTTTTTGAGCCCTTTGTAGCGGGGGTCATTACCGGGGTATCGAGCATCTGTTTTTTCAAGTGCGGGCGGCTGGATATCGTAACTTCTGCGCCAGACAAGCACTTGATCCTCGCCGTATTTGGCTGCCATCTCGGATTTGTTGAGGCCTTGCAAAGAGCCGTAGTGACGTTCGTTCAAACGCCAGGAATTAATAACCGGTATCCACATGAGATCCATACCGTCGAGGGTGATCCAAAGCGTGCGGATAGCCCGCCTGAGGACTGAAGTAAATGCAATGTCAAAAACATACCCTTCTTTTTTTAAGGTTTGACCGGCTAGCGTTGCTTCTTGAATGCCCTTTTCCGAGAGTTCAACATCGGTCCATCCGGTAAAACGATTTTCCTTGTTCCAGGTGCTTTCTCCGTGTCTCAATAAAACTATTTTGTACATCGAAATAACCTCCGTATTAGTTCATGGTTCAGAGTTCATAGTGCGAAATGATTTAATTTTTAAACAGCATTAAAACTATACCACTTGCCGCGGTATTGCGCAACACTTAATTGGGAGGCTGCGGATCGTTGTTGCGCAAGTTGTTGTAAACGCTGCTTTTTGTTTTACCGTCGCTATTTTGGCAGCGCACGTATCCTCTCTGCCGGTTTCGTTAACCTCTCTTGCGCTGCTGCGTATACGCTCAAAGTAAACTTTTTCGGGTTTTTTTACGCCAGGCACAAGGCCCGTTGCATTTATTGAACTTCGACTTTTATCTTCGCATCAAAGGGATTGGTGCGCAGTGCTAAAGAAAACAAATACGGGTAATCGCTTTTCAGGTATTTCATATAGTCGAGCCATTCGAGTATTAAACTGTGATACGCCCTTTTGATATCTCCTGCCAGATGCTGATAATCGGTTTCAGGCAGGTTGTGCAGATCTGTTCTGTGGGATAATTCATCGGTTAAGTGGAAGACTGCCCAAAGAAGGTTTGTGAATGACTCATGATCAAGGATGTTGGGATTCTCAAGCAGGCTCAGTAAAAATTGCCGTTTCTGTATCAAGAAATCCTTAAGATCCGCAAGGTTGCCTTTTTTACTGTTAATGTCTAATTCGTATTGTTCAATTGTCAGCCGTGCCTTCCTGAATTCTTTATCAGTCCAGTTGTTAGTAACAATAAGCCGTTGCGTGAAATCGGAAAGGTCTGTTTCAAAAGGAACGCTTTTTCTTACAAGGTCAGTTCCTACCTCACAGAAGAACGTTCCGATTACCATGTTGAGTTTTTTGCGGATCAATTGCCGGTCCCGCAATTCAAGGAGGCGGTTTAATACCAGCATGACGATGAGGACGTCGATAAAAAGGAATCCGATATCCCCAAGAAGGTAGATAAAGATATGATGCGCGTCTTTGAAAATAAGATAGTGGATATAATAAATAGTGGCTGAACAGGTAATTAAAATGAATGCGAGAGTGATTTGCCAATTGAGTACGGTGCGTTTCATAATGATCCTTTCCCGGGTGTGTCAGGCGTTATGGTGTTGCGAGTGATCGTGAATTTTGTGCCACTTATTTTTGATCTTTGCAAGAAGCAGTTTTGCTTTTCGGGCCGCGCGAACGCGCGTCACGACGAATAGGATAATGAGATATGTCCCGATACTCATGAGGATGGATACGATGAGGAAACCGATTATAAGCGGAAGGGCTATTTGGATTATTGAGACATTAAAGAGGTCTTTCCAGTGAAAATCCTTTATGAGATGCTCTGAGTTGGCATAGACAACGTGCCAGTCAAGTTTCATGATCCAGGAGCCGACTTTTATGGACGCGATGAACATAATAACGCTGAGCCAGGTATTGGTAATAAGCGTGGCAATAATGGCGCTTGCTTTGTTCACCCGTAACACGCTTGCCATGACGATTGCTGCGATGAGGCCCAGGCCGGGCATAACACCTAAGAAGACGCCGACCCCGAAACCGATGGCTATACGTTGCGGAGAATCGTTCATGCGGCAGAGCTTATGATAGACAAGCTTGAAAAAACGCGCGGCTGCCTGTTTTTTAATTCTTTTCATCTTCAAGCGCCCTTTTTAAAATTTTGCCGGTTGCATTTTTAGGCAGAAATGGCCTGAATTCAATGCGTTTGGGTATCTTATAGGTGGCAATCCGCTGGTGTAGATAATGGAGTATTTCTTGTTCGGTTGCATGCTCCCCTTCTTTGAGCACGATAAATCCTTTCGGGACTTCTCCTCTATGCGGATCTTCAATCCCGATAATCGCGCATTCTTTTATTTTAGGGTTGCGATAGAGTGTCTCTTCAATTTCACGCGGATAGACGTTAAGTCCCCGCACATTGATCATTTCTTTTTTTCGTCCCACAATATACACATAGCCGTCTGCGTCAATTTTTGCCATGTCCCCGGTATAAAGCCATCCGTTTTTTAAAGTTTCTTTTGTCGCTTCCGGCTGGTTCAGGTACCCGGACATTACGCTTGGCCCTTGTATCAGGAGCTCTCCGATTTGTTCAGGAGGGAGTATTTTTCCCGAATCGTCGACAACTTTTAGGCGAATGTGTTTAGCCAGCGGTAATCCTATGGAACCGGGTTTGCGTATCCCGTGCAACGGATTGAAGGTGACGACCGGAGACGCTTCGGTTAGTCCGTATCCTTCGATAAGCGGGATTCTGAACTTTTTCTCGAATTCCGAGAATGTTTCTTTCGGTAACGATGCTGCTCCTGAAATACAGATCCTCACCGGGTTGAAGAGAAAGATAAGCGGCGTGTGCATGATCGTGGGGAATTTCATGTTTTTGAGTATGGAGAAAATTGATGGTATGCCGACGAAGATGCTTACGTTATTTTTTCTGATTGCGCGGATTACCCGTTTAAATGGTTTTAATGTTTTCATAACAACGATCTTTGCGCCAATGGCCAGCGGCAAATTCATGCATACGGTAGCGGCGAAAGCGTGGAAAAGCGGTAAGACGCATATGAACGTATCGGTGCTGGTTATCTTAACGGCATTTTTTGAATCAATGGCGTTTGCGACAAGGTTATGATGTGTTAATATGGCGCCTTTTGGATGCCCCGTAGTCCCTGATGTGTACATGATGACTGCCGGATCGTGGCTGTCAATGGCGCGGTAGTCGCAGGGATGCGCTTCTGTTTTTGCTAATCGTCCGAGGTCAGGGATATCGTCGGCAACTTTAGTAACGGTAATGATTTGTTTTAAGCAATCGGACCGTACACTGATTTCTTGCGCCGCATCAAGATTCAACCGCGATGTAATGATACAGACCGATTTGCTGTCTTCAATAATGTATTTTGCCTCCTCAATCTTATACATAAAATTAATAGGGACAAGGGTTGCCTGGGCTTTGAGGATTGCGTAATAGCTTATAATAAACTCAGGACAGTTATCCAGATATAATGCGATACGGTCGCCTTTTTTGATCCCCTGTTTTCTTAATCCCGCAGCAATAGCTGACGTGGTTTCATCAAGGGTTTTATAATCGATGACTTTCTGGCCGAAAATGATGGCAGTCCTGCGGCTGTATCTTTGGGAACTTTTCTGCAGAAGTTCAGGGAGATTTCGGGGGTACATATTATTCTTTCGGTTTTATATGGACGCCGGCCAAGGTTTCCAGTCCGCCTGTTTCTTGTGTCCATCCGTTTGTCAGGCCGCAGTCTTCCATTATTTTTTGAGCCTGAACGTATTCTTCGGCATGGATACGGCGTGAAAGTTCTTTGCAGGAGGCCGCTTTGTAGTACGGTTTATATTGGCTCATTAAACTGACGTAGGTCTGGTTCGATACTTCATGGGCGATAAATTCCATAATGAGCTGTGTCCCGGCAATAGTACCAGGAAGTACCAGATGCCTGATGATGAGGCCTTTTTTGATAATACCCGCCTCGTCATATGTTGCCACGCCGACTTGCCGGTGCATTTCTTTGATTGATTCACGATTATTTTCAGCGTAGTGCGGAGCATTGGAATATTGAAGTGCGTATGTATCATCGGCATAGCGCATATCGGGGAGATAAATATCGATAATCCCTTTGAGCAGCTTGATCGTTTCAGGTGATTCATACCCGCTCGTGTTGTAGACGAGCGGTATATGGAGCCCTTTTTCAATTGCCAGCGCTAGGGCTTTGAGTATCTGCGGTATGACATGCGTGGGAGTTACCAGGTTAATGTTATGGCATGATGCGTTTTGCAATTCGAGCATCATGTCCGCCAGGCGTTCGGCACTGACCGGCTTGCCTTCATGCTGCTGGCTGAATTGAAAATTCTGGCAATAGAGACAACTCATGGTGCAGCCGGAGAAAAATATAGTCCCGGAACCGAATGTTCCCGAGATCGGGGGCTCTTCTCCCGGGTGGGCAAGGTAACTGTAGACGGTTGCTTCAGTCCCTGTTTTGCAGAAACCGGTTTTATTATGGAGGCGGTTTATTCCGCATCGACGGGGACAGAGCGTGCAAGCCGCCAGGATTTGCCAGGTTTTCCGGATAATTTCCTGCAGGGTACCGTTTTTATATGCGTGTATATATGAGGGATCTTGGTTTTCCACAAGTATATGCTTAGAGATCGATCTGGTTTTTATAGAGCCAACGTATTTTACAGAATATCTCGATGTATGCCGGCGTTCGAAAATCAGGGTATGTCCACTCCCAGGGGTTGAATGTCTTATCCCGGTAATAAAGTGTCATTTCGGCAAAAATGCCTTTGTCCAGGTAGATACGGTGTACGTAATCTTTGGTCGTGGCAAGTACGAATTTGGCCATATCCAAATAACCGGGATCGATGTTAACGGTTCGTTTGTGATTGCACGATAGCTTTTTTTCAAGTTTGTTGGTGTATATTTTTATGGAAGGCAGTTTCCCCGGCTGGACCAGCCGTTTAAAAGAGACAAATTGTTTTTTAAGGCCGGTGCCGAATTCGTCCTGATAATAGTCAGTGCTGGTAAACGGCAGTATGGCACTGCTGTAATCAAGGGGGCCAAATTTACGCTGCAATAAAAAAACTGCCTTTTGCAAGGCAGTTTCCTCTTTAAAGATAAGGCCAACAACTAATTTTACTTGAGCGCGAATACGCTGCGTACCCACGGTTAGTTTGAACTTTTAAGGCAGGCTTGTTCTTCGCGGGCTATATTTTGGCTGATATAATGCGTAATCTTATTTTTTTCGCCGGGTTTTATTTCATTGAAAAATATAGCAACATTAAAACCGCCCCCTGCTTCGTCTTCTGTCCGGACGATAACGCCCTTGCATTCAACATGAAGCTCGTCCTGGCTGTTATCATGAACCAGGGGAAGCGAAAGTTTAATTGAGAGTTTGGTAAACGGGGGGATATATTTGCTGATGGTACAATAAGCCCCGACGCAGCTTATGTTTTGGGTTGTTGAGTCAAAATCATATCCGTTTGCTGCCAGCTTTACCGGCAGGTTGTGCGATAATCGCGGATGTATTCTGCGTTCTTTTCCCCGTCGTCTCATTTTATTCCTTTGCTTCTTTCGGCGCTAAGCTTTTTTTCCAGCATTTTTTAGTGCAATAATATTTATTATTGCGATAGTATCGCCTGAGTTTTTTGACAGGTTTGTTGCAAACAGGGCAGTTGGTTTGTTTTTCTGCCGCTGGTTTAGCTTCTGCTTTTTCTTCCGGTGCCATGGTGATGATTTTCCTTTCGTATAGTTT
Source organism: Candidatus Omnitrophota bacterium (assembly GCA_035403145.1). GTDB lineage: Bacteria > Omnitrophota > Gorgyraeia > Gygaellales > Profunditerraquicolaceae > DAONEO01. The sequence goes on along the minus strand of DAONEO010000010.1, from coordinate 48,958 downwards.
CTCGTTACGATTTGTTGGATATTTGCATATCAACAAAATCGCATAAATAATCACGCGTGTCCATTTCCATCTCGAGGAATTCTACTCCCAGGTTGTATCTATTGGAGTGCGGTAATTGATTTGCCCAGGCGATTCTACCGATTGGATGGAGCACTTTATCCAAGATTTTTATCTCAAACATGAGGCGCGTTTCAGGAGCCAAGAATCTATTTTCAACGAAACTTAACCCGCCGCAGGAGATATCATTGGCGATTGTCTGATCGAATTCACAAGAACCGCGAATTTTATAACTTAACGGGAATTTGAATCCTATCCGAGGGAATCGTCTTTTCTCAATTTTCTCTTGCGCCATGTATGGCCTCGATTCAAACATGCATGTTAGGAAGCCGTGGCAGTATCTCCCCCTTACTTCCATGAATATAGCATACAATTATTTTGGTGTCAATATGTAACGTTCATTATAAAAACCTTGATGATAGGGCTATGGGTTCAGTTCATAGCTGATAGCTCATAGGGTGTTTTCCGCTAGAGGCTGATTCGTAGATTTAAACTTTCCTATGAGCCATGAGCTATGACCAATGAGCTAACCATGTCCTATCAGCTACGACTTTAATTCGCAGCCTGAAGTCCTAATTGATTTACAATTTGCGGCGATTTGTTATAATACTTATATGTACTGCCAATTCTACGGGTTTAAAGAGCGGCCGTTTAATGTTACCAGCGACCCTGCTTTTTTTTATAACAGCAGGAAGCATAAAGAGGCGCTTTCGCATCTTCTCTACGGCGTTACGCAGAGAAAAGGTATTTTGGTTTTGACCGGTGAAATCGGTACCGGCAAGACTACTATCTGCCGTTTTTTCCTCAATCAACTGCGTGAATCAGGTAATAAAGTAAAGACCGCATTTATCCTGAACCCCAATTTTTCCGACCTTGAGCTTCTTGAAGCCATTATCAAAGATTTCGGGGTGCAGGTGCGCGGTAAGCCGTCCCGTCTTGTCATGATATCCCAATTGAATTCGTTTTTATTAGCAGAGTCTGAAGCGGGAAATAACGTTGTTTTGATTATTGATGAGGCGCAGAATTTAAAACCGAATCAACTTGAACAGGTGCGCCTTCTCTCTAATCTTGAAACTGAAAAAGATAAACTCTTGCAGATTGTTCTCGTCGGACAGCCCGAACTTAACAGTAAACTTGATTTGCATGAACTGCGCCAGCTGCAGCAGCGTATCATGGTCCGTTATCATATCGCTCCTCTTGAACGAGCCGAGGTTAAGGAATATATAACGCACCGGTTGCATATCGTCGGTTCCAACAAAGTCCATTTTAACGATGAAGCTGTCGGGATGATAACCGAATTTTCTTGCGGTACGCCGCGCCTTATTAATATTATTTGTGACCGGGCTCTCTTGGCCGGTTTTGTTGCTGAAACTGATCGTATTGATGCCAAAATCATCGGCCGTTGCCTTGATGAGCTTGGCTCATATTGCGCGAGGGGTGCATGAGTATTATTTATGATGCGTTAAAGAAAGTTGAAGCAAAGGTGAGTCTTTCGGTATCTCATGATGCGGCTGAAGTTAAAATGAAAAAGCCGCTTAATGTTAAGCTGCTTGTTATCTGTGGGCTTGTTGCTTGCGTCGGCATTGGTATTGCGCACCTGATTTTTTCCGCAGTTGTTTCAACGATACCTGATAAAGTGGAGGCAAACCGGGTTTTGCCCGTTGCCGGTGTTGTGAAACAACCCGCCCCGATAACTCCTTCAACACAAGTCCCCCAAGCCAGCGGCGCAGAAACACAGCCGGTGGTTGAGACAGAACCTCCTGCCGAAGAATCTCCGCAGCTTGTTTTAAACGGTGTTTTCTTTTCTGAGGATGGCGGTTACGCGCTGGTCAACAATAAGATCATTTCTCAAGGCGAAGAGATTAATGGCGCGAAAGTAACGCAGATCACTCAGGAAGAAGTCGTGTTTGATTTCAAGGGGAAAGAAATCAGGCTGTCTACCCGTAAATAAATACCAATTTAGGTTTTCGGTGTTCGGTTAACGGTTAGCGCCGTGTACCGAGAACCGCAAACCGATCACCGTAAGCCGAAGTTACTTCTGAAGACGCTTCGAAATTGCCTGCCGGATAATTTCAAGAGGGATATTCTCGACGATCGTGGTTGTTCCGATATCGTGTAATAAGACAAGGCGGTTTTTTGCGCCGATAAATTTCTTGTCTTTGAAGTGGGCGTTGATAATATCTGCTGTCCGCAGGTTTTTGATGCTGAGGGGTAGTCCTGCTTGTTCAATGAGCGATTCGATTCTTTCAGCAGTGTCAAGATCAAGGAAATGCATTAAGACGCTGATATCGACGGCGATAAGCATCCCCAGCGACACGGCTTCCCCGTGATTATATTTTTTGTATCCTCCCGCTGTTTCTATCGCATGCCCGATGGTGTGTCCGAAATTAAGGATTGTCCGCAGCCCCTTGTCTTCCCGTTCATCACGAGTAACAATTTTTGCTTTTAATTCGCTGCAGCGGTGAACAATAAATTCGAGTGCTTGCATGTTGCGGTTCAGGATCTTTTGTATGGCAGTGCAGAGATAATCAAAAAGTGATTTGTCTTGAATACAGGCGTATTTAATGACTTCTGCAAGGCCGCTTCGTAATTGCCTGGTATCAAGCGTCTTTAATACCGCACAGTCGCTTAAAACGAGTTTTGGTTGATAAAAAGTACCCGCCAAATTCTTTCCGCATGGCAGGTCAACGCCGGTTTTTCCGCCGATGCTTGAATCAACTTGCGCCAGGAGCGTTGTGGGTACTTGTATGTAGGGTATCCCCCGTTTATAAATCGAAGCAGCAAATCCTGCAAGGTCTCCGATGACCCCTCCGCCGAGGGCGACGATAAAGGTTTTTTTCTGCGTGTCAAAATCGGAAAGATCGTTCAAGACACCAGTGAGGACCGCGATAGACTTACTTTTTTCGCTATCAGCGACAATCGATGTCCGTACGAAGAATCCTTTTTTTGCAAGGTTGCGTGATATCTTTAAACCGTATTTTTTGAATATAAGCGGATTGGAGATTATAAAAGCGGCATTCCCAACGGCTAATTTCCCGGCGTATTCGGGTAGTTTTGCCTGTATGTTGGTTCCGATTATAATCGGATAGGAACGTGTATCAAGTTCAACGCGGAGTGGTTTCATACCATCATAAAAAGGCTGACAACTATTTTAACGATCGGCCATACTATTATATCAAAAGCCCCGAGCGCTGCAAGTCCCATGACAATAAAGAATCCGTACGGTTCAATGGATGCATAACCGGATGCAAGCGGTTCGGGAAGTAAGCCGATAACCACACGTGAACCGTCAAGGGGCGGAAGCGGGATGAGATTGAAAACCCCCAGAATAACGTTGATAAGAATAAGCTGTGCGCAAATATATTGCAGAAGCGGTATTGCCGGAATAAATTTGAGGCTGATGGAGAGGATAAATGCCAGGAGAAAGTTTGCCATGGGGCCGCTTAAGCCCACCCAGATGATATCCCGTTTCGGGTTTTTCAAAGCCCAATAATTGATGGGAACAGGTTTGGCAGCTCCGAAAATGAATTGTCCTTTACTTGAAAGAAAAAGCAATAACGGCAGGATGACGGTACCGATCGGATCAATGTGTGCCAGGGGGTTTAAGGTAAGTCTTCCCTCCCGTTGCGCGGTTCTGTCCCCGAGTTTATAGGCAACATATCCGTGAGCGAATTCATGAACGGTCATGGCTATGATCAGAAAACTGAATGAAAGAACAAACGAGACCAGAAGGCTGAGCATATGGTTAATTCTGCAGTTGGATAGAGGTTACTTCAATGATGGGGTATTTTGATTGTGGCTCAACGCCGCACGTTTTACCGACAACTTTGACGAAGCGGAAATTCAAAGCGTTGAGGCTTGATTTTGAGCCTTTTAAAAGGAAGATTTTTGTGTAGCCGGCTGTATCTTTGACTACGAGTTTGTGCGTTGCCTGGCGGTTGATTACTTTGCCGTAGGGTTCAACAACTCCTTGTGCGGTAACAGTACCTTGTTGTGAATCTTCAACAACCGGCGGATTCTTTTCCTGGATTTGTTTTGTTTCTTCAATGTGTTCGGCTGTTGCCTGCGGCGGCTGTGCCGGCGCAATGCCGGTGCGGAAAGGATGCACGAATTTTTTATTGACCCATCCGTAACTTGCGGCAATCGGCTCAATTTTAAACCAGTCGCCTGCGCTGCCGACAACCGTTAAGACTTCATCGGTGTTGGCTTTTCCGATGATAGGCCCTTTTTCGTCCGGTTTAAGGCGGATGTTGACCCGATCCTTAAGGACTTTTATTGTCTTGTCATCAAGAGGAGCTACCAATGTTTTTTTGATATACGAAGGGCAGCCTTTGGGGATGCGGATTTTATACCAATCATAGAGTTGCCCGATTACGTTAACTGGTTCCCCCCGGTTGACAGAACAAATAATATCTGAGCCGGTTGTAGAGTCCGAGCGGACGTTGATCATGTTGGCGTTGATTTCGCCGTCAAACGGTATGGTTATAACAGGCTCTTCCCCCATGCACGGCCACGGTAATGCGCCGGCAATGAGGGGTATACACACGAAGAACGTTCGAATCAAACGAGCGTTCATAGTACGGTTACTTTTTAGCTGCAGCTGCTTTTGCCCCGGCTGCGGGAGCCTTTGCACCTGCTGCGGGAGCTTTTCCTGCACCTGCTGCGCCTGCTGCCGCCGGTGCGCCTGCTGCCGGTGTTTCAGCCTTCTCCGCTTTTTCCTTCTTCAGCTTGAGGCGGATAGTCTTTAATTTCGGAAGTCCGTAGACCCGTTCGCCTTCTTTCCACTGGTTCTTTTCGAACATGGTGCGCAGGCGTTCCGATCTTTTCAAAACGGTTTTACTTTTAGAACTGTTTCCTGATACATTTAACGACGGGTGAATTGACATTTTTTATTGCCTCCTTATGAAACATCCTGGATACGATTTTTGTAATTTGCTTAATGACGATTGAGCGGCTTCTTTGCTGGCGAAGAAGCCCACGCAGAGAATGCTATAGCGTCCCTTGGTGATAATTGTCGGCGAAAATCCCCGTTTTTTCAAGAGGTTGATTTCATGCTGCGCATTCGCCTTGCTTGCGAAACTGCCGATTTGTATGACAAATCTGCCTTGCGCCGGTTTCTTCTGCGTCTGAACGGTTGCGCTTACCTCTGGAATAATCGGCGCACCGCTGGTTTCAGGTACCGGTATCTGTGCTTGCGGTTGCACCGGCGGCAGAACGGTTGAGCGCATGGCCGCAGGTGTTGCTGACTGAAACGCTTTGTCCATACTTGCTTCACGGGCTTCAGGCAAACTCATGCCCTTGCCTTTTTCTACTCCGATGGAAAAAGCTATTACCGCAATAACCACAAAAGACATTAACAGGAGTACGGCTTTTTCAAACTTTTTTACGTATGCCAGAAATGATGTCGGCATGCGTGGTTTTGAATCGGGTGTCTCCTGAGTAAAAAGTTCAAGCTGCGATGAGTCCATAACCCTATAATTATGAATTATTTTCCTTCTGGTTGCAAGTATTTTTTCGTTCTGACTCTCTTGATAACCTTGAGGAATGACTCAACGACTTTGGGGTCAAATTGAGTACCGCTTTTCTTTTTAATTTCTTTTATTGCGGAAGGGATGTCCATCCGTTCCCGGTAGGGCCGGCCGTATACCATGGCCTCAAAAGCATCGGCAACTGACATGATACGCGCTCCCTGCGGGATTTGATTCTTTTTGAGTCTCGACGGGTATCCGGTCCCGTCAAATTTTTCGTGGTGGTGCATAATAATCGGGATAACAGGTTTGAGTATTTGCAGAGGGCGCAAAATACGGACTCCCAACATCGGATGCTTTTGTATGATACTGAATTCCTTTGGCGTTAGTTTTGTTGTCTTGGTAAGGATCTCCATCGGGATATCCGCTTTCCCGGTGTCATGCAAGAGGCTGGCGTACCGGAGGCTCTCGATTTGTTTTTCATCGCAATGCATGTGCTGCGCGATAGCCACGACTAATTTAGAAAAATACGGGGAATGCGTGTATTCCCGCGGAACGCGTATATCCAGGAGAGTACAGAGAGTTTTGATGCTTCCGAATACGATGCGTTGCTGTTCTTCGTAGAGCTGCAGGTTTTTGATCCCTATGATCGCCTGTTCCGTCATTGTCATCAGGATATCCTGATCGAACTTTTCAAAGGGCCTTGCCGGATCATTACGGCGGAGGATCATGATTCCCATGATATCTTCCGATACAAGGGGGACCGCCAGTATTTTTTCATTGCGGATCGAGGTTAAAGTTTTAATAATCCGCAGCTCAAGGCGATTAGTGATTTTTGTCCGTTTATCGTTAATAGTCCGTTTTTTTTCGGTGACGTGGCACTTAAGGGTTGAATGATCTTTTGCGGGGTCCAACAGCAGGATTGTGCAGTTGTCTGCGTTAAAAACCTGGCAGATAAGCCGAGCGAGCTTTGCGATAAGATCATTGAGCTCATACGTGGAGTTTATGAGACGGTAAACGCTGTGAATCGATGAAATCAGCGCTTTATACCTTTTCGTAGGGCTCAAATAGTTTTTTGTATTCATCGAGTGCGTAGCGATCGGTCATTCCTGCGATATAGTAACATACGGCGCGGCGTAGACCGTCGGTTTTTATTCGTTTTTGGACTTCAAAAGGAAGTCCTTCCGGTTTATTGACGTATTCTTCAAAAAGTTCCGTGATGAATCGCTTGGCTTTATTGCTCATGCGTACAACACGGTAGTGATGATATAATTTTTCAAGCAGCAACGCACGTAATGGATTGCGTAAATCCTGCATTGCTGGGCTAAAAGCGACAATCTTTGTATCGCGTTTTTTGATGTCGAGATACGATGACGGGTTAAGCTTTTGCAGGTTCTTTTCCGTCTCTTGGATGAGGTCAGTGACCTGCATATCAATAAGGCGGCGGATGATGAGGTATTTTTTACGGTCCGGATCAAGGTTGTTGTACTGTTTAGAAATGATGCCGGTAACCTTTTTCCAGATATCCAGTTTTTCAAGGTCTTTTTGCTGCAAAAGGCCTGAGGTAAGCCCGTCGTCGAGATCATGATTATCATACGCTATTTCGTCGGCAATGTCAACTATTTGTGTTTCGAAAGTCGGCATTTGGCCGGGTGCGAATTCTTTAAGGCGGCCTGCTTTATCAAAGGCCGAGGAGTGTTTAATAATGCCTTCACGGACTTCCCAGGTCAGGTTTAATCCGGGGAAATCAGGGTATCGTTCCTCAAGTTCATCAACAACTTTTAAACTATGGATATTATGGTTAAATCCCCCTTCGTGTGCCATTAATGTATCGAGGGCCTCTTCTCCCGAATGGCCGAATGCTGTATGCCCAAGGTCGTGCGCTAAGGCAACGGCTTCTGTCAGGTCGATGTTCAGGCGCATGGAAAATGCCAGGGTGCGGGCTATTTGGCCGACTTCGATGGTATGCGTCAGGCGGGTGCGGTAATAATCGCCTTCGTGATTGACGAAAACCTGGGTTTTGTATTCAAGCTTTCGGAATGCGGTCGAGTGGATGATACGGTCACGGTCGCGTTGATAGACGGAGCGATAGGCATGTTCAGTTTCTTTGTAGCGCCTGCCCTTACTTAGATAACTTTTCATGGCATACGGAGCAAGGAATGTATCTTCGTATTTTTTGATCTGCGCTTGATTGATCATGCTTTTTTGAGCAGTTTTAACAGCTCATCCAGTGATTGCGAGATAATTTTTGTATTGTGGAAGACCGGCATAAAATTGGTGTCACCGTGCCAGCGCGGGACAATATGAATGTGAATATGTCCCGTAACGCCTGCGCCGCCGGCGCTGCCCATATTGATTCCAATGTTGTAACCGTGCGGCCGGAGTGTTTTTTGCAGCAATGCCTTTGTTGTATGGAGGGCTGCAATCAAATCGAGCGTTTCCTCCTGTGTTAAAAGCGCCATATCAGCGACATGACGTTTCGGGGAAACTAACGCATGTCCGTTGTTGTACGGGTAGAGATTGAGCATGGCAAACGAGTGTTTCGTAACGAGGAAAACCCGGTCTTTTTTTGAATTCTTCCTGGCGGTACAGAAAATACAACTGCTGGCTTTCTTCTGTGCCGCTTTCCCGACATAGGCGATTCTCCACGGGGCCCAGAGTTTGTCCATACTTACACCTTTATAATGGTTCCGGAAATGGTATCGTTAATTTCGAGTATCCCTACCGACAGATACGGCGCGAAAAGATTGTCGGTCGGGCTCCCCGGGTTAAAAAAAAGTATCCCATCGTGCGTTTCATTGCACGGCGTATGGGAGTGGCCGAAAATAATCACCTCAGGGTTTGCTTCTTTAAGAGCCGCCGCAATAACTTCTTGGATTTTTCCCGGAGCGCCCCAGCCATGAACGACCGCGATGGTGTGCCCGAGTACTTTAAAGACGTCGCGTTCGGGGAGTTTGTTTTTGATCTCCGCCGGGTCCATATTCCCGGCGACGGCGCGGACATGAGCGCAAACGGATTTTAATTGTTTGAGGACCGACATTTCCACAAGGTCTCCGACATGGATTATCATATCGACATTTTTAAACGCTTCAAGGGCTTTCTGAGGGATTTCTTTTGCTCTGTCGGGAATATGGGTGTCTGAAATAACGCCGATTCTCATGCGATAATCCTTGGTTTTGAATACAGGTCGAGAATTCCGTTGATATTGTTAATGTCCCACGTCCAAATTTTTTCTTCTAAGGCGCGGAGCCGGGCATTGGCGTCTATTTCGTTAGCCGTCACGATGATTTTCCTTTGAAGTTTATGACGGTACTTTTTGCATTCTTTTGAAAAATCCGTGACGTCTTCTTCCGTGATAAGGTTCTTTTTGTAGCCGAGGATCCAGAGGCTGTCATTGGAGCGGCCCAAAAGCCCGTCTTTCAGGGATTTGCCGTTGAAATTCAGTGTTTTTATTTCACGGAAACGGTCAAGCCGGAGTTTTTTCTTTTCTTCCAATTGAATCGTTTCGTCTTCAAAAAGATGGAGTAATTCTTTCATGCGCTCGCAAACCGGCTTTTGGGTTGCGCTGATAAAATCCTTGATCATAAGTTCAATTTTACCGCGGAATTGCGCTTTCTGATTGATAGCGTCAAAGGTCAACGACTGGAGTTTTTCCTGATAAACGAATTTCAGCCAGAAACCGAAAACCCTGTCGTTGATCGTTAAAAAATCACCGCTTTTTGTCAAACAGTCCGTTTCAAGAAGATGGGTAATACGCGTCGTGAGCTCTGCCAGAGTTTTATGGGTAAGATGAGCGATGTCTTTAATCCTGGTGTGCCCGCTGGCAACATTGTAAAGAATTGCCATGTAATCCCGGCTGCATGAGGAATCCAGGTATTGTTTGAGAAATGTCGAGAACCGCTGGTTTAATATTCCCGACGGTTCAAACATGAGATCATCAATGACGTGTGCCAGATTATCGGTGTTTGTTTTTATGAGCGACTGCGCGATGATATCCAGATAAAAAGGGATTCCCCCGGTAAAGTGGATAATAAAGTTAAGCCAGCCGGGATTTATTGGCGAGTTTTTGAATTTAAGTTGCAGGTATTCTTCGCTCGCTTTTACGGTGAAAGGTTCAACGGTTACGATCTCAAAATTTCCGAACAAAAGCGATAAGTCTTTGGAAAGGATTGCATGTGCTTTGAATTTCTTTGAGCTGACAATAATGTAGAGTGTGGTTTTCTGCAGAATGAGCAATTTTGCCCAATCTTTATAGAGGTCTTTGATACCGAAACTTTCAAGATTGTGGAATTCATCAAACATGACAACGCAGAATTTACCGGTTTCCTGATGAATACTGTCGCAGAGAGCCAGGATCTCGGGGAATATCGTATTGCGCTTCCGCTTTTCGACGGCAGAAAGTATCCCTTTAATCTTCTCGACGGTTTTTGGTATGTATTTTTCCGAATCACGTAACAGGGAATCGAGATCTTCCTGAGGGGTGTTGCCGCTTGCCGCAAGGAAATTAAAGAGCAGCGTTCCCGTAAAGCGTTTCGTAAATGTTATGAGGGATTCCGGTCTGATCTCCAGATACAATATGATGGTGCGTGTATCAGAGAATTGCTTCAGGAACGAGAACAAAATAGTCGTCTTGCCGGAAAGTTCATCGCCGACAATTGCGAGGTTCTGGCGATAGCCTTCTTTCAAACTGCCGATTCTCTTGGTGAGGAGTTCCAGGTATTGATTTCTGGCAAAACAGATTTTTTCCATATTACTTTGTTAAATAAAAATTCGGGTTTTGAGAGGCGTAACCTTTACGGATCTCAAAATGCAGATACGGCGTTTTGTCTCTTCCCGCGCAACCAACTTTTGCAATTGTCATCCCTTGTGTAACGGTGTCGCCAGTTTTTATGAGAACTTGTGCATTACGCGCATAGACCGTTAAGAATCCGTCACCATGATCGATCACGATTGTTTTCCCAAACCCGGAAAAGTCGGATGAGCAGAATACAACTGTGCCGCTCCGGCTGGCAACGATGTCTGACGAGCTTACCGGCGCGATATTAAGGCCTTTATTGATCATGTTGTTGAAGGTTTGCCCAAAACTGGTAATCACTTTGCCGCGCAACGGCCATATGAAATCATCTGAAGACGAGGTAATTTTACAGACGGGTGATTTTTCAACGAGCTTTTTCTTAGGAATAAGGATAAGCTGACCGATTTCAATGCTCGTCGCGTCGGAAAGATGGTTGATTCGCGCGAGTTCTGCGAGGTCAACATCGTAAATTTTTGATATTCTCCAGAGAGTTTGTCCTTTCTCAACTTTATGGTAGACAAAGCCGCTTGCCGGGCTTGGCTGCGTCGCAGGTGCTACCGGCGCAACCGTTGTCGGCGGAACACTGGCGCATCCCGCAATGAAGATCGCCGCAAGAACATGTATGAATGAAGACGGTATATGCATATGAATAATAAGAGCGGGTGAGCGGAATCGAACCGCCGTATACAGCTTGGGAAGCTGTCATTCTACCATTGAATTACACCCGCAAGGTTCAATATCAAAAATGTAAGGGTTGCAAGGTCACAAAGTCATAACGTCACAAGTAAATGCTTGTGCATGGGTAACTAGGACTACGTGTCTGCCACTGGCAGAACTCAAACTTGTGACTTTAAGACATTATGACTTTGCAGCCCGTATAGTTTTAAGCTACGAAGTCCCCGCCTCCGGCGGAATTCAATCTTGTGACTTGTGCTCTTGTGTCTTGCGACCCGACAGTTTCTATTCAATCATGAACTACGACACGCTTGTTCGCTCAACTTTACCGCGCAGAATCTGCCGCACATGGTGCATACATCAAAAACGTGCGGTTTCGACGACTGACGGTATTTTTTAGCTTTTATCGGGTCAAGCGCACATGCGATTTGCTTTTTCCAATCGCGTTTCTGGCGCGCTATAGACATTTCTTTATCCCAGCGAATTGCATCAGGCCGTTTAATGATATCAGCGGCATGCGCTGCAATGCGCGATGCCACCACCCCTTCTTGTACATCTTCTATTGAAGGGTGGCGCAAGTGTTCTGATGGAGTCACATAACAGAGGAAATCGGCTCCCGCAGCTGCTGCAATTGCGCCGCCGATTGCTCCGGTAATATGATCGTGTCCAGCGGCGACATCGGTTACCAGCGGTCCCAAAACGTAAAATGGAGCGCCGTGACAGAGTTTCTTTTCAAGACGCATATTTTTTTCAATCTGGTTAAGCGGGACATGTCCCGGGCCCTCAATCATTACCTGAACCCCCTGTTTCCTGGCACGAAGCGCAAGCTGTCCTAATATCTTTAGTTCCGTAATTTGTGCACGGTCAGTGGCGTCAAGAACAGAGCCGGGCCGCATTCCATCGCCCAAACTCAACGTAACGTCGTATTTCTGCGCGATATCGGTAATGCTGTCAAAATATTCATAAAAAGGATTTTCTTGATTATTGGCACGCATCCATCCTGCGATAATAGCGCCACCGCGGGAGACGATATCAAGCACGCGTTTGTTTTTTTTGAGTGTTGCCAGGCTCGCACGGGTAACTCCTGCATGGATCGTAAAGAAATCAACTCCCTGTTGTGCTTGTGCTTCAAGGGTAGAGAGCATATCGCCAGCGGTGAATTTCAGAAAATTGCCTTTTTCTTCTTGCGCGCGTACTGCGATTTCATAGACCGGTACGGTGCCCACGGGAACGGTTGAACGGCGTAAGACTTGAGCGCGCATTTTCTGAAGGTTTCCGCCGATGCTTAAGTCCATGACCGCGTCCGCTCCGTATTGAATGGCAACGGCAAGTTTTTTGAGTTCTTTGGCGGGATTAGGATTATCGGTGGTTGTTCCGATATTTGCGTTAACTTTGGTGCGTAACCCTAGGCCAACGCCGCACGGTTTTTTCAATGAATGCGTGTTATTGAGTGGAATGACGACGGTGCCCTGTCGGATGCGTTGCAGGAGTGTTGCTTCGGATATACCCTCTTCTTTGGCAATCTGTTTTGCGACTGGCGTCAGGCGGTTTTTACGGGCGGATTCTAATAGGGTCATTTATCGTAAAGAGCGGTTTACAAGTGCGCTGCTCTTTTTCTCTATTTCGTAAATGCGGTACCGGAGATTTTTGAAGGAAACCGCACTCCTGCTTCTTTTTAGTTTGCTGAATTCTTCCAATACCCTGATCGATTCTTTGACGCGCTGGATATTGGCAAAAAAGATATCATGGAAATTTTTCCGATGCAACTCTTTTCCGTAGACCTTTTGGCCGATATCGTGCGTGCTGTTGCGGCTGGCTAGTAATTGCGTGCGGCTGGCAAGTTCATGCGCATGTGCGTCAATTGCATGCCGGGTATTTTTAAGCTGTTCCGTCAACGGTTTGTTTTCAATGACAAATCGTGCAAGTTCTTCACATACACGCAGACCTTCCTTGGCACGATTTATATTAGCATCAATAATTCTATTGATGCATGTCTTTTGCATGGGTTTCAATTATTCTTCCGATGATGTTCGTGGTTGAGCGGCCGTTGACAAGTTTGATCGTGACAACTTTGCCGCCTCCGCGTTTTACGACATCGGCTCCGACAATGTTTTTTTTGTTCCAGTCAGCGCCTTTGACGAGGATATCCGGCTTGAGTTTTTGTATCGTTTCAAGCGGAGTGTCCTCGTTGAAAGGGACGACATAGCTGACCGATTCCAGTGCTGCCAAAGTCCTTATTCTGTCGTGTTGGCAGACAATCGGCCGTTTAGGGCCTTTGATGCGTTGAATCGAGGCATCACTATTGACTGCGACGATGAGAATGTCACCCAACCGGCGCGCGTCTTCAAGATATTGCGCGTGTCCGTAATGAATAATATCAAAACAGCCGTTGGTAAAAACGACCCGTTTACCTTGGCGCCGCAGTCTTTTTCTGATATCGACGAGTGCGCTGAGACAGACACACTTGTTTTTTATGAGAGTGATTCTTCCACCAGTTCGCATATGATATGACCGATTGTAATATGCGCTTCCTGAATGCGCGCCGTTACCGGTGACGGGACCAAGAGTGAGACGTCGGCAAGTTTTGTTAATTCACCGCCGTCACCACCGGATAATGCCACGGTTTTCAATCCCATTTTCTTTGCCTGTCGGATTGCCGCAGCGACGTTCTTTGCCTTGCCGCTGGTCGATATTCCGACCACGAGATCATTTTTCTGGCCAAGCGCTTCAACCTGACGGGCGAATACCTGTTCGTAGGTGTAATCATTGGCAATCGCGGTAATGATCGAAGTGTTGACCGTGAGCGAAAGGGCCGGCAATGCAGGACGGTCCTTTTTGAACCTTCCTACTAATTCAGCCGCAATGTGCTGGCTGTCGCTGGCTGAACCGCCGTTTCCCATAATAATGATCTTGCCGCCTTTTTTAAGTGAGTCGATGAAAAGTTCGGCAATAGCAATGATCGAAGAGATTCCTTCGCGCAGGATTTCTTCTTTAACTTGAATGCTCTCCCATAATATTTCTTTTATTTTGTCTCTCATGGCATTTATCCGAAGAATACTTTAGCAATCTCTACCCAATCAGGCGTAACGGTTTTAAGCGTGCCGGTTGCTTCTTCAAGCGGAACATCGATGATCTTATTGCCGGCTATGGCAACCATGCGCCCGAACTTTTTCTTTTTTAACAATTCAACTGCTGCAACGCCGAACCGGGTCCCGAGGATTCTGTCAAAAGCAGTCGGAGAACCGCCTCTTTGAATGTGGCCAAGAACGCTGACGCGTGTTTCAAATCCGGTGCGTTTTTCGATTTCGGCGCCGAGCGCTTCCCCGATTCCTCCGAGCCTGACATGGCCGAATGAATCGAGTTTCTCTTCCTGGGTGATAAGTCCTTTATCTTTGAATTGGGCGCCTTCGGCGACAACGACGATGCTGAAGGTTTTTCCCCGCGCATGGCGTTTTTTTATTGATTCGCAGACTTCATCCATATCGATGGGAATTTCGGGGATGAGTATGAAATCAGCACCGCCTGCAATACCCGATTCAACGGCAATCCAGCCGGCGTGTCGCCCCATGACTTCGGCAACCATGATTCGGTGGTGACTTTCAGCTGTTGTATGAAGCCTGTCAATACATTCGGTTGCGACGCTTAAGGCGGTGTCAAAACCAAAGGTGTAATCGGTTGCGCTTAAGTCGTTATCAATGGTTTTCGGTATTCCGACGACACTAAGCCCAGCTTTATGCAATTTGGTGGCAGCGCCTAAGGTGTCTTCCCCGCCGATGGCGACCAATGCGTCGAGCCCCATGGCTTTGAAATTTGCTTTTACTTTTTCCATGTCTTCCGGCTTTTTGCACGGGTTGGTGCGGCTGGTACCTAAAATCGTGCCGCCTTTCGGAAGGATGCCGCTGACCGCGTTGACATCAAGCACCATAGTATCTTTTTCAAGCATGCCTTTCCATCCGTTTTTGATGCCCACGAAGGTATATCCTTCAAGAATACCTTTACGGACAACAGCTCTGATAACGGGATTTAATCCTGGGCAATCTCCACCTCCTGTTAAAACGCCGATCTTCATCGAGTTTCCTCCTTGAGCATTATATGTTTTTGTTGAGCGAAATCTCACGCAGCGTACTAAAGGTTTCAAAGAAAATTTTAGTACAGCTGCGAAGTGAGATACTATTTTTACCTATGACCGTGTGACATTGTAACGTGTGATCCGTATTGCATTTATCTGCTACTATGCTCGTCCGTATCCGCTGAACGGTATCGTGGGAGCATCGTTTTTTTCATCTCTTCTGCGTCTGTCCCGATCATCCTGTTGGATGATCTTAACGATATGGATTTTTACCACGATCTCTTCTTCTATGCCCAGCACTTCCTGGATCTTTGATTTTGTGGTTTCTTGCAGCCGCGCAGTCAAATCGGGAATGTTTGCTTCTGATCGAAGGACTACACGCAGGTCAACGAGTATCCCTTTTTTGCTTGCGATGACATCCGGCCGGAGCTCTTTTATTTCCGGGATAATCCCTGCGATTCGTTTAATAAGATCCTCAACAGCGCTCAATGCGATAGTTACTTCTCCTGCGCCGGTTGAAAAAGCAATATTTTTTTCACGCTGCAGTTTACCCAGAAGGAATTGTGCAAAGGAATAACTAATGAGTACCAGCATGAGCCCCGAAAAACCAATGATAAACCGTGAGGAAATACTTTTTTGCAGATAGATCAGGAAATTGGTGACATCTTGAGGTGCGAAAGGGCTTGGTTGGATTGAAAGGATAATTGCAATAAAAATCAGCCCGATTCCGATAAGGATAAGAACAGCTGCGTAAAAAACAATGCCAAGAACTGTAAGAAATCGCATTGCTAACCTCCTTGAGCACCTTATTAAACCAATTTAGCGAAACCCCGCTTGCGGGGTTGGGCACCGTTATATTAAACCAATTTAGCGAAACCCCGCTTGCGGGGTTGGGCACCGTTATATTAAA
>DAONEO010000010.1:0-32884 GCA_035403145.1 Candidatus Omnitrophota bacterium | reverse complement strand
AGCGCCTGCCTACCGCAGGCAGGAAACCCCGCTTGCGGGGTTGGGCACCGTTATATTAAACCAATTTAGCGCCTGCCTACCGCAGGCAGGAAACCCCGCTTGCGGGGTTGGGCACCGTTATAGTAAGCTAATCTGGCGCTGCCTGTACCAGGCAGCGCATTTTGCACTACACGTACTATGATTTATTAGCCGGGGCAATTCCCAGGACGTTTATATTAATATCTTTTATTGCCACACTGGTCATTTTTTCAAGAGCTAAACGGACATTTTCCTGCACCTTGTTTGCTACTTCCGGCACATTGAAACCGAATTTTATGATGAGCGGTATGTTAACATGAACTTCGTCATTTTTATCGATATCAACGCCAATAGCTCCCGGATTTTTCTGTCCGATCAATTCCAGTATCCCGCTTTTCAAATTGCCTCCGACACCGTGAACGCCTTCGATCTCAACTGCGGCAATCGATGCAATGGAAGCAATCACATTACGGTGGATTCTGATGATACCGTAATCAGTGCGCGTTTCTTCCCGATGCATTATTTCTCCGGTTTTTTCTGTGAGAGCATATCCTGCACAAAGTGTGTGGATACGTCCCCTTTTATGAATCGAGAATCGTCTAAAAGCTTCAGATGGAACGGTATGGTTGTCTTAATCGGGGCGATGTGAAATTCTTTTAACGCCCGTCGCATAATCTTGATTGCTTCACTTCTGGATGGACCATGGACGATGAGTTTTGCCATCATGGAGTCATAATGCGGGCTGATCTCATATCCGGTGTAGATATGCGTGTCCACGCGGACTCCCGGGCCGCCGGGAAGGTTCAGTGTCTCAATTTTTCCCGGACAGGGCATAAAGTTATTTTCAAAATCTTCTGCGTTAATGCGGCATTCAATGGCAGCGCCGTTGATGTGGATATCTTCCTGATGGATCTTTAATTTTTCACCGGCTGCAATGCGTATCTGTTCTTTGATAAGGTCAATACCGGTAACCATTTCAGTTACAGGATGTTCAACCTGAATACGCGTATTCATTTCCATAAAGTAGAAATTGCTGTTTTTATCGAGCAGGAACTCTATGGTCCCGGCGTTTACATAGTTAACGGATTTTGCGCCTTTAATCGCTGCTTCTCCCAGACGTTTCCGCAGTTTTTGATCAACAACCGGTGAAGGAGCCTCTTCGAGAAGCTTTTGGTGCCTTCGTTGGATACTGCAGTCGCGCTCACCGAGGTATATGATGTGCCCGAATTTATCGCCGATAAGCTGAATTTCGATGTGGCGGGGACATTCAATGTATTTTTCCATGTACACCGCGGCATTGCCGAAATTTGCTTCAGCTTCCTGCTGCGCAATCATAACATTAGAGACGAGTGAAATATCGTTATGGCAGATGCGCATACCTTTGCCACCGCCTCCTGCCGCAGCTTTAATGATGACGGGGTACCCGATCTTTTTTGCGGTTTTTAAAGCTTCTTCTTTGGTCCTGATCGGCCCCGGGCTTCCGGGAACAATAGGAATTCCTGCTTTCTGCATGGTTGCTCTCGCAGACATTTTATCGCCCATAGCTTTGATATTAGCGGGAGTTGGTCCGATAAACGTGATCTGACAGGATTCGCATATTTCGGCGAAATGCGCGTTTTCCGACAAGAATCCGTACCCCGGATGTATTGCTTCAACATCGGAGATTTCAGCTGCGCTGATAATAGCGGGGATATTAAGATAACTGGTGGAGCTTTTGGCAGCGCCGATACAAATAGCTTCATCGGCAAAGCGGGTATGCAGGGAATTGCGGTCAGCTTCAGAGTAGACGGCAACGGTGCGGATACCCATTTCGCGACAGGCACGAATTATACGAAGGGCGATTTCGCCCCGGTTGGCTATAAGGATTTTAGAGAACATATTAGACTGGCTCTATAAGAAATAACGGTTGTCCGAATTCAATCGGCTCTGCGTTATCAACGAGAATATCTATAATTTTTCCTTTTACTTCAGCCTTGATTTCGTTCATGAGTTTCATTGCTTCAACAATGCAAATGACCTGCCCGGGTTCGATAATCTGCCCTATTTCAACGTATGCGGGTGATTCCGGAGACGGAGCACGGTAGAACGTTCCTACCATGGGAGATTTAATTTCAGTTATATTGGACGGTATCTCGGCTGTTGGCGCCGAAACATCTTTGATACCTGGAGGAAGGACAGCTTTCCCTCTTTCGATAATAACCGGGCCGCTTACGGCTGCCATTTCGCCGGCGCTCTTTTTCAAACGGATACGCATCCCCTCTTTTTCAACCTCAAGTTCCACGAGGCCGTTGTCATTCATAAGGGTAATCATTTCTTTAATTTCTTTGAGGTTCATCGGTTCCCCCTTAGTTGATTCTTTCAACATACCCTCCGGTGCGCGTATCGATTTTAATATGGTCTCCCTCGTTGATGAAAAGCGGGACCTGGATCGTAGCGCCGGTGTCAATTTCCGCGGGTTTTGTACCTGATTTTGCGGTATCGCCCTTAATGCCGGGCTCAGTGTGTTTGATTTCAAATTCAATAAAGAAAGGAAGATTAACGGCAAGGCAGTCATTTTTGTAGAATAAAGCGACAACATCGAGGTTGTC
The DNA here is from genome assembly GCA_035403145.1 of Candidatus Omnitrophota bacterium. Classification (GTDB taxonomy): domain Bacteria; phylum Omnitrophota; class Gorgyraeia; order Gygaellales; family Profunditerraquicolaceae; genus DAONEO01. The sequence continues at coordinate 30,278 of DAONEO010000010.1, read as the reverse complement.
TTTGAGGAATTTAACTTTGTCGCCTAAAACGTCGCTCTGTATGGCTACTTCTTCATAGTTTTCCTGGTCCATGAAGTGGAACATGTCACCTGTTTTATACAAGAACTGGATTTTACGCTCTTCTATATATGCTTCTTCGATTTTTTCATCACCGCGGAAGGTCTTTTCCTGTATGGCGCCGGTGCGGATATTACGCAGTTTTGCGCGCACAAACGCAGCACCTTTGCCTGGTTTAACGTGTTGGGCATCTACGACTATCCAGGCCTGATCATCGGCGAGGATCGTAATACCGTTTTTAACTTCATTTATTGAGAGAGCCACTTAGAATTTCCTCCTTATTTTCGGTTATCAGTACCATGTCTTCAATGCGTACACCGAATTTCCCCGGTAAGTAAATCCCCGGTTCAATAGTAAAGACCATGCCTGGTTTGAGCGTTAAATCGCTTTTTGCCGATATACTTGGTGCTTCGTGGATTTCAAGACCTACGCCATGGCCGAGATTATGGCCGAAACAGGCAGCGTAACCGGCATTTGCGATTACCGATCGTGCCGCGCGGTCAACAGTACTACGAAAGACATTCGGTTTAAGTTCTTTGATTGCTGCTTCTTGCGCCTGTCTTACTGTGGCATAGACCTTCTGGGCAAGAGAAGTCATTTTACCTAAAAAGAAAGTCCTTGTCAAGTCAGATTTATAGCCTTTTACATCAACTCCCATATCAATGACAACCGCTTCTGTTGCTTTGAGTTTCCTGTCAGAAGTGATATGGTGCGGATAGCTGGAATTGGGGCCGGAAGCTACTATTATGTCGAATGACGGCCCGCGTGCTCCCCGTAAACGGATAAATCGCTCGATTTCAGCGGCAATAGCCAGTTCAGTTTTGCCTGGTTTTAGCCGGGGACGGATAAAATTAAGCGCTTGAACGGTGATTTCGACTGCCTGGCGGATAATGGAAAGTTCTGTTTGATCTTTGATCTGCCGCAAATCTTCAACTAAATCCTGGGTGGGGATAAGGTGTATCCGGTTGCCGAGTAATTTTGATAGTTTTTGATATGATGCAAATGAGCAAAATTTACTTTCAAATCCGATCCGTTTAAAACGCTGATCTTTGCAGACTGCCGCTATTTCTTCAAGTATTGGCTTTTTGACTGTTTGTATCGCGATTGTGTGGTTGATGGTGGCTTTTGCTTCTTCCGTATAGCGCGAATCGGTAAAATAGATGTTTTTATGAGGAGAAACAATCAAATATGAGTCGCGGCTGGTAGAGTCGGTTAAGTACGAAATGTTAGCTGGATGGGTCAGAAAAAGGCAATCGAGTTTGTCGTGCTTCAACCGGGCAAGGATGTTCGTCAGGCGTTGTTTCATGTCGAGAGCAAGTCAAGAAGGGTTTTCAATCCTACCGTGTAGCTTGCAGGTCCGAAACCCATGATCGTTCCCCGGACAACCGGGCTTATCAATGATGTATGCCGGAATGTTTCACGGGCGTGAATATTGGAAAGGTGCACTTCGATAGCGGGTTTTGCGCTTGCGGCAATGGCGTCCCGGATTGCAACGCTTGTATGCGTGTATGCCGCAGGATTAATCAGCAGGCCGTTAAAATTGGTCTTGGTAATGAGGTCGATAATCTCACCTTCGTGATTGGATTGTTTGATACACACGGTTACGTTACGGTCATGCGCAATTTTTTTAAGTGATGCGTTAATTTGCGCAATAGTTGTTTTGCCGTAAATTCCCGGTTCCCTGGTGCCCAACAAATGCAGATTCGGACCGTGGATAATTAAAATTTTAAGTTTCTTGATCGATTTTCCCATAAGTATATAATTTTGTTAATAGTTCAACGTTCAAAGTTCAATATTAGTTCATAGTTTTTAGTTAAAAATTTAGACTTTGAACCTTGAACTTTGAACTATTCTGCCTGATCAATTAACATGATCGGAATGCCGTCTTTGATCGGGTATTTTTTTGCGCATTTCTTGCAGACGATTTTATTCTCTTTTAACTCCACGTCGCCTTTACAGGCAGGACAAGCCAGGATATCAAGCAGCTCTTTATCGATCATGAATTCCCTCCGATTTTGCCTTTTTCCAGATATTGCATGCGTAAAGCATAGATAATATCTTCCAATGTATCCGCTTCTTCTTTGGAAAGGTTATTCTTTGTTTTTTCTTGCAGCATGCCAATGGTGTCGATGATAAATTTAGCCTGCGGCATATTCTCTTCTTTTGTATTGGTTGCAGGATTTTCAATGAGCCCCATCGAGATGCTTGCCTGTAATGCAAGGGTGCGGATAAAAAAATCAAAATTTGCTTCAGGGATAGGCAATTCTTCCTTGTGATCTTTCGGGGCAACCTTTTCCTTTGCCGCCTGTTCTTTCCAGCTTTCGTCGACCTTCTTTTTTATTTCATCCATTGAGTATCTCCGGGTTTAAAGTGTATACCGCTATTGGATCATAATACCAGCGTAACCGACGACACTTGAGGCGTCTCCGGAAGCTTCCGCGCTGGTTTCGTATTTGACTAACGTTCCTTTCGTAGCGCCTAACAATTTCGCGCATACGATCATAACAACCGCCGGCGCGTATCCGCACATCGTGATATGTTCATGATTGATGCGTTCAATGAGCTTGTCCTCGTCCAAATCAAGAATTGCCTGGATGGCTTCCGTATCTTTGCGCGTCGCTTCTTCCAGTGTTTCGTAGTGCGTCATGTCGGAACTTACTACGATAAGTACATTCTCCCGCTTCTGCGATTCTTGCACAACGCGCGCAATGCCTCGTGCGATCTCTTTGAGTTTATGGAAATCGTCAGCCAGAAACACGATAGGTACGATTTTAAAATCGTGTTTAAAATATTGGAGGATCGGCAATTCTACTTCCAGCGAATGTTCATACGCATGCGAAGTGGGGTCGTGTTTGAGGAGCACAACAGCTTCCATGATGCTTTCGGCAAGTTTTGTATCGATTGCAACGGTACCGAGCGGTGTTTTCCAGGTACCTTCTTTTATAATGCTGAATGGTGCTCCGTAGCCGGTGTGGTTTGGACCTAAAAGAATGACGGTATCCTTGATTTGTACACGGCTGGCGGTTTGAGCGGCAACTCTGCCGGAATAGATATATCCTGCATGCGGCATCAAACAGGCAATGCAGTTTTGCGGCGGCGGTGGTGTTTTTTCAAGGAACGAACTGATTTGTTTTTTAATAGCTGCGGCTTGGGATGGGTAGAATTGTCCGGCTACAGCAGGTTCCCGAAGAGGTGTTTTATCCATTCCCGATTTCCTCCACTAACGCTTGTGCCCGTTTGATCTGCGATGCGGTTGCCGGATGATGCGCTTCAATAACACAGGTTATTGATTCATTGAGGTACGGTTTAATAAGTGTAAAATCTAAATTTCCTTCTCCGGGGGCCCGATGATCATCTCCCCCAACACTGTCGTGCACATGCAAGCCGATAAGCCGCTTGCCGTATGAATCCAAGAAATCTTTATGTTTGGCAATTCCCAGGTTTTCCGTAACCTGCGCGTGCCCCGTATCATGCCAGTAACCGATTTGAGAATTATCGAATTCTTTAAGAATGATACCAATCTCTTCGAACGTAGGTATTTCCCTATGATAATATCGTGTTTCTACGCCCAGGAGAACATTTTTTTCGCGGGCATAGGAATTTAATGCAGCAAGGCTCTTGAGTGTATTTTCAAAGAAAGGCTGTGCTTTGGAAATACGTTCCTCGATCAGTTCTTTTCTAAGGCGAATAAATTCCGGAGTATCTTTTTTACCGCATTCCAGAAGTTTGATAAGCGGCCGTGTTCTATCGGGGATTTCAACTCTTCCGCAGTGTAAAACAACGGAACGTGCACCAAGGTGGTGCGCGGTGTCGATACTTCGTTTGGTGAATTGGACCGCTTGTAAGCGTTCTTGTTCGTTACAGGAAGACATTGCGTAGCAGTCTGGAAGCGCCTGAGCTGGTGTAAGGCCGGGGGGAATAGGACAATAATTGTGCACACTGCTGATTTTTATCGCCCCCTGAGCGGCGTAAAGCCCAATTTCCTCGACAATCGAGGAGGTTAAGTTAAAACTCAACTCCACCTCCTCAAAACCGAGTTTTTGTATTTCAAAGACCAGGTCTCTTCCTTGGCCGTGGCGAAACGCGTTCCACGACGTTGAAAGTGCCGAACGCATTAGTGCAGTCTCCGTTGTTTCTTTCTCCGGCGCTCGCTTGGTTTCTCATAATGCTTGCGGTCGCGGACTTCCTTAAGGATACCTTCCTGCTCTATTTTTTTCTTAAAACGGCGCAAGGCGGCTTCAAAAGACTCGTCTTTTTTAATCTCGATTTGAGACAATGCAATCAACTCCTTTCTGTGTCCTTCTGTCTCCAGAGGGATATTTCTAACCGTAAGAAACACCATGGTTAGAGTTTACAAGTATAGCAAAGTTTGTTTTGGATGTCAATGAATACTGAAGCTAAAAACTATACGGGGCACAAGGTCACAAGTCGCAAGGTCACAGGTTAGAGTTTTGTCAAAGGTATATGCCTATGCATTGCTTGTGACGTTGTGTCTTTGTGACTTTGAAACCCGTTACGTGTTATTATCAGCCGATATATTGACTTTCCGGTGAAAATATGGTATTGTTGCTCAATATGGAAGAACTTAAGAAGGCTAAAGCTGAGCTTGAGAGGACCAAACGTGAACTTGCTATCCTCTATGAAGTTTCAAATGCTATGCGAACTACCCTCAAGCTTGATGAAATCCTCTATATTATTCTCACCGGAGTAACCTCGCATATAGGCCTTGGTTTTAACCGGGCTGTCCTCTTTTTGATCAATGATAAGGATGGTTTAGTAGAAGGCAAGATGTGCATTGGACCGGAAGACGGCAATGAGGCTAATCGTGTTTGGACGCAGATCGAACAAGAGCGCAAAAGTCTCGATGACCTTATTAACGCCTATAAATTCACTTCAGAAACCGTCCTTAATAACAGTTTTAACCGCCAATTGCGTCATTTAAAGATTCCTTTGAAGGAACAAAGCGATGGCCTTCTTACCTTAGGGATTTTAGACGGAATGCCGCTTCATTTGACCCACGAGACTGTTCATAAATATTCCAATGATCCTGTTGTCCAGCTTTTGAAGACCGATGAAATGGCGGTTGTCCCTTTAAAAGCAAAAGATAAAGTTAACGGAATTATCTTGGCGGATAATTTTATTACCAAAAAGCCGATTACCAAAGAAAGCCTCCAGATGCTTATTATGTTGGCAAATCAGGCAGGTTTGGCTATTGAGAATTCCCAGTTATATGAAAAAACCGTTTTACGGGCTCATCTGGATTCCTTAACCAACCTTTGGAATCACGGATATTTTCAATATCTGCTTCAGGAAGAACTTGAACGGGCTAAGGCGGTTAAAGTGCCGTTGAGCCTTATTGCATTGGATATTGATGATTTCAAAGTTTACAATGATACCCTGGGGCATCAAGCCGGCGATAGCATCTTGAAAGAGCTGGCGTATTTGTTGCGAAACCAGTCGCGGAAGATGGATTTTGTCTGCCGTTATGGCGGGGAAGAGTTTATGATCATTTTACCGCAGACTGATAAACGGGAAGCCTACCTTATTGCGGAAAGACTGCGTCAGGATATTGCCAAATATTCATTTAGCCACGAAGAAATCATGCCCCATAAAAGACTTACCGTGAGCCTTGGTTTGAGTACATTCCCCGAAGACGGCTCTTTGCCTGCTGAACTTATCGCGTTCTCCGATAAAACCCTCTACGAAGCAAAACACAAAGGTAAGAATACGACTTGTTGTTAATAGTTGAAAGTTCAACGTTCAAAGTTTAAATTCCGTTAGAAACGGCTGAATGTTTATTCTTTGAACATTGAACCTTGGACTATGAACTAAGCGGGGACTGGAGTTACCGGCGTGGTATCTTCTTGAGCAGGCGTTTGTTTGGCTTTGTTCTGGGAGAACTTCACCGAAACAATTTTTGAGATTCCCGACTCTTCCATCGTAATGCCGTACATGCAGTTGGCATTGGCGATGGTTTTTTTATTGTGGGTAATCACAATGAATTGAGCGGTATCGACGAATTCCTGCAAGAGCCTTCCAAAACGGTCGACGTTAGCTTCGTCAAGGGCGGCATCGATTTCGTCCAGCACGCAGAATGGCGCGGGTTTTACTTTGAAGATAGCAAAAATGAGCGCTATTGCCGCCATGGATTTCTCACCACCTGATAACAGCAGAATATTCTGCAGCTTTTTCCCGGGAGGCCGGCAGATGATTTCTATACCTGATTCGAGAGGATCCTGTTCATCCATGAGATATATCTGGCAATCGCCTCCGTTGAAAAGCAGCTTGAAATAATTCTTAAATTCGACCTTAACCCGTTCAAATGTCTCTAAAAACATTTTGCGGGTGGTACGATTGATTTTCAGGATTGCTTCATGGAGCGCGGTTTTTGCGTTCACAAGGTCTGTTTGCTGCTGAGTCAAAAAATCGTATCTTTTTTTGAGTTCATCGTACTCTTCAATCGCGACTAAATTAACCGATCCGTACGAATCGACCCTGTCTTTGAGTTTTTGGATTTCATCGATAAGGGAGCTTTCCTCAAGGCCCTCTGTGGTTTCCATGACAGTGTCGATATCTATCTTATAACCCTGCAGGATACGTTCTTTAATGCTCATATATTTAAAATCAAGATCTTTATTGCCCATCTGCAGTTCATAAAGGCGCTTTTTGAGGGCGTCCATGGTAGTACGGTCTGCCTCGATTTTCTTAACAACGTCACTGGTGCCATCCACAAGTTCTTGATGCTGTGCCTGCGCGTGCGTTAAAGACCCGGCGAAATTTTCGATCGCAGTGCTGGCGTCTACAATTTTTTGTTGTAGCGTATCGATCTCGTGAGCCATGGATTCTTTTCGTTCTATGGATTCGCCAATCTGGGTTTCAATAGATTGCATGGTTTCTTGATCCTGACGGTAGGTGTCTTCAAGGATCCGCAATGTGGCGGCATCTGATTCGATGCGCTTTTGCAACGCTTCCAGCTCTGTTTTAACCTGCGTAATAAGGACAAGCGCTGTTTCTTTGAGCCCGTTATTTTTGGCGATGGCATTTTGCTCGGCAAGGATCGAATCTTCAAGACGTTTTTGTTCACTATCAAGTTCAACAAGATGCGTCTGCGTTACTGAAATTTTATCGTCGAGCTTGACGATTTCTTGCTGGACGTCGGTCAATTCAAGGGACAGGATCTCCTGTTCGTTCTTAAGCTTATTATATTGCTCCTGAACGTTGCCGAATTGAGTGCGTTTGTTAGCAAGGTTGATTTCTTGCGTGCGGGTTTCCTTGGAGAGTTCTTCAATCGAATTGGTCAAATTCTGGGTATGGACTTCCTTTGCCGATTTTTCTTTAAGCAACTGCTCAATCTCTGATTCGATCTGGCTGATCCGTTCGTTAATGCGCGAGGTATCCAGATCAATCGGTTTTGCTTCTCCGGAAATTTTAAAGCCCTGGCCATCGTTTGACGATTGTTCCTGGGGCCCGGGATTATGATAATCACTGATCTTGATGACCAGTCCGCTTAATTTCTCGGTGGGTAATTTATCGAGGTAAACCATGGCGTTCATTGATTCGCCGATGTCCTCATATTTCATTTTAAGCTGTTCGAGAAATTCTTTCTGCGATTGCAGGGAGATTTTCTGTTTTTCAAGGTTTTCAATGCGGGATTTGATTTCCTCGAGGCTTATTTTCTCCCGTTCCGATTCCTGTTTTACGGCATTGATTTTTCCATTCAAGTCTGAAAATTGCCGTTCAAGCCCGGCTACTTCCTGGGCCGAGACTGACAGTGTCTCTTCGATCGTTGATGTTTCTTCGGTCAGTTTTGCCCGTTCCAGCTCAAGCCTTTTTTGCCGGGCGACGTGAACGTGCTTACGAGAAGCGGCATCCTGAATTTCATTCTTTGTCGCGGAGATTCGGGAAAGTATATCGAGTATAGTGCGCTTTGTCTGAGCAATTGCTTCAAGGGATACTTTTACGGAGTTGGTAAGAGTTGCAAGTTCGGTTTCCTGAGCCTTGAGTATTGTTGATTTTTCCTGAACATGCTGCTCGATTGTTTTGTATTCATTCCGTACGGAATTCAGTTTTTCTTCATCGAGCGTAAGCCGGGCTTTGGTTTGTTCGCGCTGGGTTTCCAGGCGTTTGACAGCTTCTTCTAATTCAAAAATCCGTTCTTTATTAAATGCAATATGTTCCCGGTTCCGTCCGGTTGTATTTTCAAGGCTTGAAACTTCATTGCGGATACGCAGGATCTCTTCTTCAATGGCTTTTAATTCTGCCTGGTGAGACGCAATGGATGTTTCCTGGGTAGTGATTTCATCAAGCAGTTTTGTTTCAGCAGCTTCTAATTCCTGGAGATTCCGCTGGATTTCATCTTTTTGCGCAAGCAAAGATTTTTTCTGAATAGCCGCACAATTTAGTTCTTTTGTCTTGAGCTCTTCAAATGATTCACGATATTTGCGCGCTTTGTTTGCCTGGCGCTCAAGTGATCCGATTTGCCGCTTTACTTCGGTAATAATATCATTAACGCGAGCCAGGTTAAGTTCTGTGTCTTCAAGCCTGCGCATGGTTTCGCGTTTCTGGGATTTGTATTTACTGATGCCGCTTGCTTCATCAAAGACCAGGCGCCTATCTTCCGGCCGGGAACTTAAAACGAGGTCAATCTTTCCCTGCTGGATAAGTGAATAACTTTCTGCTCCGATACCGGTCCCCAGAAGCAATTCCTGTATATCCTTGAGCCGTACAGGGGCTTTGTTGAGAAGATATTCGCTTTCACCTGAACGGAAAAGCCTGCGGGTAATAGCAACTTCATGATGATCAACGGAGAAAAAACGTTTCCCGTTGTCAAAGGTGAGCGTTACTTCGGCCATTCCCAACGCTTCCTTTTTCTCAGTTCCGTTGAAAATGACGTCTTCCATTGTCGTTCCCCGGAGCGCTTTGACCGACTGCTCTCCAAGGACCCAACGCATGGAATCGAAAATATTGGATTTGCCGCACCCGTTTGGTCCAACGATAGCGGTTATTCCGGGTTCAAAATCAAGAGTGGTTTTGTTATAGAAGGATTTGAAGCCGACAATCTCTAGTTTCTTAAAGTACATAGCGTATTCTCCGGTAAGGCGGCAGCCGTTTACAAGCGAGAAATTACATGGTGGTGGATACGTTCCTTATCCGCATCACTCATATCAATGAAGTGTATGCCTGCGTCATACGCTTTACTGGACGAAGTGTCCCCCACAGAGAATTCTTCCACCCATACAACCTTACCGATCGTTTTTATAGGTGCATCGGCGTCAGGCAGGGAAAAAACAATGTTGATGTGAGCGCCGATATCAAATTTATCAAGTGTTAAAATACAAATTCCTCCCTCACTTACATTGCGCGAAAATCCTTCTGAGGGGGATTCCTGTCGATCGGAAAGTACGGTATACTCGACGTCGACGTTGTGTAACAGCCTCGGAAATTTACGCCGTTCAGCGCTATCCATTATTACTCAAGCGGAATAATAATTCGTGTTCCTGCTTTCAACTTGTTCGGGTTTTTAATACGGTCTTTGTTTATTTGGTAGAGATATTTCCACCGATGCCCGCTGCCAAGCTCCTGTTGAGCAATCGACCAAAGCGAATCGTTCTTTTTTATCGTATATTCTTTTGTAGAAACCTTAACGGAACTTTCAATGGTTTCATGGGATTCTTCTACGACTTTATTGTCCTGTGTTTGCGTGATGACGTTTGGTTCCGCCGGGGCAGTCCCTTCGTACGGCATCATTACTTCCTCAACTTCGGCAATCATGAACTGCGCGTTTCTATCTTTCTGCATGCCTTCGATATCTTGGATGTGTGCAACCGCATCAAGTTTACCCCGGCTAATGATCTTAATACGTGATGCATCGACACCGTTTTCAACCATGAAGTTCTCCACGGATGTCGCCCGTTTTTTCCCGAGTTTATCATTGTAGTTTTCAGAGCCGCGGATATCGCAGTTTCCCGTTATGAGAATGTTTGCTTCGGGGTTACGGCCGAGCGTTTTCACGGCGCGATTCAGGATCTCTTTGCCGTCTTTACGCAAACCCGATTTATTGTAATCAAAATAAATTTTTACGTTTTTGATTATTTTTTTGATTACCAGGGATTTGCGCATTTCTTGCGGTTTAGGAGCGGGAAGCTCATCCGCTTGATAATCAAAGATAATTTTATAAACGTAGCAATACCCTCTGTTGCCCCATGGCTTTGCTTGGCCCGGTTGGTTGGGCCACCACCAGTAACCGGCATCGGTCCTGTCTTTTACCGGCGCAGGTTTTGCGTCAGTAGGCCACCAGTTAAATTCTTTCTGGGTCTGATCAATCTCAGCTTGCCTGCGCACAGCACGATCGGCAGCGCAGCCGGTTAGCGAAAAAATAAAAAGAATGCTCAATAATCCAGGAAGAATTCGTTTAGACATGGTTATTCAACGTAGTTTAACAACGCTTCTCTTGTTTTCATTCCTGCGAGTCCATCGACGCCAAGACCCTTTGCTTTCTGGAATGCTTTTATTGCTTTGCGGGATTGCGGTCCGAAAACACCGTCAACAGGCCCGTTGTAAAAGCCCGCTTTTTTCAAGGCAGTTTGTATTTCTTTTTTGCTTAAGCTTAATGGTGTGCGGGTTGACTTTACGGTAGCCGTAGAAGTTTCGACAGACGCTGTCGTTGCTTCAGGTGTCGTGACCTGTGATGATAAGTCGTACGCGTTTGATTCAGGAATCGTTGTTGAAGCCGGTGTTGTCCTCTTTGCTGCTGAAGCGCATCCCGCTAAAAGCAGGGCGCATAACACTACATAGAGTGTGTTTTTCATTGTAATCCCCCTTCTGTTAGTTTCATATTTTACTCCATTAAAAGAAAAGATTCAAGAAAAATTTATACGACTTTTGCGTGAATAGGACTCTCCTTTTTTTTGGGGGGGGGGATGTCTTATGGGCACACGTGGTAAGACTCCAATCCTGCTTTTAAAAGGGGCTGTCACCTTTGACTTCGGCAAGAAGCCATTTGGAATCGGTATTTTTAAATATGAATTGCGTCTTACCTTTTTGCATGATTGGTTTGTTGTCCTGGCTGTAGGGAATTTTTTCTTTTTTCCAGGTGAAGACAACATCAAGATTTGTGTTTTTTTGCGTCGCGTGAATGATCAAAAACTGCATATCGATAATTGTTCCTGAAGAAAATCCGCTGTCCACGATACCAAGGAATAATAAACGGTCGGGAACAAAGTCAGGCGAAACAATGCGTTCAAACGTTTTTGATTCGTACGACCGGTACGTCGTAAATACGGTATCTAACGCCTCCTTTGCAATTTGCAATGAGGCGTTTTGTTGTACCGGTGAGGCAGCCTGTTGTATGTGCTTGGAATGGGCGCAGCCGCAGAGCGTGAATACTACGATGAGCCAGACAAATAATACGTTTTTCATACGCCTGTTGTGAGGTGCACGGTGCGTGGTTATTTCCCCTGTTTCTCTTTAAATAGTTTTGTTAATGCCGGGATAATCGTCAGGACATCACCGACGATTCCGTACGTGGCATATTTAAAAATCGGGGCTTCGGGGTCCTTATTAATGGCAATGATGATCTTTGAACTTGACATGCCCACGATGTGCTGGATCTGGCCGGAAATGCCGCAGGCAAAGTAAACTTTCGGAGCAACGGTCCTTCCTGTTTGTCCGACCTGGTGTGAATACGGCATCCATCCGGAGTCAACCGCTGCTCGTGACGAGCCGACAGCAGCGCCGATAACATGGGCGAATTCTTCGAGAACTTTGAAATTGTCTTTTGCCTGCATACCTCTGCCGCCGGAAACAATAATGTCTGCTTCCGAAAGGTTTACCAGCGATTCAATTTCATCGACAATATCAAGGAGTTTGGTGCGCGAGGCATACACGCTTGCTTCGAACGTTTCCTTAATTATTTTGCCTTTGCGGGCTTTATTGGGCGTCATGGGTTGAAAAACCTTGTGCCTGACAGTTGCCATTTGCGGGCGGTAATTCGGGCTGATGATGGTTGCCATGATATTGCCGCCAAAGGCAGGGCGGGTTTGCAAAAGGATTTTTTTCTCAAGATCAATGTCAAGCCCGGTGCAGTCTGCTGTAAGCCCGGCCTTAATATTAATAGCAACGCGGGAAATGAGCGAACGGCCGATATTAGTGGCTCCGCACAGGAGGATTTCCGGTTTGTGTTTTTGTACGAGTTTGGTAAGGATTGCGCTGTAGGGGTCATCCTGAAAATTGGCGATTTCCGGCGCTTCCACCAGATAGATTTTATCGGCGCCGCGGAAAATGATCTCGTCTAGTTGGTCCTGCATCTGGTTTCCGATGACAACCGCGCTGACGTCGGTTGTAAGTTTTTGGGCCAATTCGCGGGCTTTTCCCAGCAATTCGTATGAAACGGACTGGACTTTGCCGTTCTTCTGCTCAATAAAAACCCAGATACCTTTATAGTCTTGTATGTTGGGAAGAGCGCATACGGTATTGTTTTCTTCAACCAGTATCGCTTTGAATTTGCACGCATCTTTACAGGCGCCGCACAGGGTGCATTTATTGTAATCAACGACGGCTTTTTTATCCATGATGCGGATAGCGTCAAACGGACAAACCTTTACGCACATTGTGCAGCCGGTGCACTTTTCAACGATAACTTGGATTGCCATGGTTAGTGTACCTCGTCTTTCAGAAGATCGACCAGTTGTTTTGCAATTTCATCGATTTCGCCTTTGAGGATCTGTCCGCCTGTCCTTTGCGGGGGCGTAAAGATCTTGACTACTTGAGTCGGTGATCCGCAGAGACCGATATTGCGCGGATCAAGATTAAGATCTTTCTGTCCGTAGGTGGTAATTTTGGCTGATTTTGATTTCATCATGCCTTTGAGCGACGGTATACGCGGCTCATTAATTTCTTTGACGACGGTAATAAGCGCCGGCAGCGGGGTTTCTACGATGGCGAACCCCTCTTCCAGCATGCGTTCCACTTTGAGGGATTTTTCCGTGACCGTTTCGATTTTTTTGACATACGTAACCTGAGGGATATTGAGATGCGTCGAGATGCCGGGCCCTACTTGAGCGGTATCGCCGTCTGATGCCTGCTTGCCGCATATGATGAGATCAAATGCGCCGATTCTTTTGATTGCACCGGCAAGCGTGTAGCTGGTGGCCCAGGTATCGCTACCGGCAAACGCGCGGTCGCCGACCAGGACGCCTTCGTCGGCACCCATGGATATGGCTTCGCGTAAAGCAGCGTCTGCTTGGGGAGGCCCCATGGTTACAACGGTGACTTTTCCACCGCACCTTTCTTTCAGCCGGATAGCTTCTTCAATAGCATACATGTCAAAGGGGTTGATGATTGATTTTACCCCTTCGCGAATCAGCGTGTTGGTTTCGGGATTGATGCGTACTTCGGTTGTTTCAGGGACCTGTTTAATGCAAACGATAATATTCATACGGTTCTCTTTCGTTAGATAAGTAATATTTACCGTCAATAGTCTATGGTCTATACTCTATAGCTAAGCCTGGATAGGTTTATTTTCGTACACATGCAGGCTTTTAGCTATCGGCCATAGTCTATTGACATGGGTTACTTCATTCTTTACTGCCAACCTATGCTTTAGCCAGATTCTTGATAATTTGCAGACCGATAATATTACGCTGGATCTGGTTTGTCCCTTCGTAAATCTGGGTTATTTTAGCATCACGCACGTATTTTTCAATAGGATAATCGCGCATATATCCGTAGCCGCCGAAAAGCTGCAATGCATCAACGGAAACCTTCATGGCGACATCCGAAGCATACATTTTTGCCATGGCAGATTGCATAGAGACGTCTTTGGAGCCGGCATCAATTGCGCGGGCGCAGGCATAGACCAGGCAGCGCGCTGCTTCAAGTTCGGTTGCCATGTCTGCAAGCATCCACTGGATACCTTGAAAACTGGAGATTGATTTTTCAAACTGATGACGTTCTTTGGTATATTTTACGGCAAGTTCCAGCGCTCCTTGTCCGATACCCAATGCTTGTGCTGCAACGCCCGGACGGGACATGTCGAAGGTTCTCATGGTAACGATAAAACCCATGCCTTCACGCGCCAAAAGATTTTCCGCCGGAATTTTGCAGTCAGTAAATATGAGCTCACGCGTAGAGGATGCGCGGATACCGAATTTTTCTTCTTTCTTTCCAAAGGTGAATCCCGGGGTTCCTTTATCGACAATGAATGCCGAGGCTCCCCGTGCCCCCTTGGTTTTATCGGTCATGGCGATAACCACATATGTTTCAGCATCGCCGCCGTTGGTGATAAAGTGCTTTAAACCGTTTAAGACGTAATGAGTGCCTACTTTTTTGGCAGTTGTTTTAATCGCGGATGCGTCAGAACCGGCCTCAGGTTCGGTTACGGCAAAAGCAGCAACTTTTTTTCCGCTGGCCAGGTCCGGAAGCCATTTTTTCTTTTGTTCATCGCTGCCGAATAAAACAATCGGGAACGTACCGAGTGCGCTTGCCGCGTAGCATACAGCAATGCCGCCGCATGCGCGCGAGAATTCTTCGGTTGCAAGGCACAGGTTTAAAACGTTGACGCCTAATCCGCCGTACTCTGCCGGGATAAAGAGGCCGAACATATCTGATTCGCCCATTACTTTGATCACGTCCCAGGGGTATTCTTCGGATTGATCAAATTTTGCCGCGACAGGCCGGATTTTCTCTTCGGCTATTTTATGCGCCAGGTCCTTAATCATTTTATTTTCTTCGCTGAACAAATAATCCATGGTGTATTTCCTCCTTGTAATATCTCTTTTATGAAAGCTGTTTCAACATTGCGATTTCCTGGCAGTTCGGGAATTTACAGCAATTAATGCATTCTGCCCAGATTTTGTGCGGAAGGTTCTCATGTTTGACGCGTTTAAAACCCAATTGAGCAAAAAAGGCATCTTTATAGGTGAGCACGAAAATACGTTTCGAGCCGAGTTCCTTTGCTTCTTGTATGCAAGCACTGATAAGTTGTTTGCCGAGGCCTTTTCTTTGTTTGTTCTTTGCAACGGCAACTGATTTTATTTCAGCAAGATCATCCCAGGAGACATGAAGCGCGGCGCATCCAAGGATTTTCCCCCGTTCTTCAAATACCCAGTAATCGCGGATATTTTCGTAAAGCTCGTTCAATGATCGGGGGAGCATGAGATCGAGCTTTGCAAAGGAGTTTATCAGTGCCTGGATCTGTTTTATATCGTGTATAGTTGCTTTTCGTAACATAGGTTTATGCATGAGCCAGCGCCGTGCCTTTGGGGACTACGACAACGCCAGATTGAGTGACAAAAAACCGTTTCTTGTCTTCTTCAAAATCATATCCGATAACCGTACCGGCGGGTATTGAAACATCTTTGTCGATAATGGCGCCTTTAACTTTGGCGTGTCTGCCTACGTTGACTCCTTCCAGCAGAATTGAGTCGTAGATCTGAGAAAAACTATTGACCCTAACGTTTGGCGAAAGTATTGAGCGCTGGACCCTTCCTCCGGAGATAATGCATCCGCTGGATACCAGTGAGTCAAGCACTAATCCTACGCGGCCGGTGACTTCATCTCCTGAAAAAACCGTTTTTGCCGGAGGAAATTGTTCCTGGAATGTCCGGATCGGCCAATCACTGTCGTACAAATTGAATACAGGGTCAACCGCGACCAAGTCAAGATTTGCTTCATAATAGGCGTCGATCGTTCCGATATCTCGCCAGTATTTTGCTTCTTTTTTGTTCTCGTCAATAAAATTATACGCCGCGACTTTATACCCGCGTTTGACCATGAGCGGGATAATATCTTTGCCGAAATCGTGGTTTGATGTTGTGCTCTGTGCGTCTTCCTTGAGCACTTCTTCAAGGACTTTATTCTTGAATACATAGATGCCCATTGAAACGTAGATCTTATCGGGGTGATGCGGAACGGTCTTTGGTTTCTGCGGTTTTTCCTGGAAATCAACGACTTTACCGTTCTGGTCTATTTCAACGACTCCCAGCTGCTGGGCCAGTTCTTTGTTCTCTTCTACGACACTGATGGTAAGATCGGCGTCAACCTCCCGGTGGTAATCGATCATGCTGTAATAATTCATTTTATAGACATGATCGCCTGAGAGGATGAGTATTTCATCGGGTTTCTCCATCTCGACCGTATAATAATTTTGATAAATTGCATCAGCCGTACCTAAATACCAGGTGTTGCTCACTCGTTGTTGTGCCGGTAAAAGTTCGATATATTCGCCTAATTCGCTTGACATGATATTCCAGCCAATCCTGATATGACGGTGCAGGGAAGCTGATTTGTATTGCGTCAGGACATACACTCTCCGAAGTCCGGAGTTGATGCAATTTGAGATAGTAAAGTCGATAATGCGGTAAATGCCGCCAAACGGTACTGCAGGTTTGGTGCGGTCTTTGGTCAGGGGCAATAACCGTTCCCCTTTCCCTCCTGCCATGATAAAGGTGAGGACTTTGCGCATTTTCACGGTACGAGTACTCCCATAATACCTTTACGGATCATCATGATACTGATAGCTGCAAGGAGAATATACATGATCTTTGAAAAGGCGCGCGTGCCGTTTGCGCCAAAGATTTTCATCAGAAAGTCTGCTTTGATAAAGGTGATCCAAACGATGAACATATTAAGGATCAGCGCAGTAAAAGTCGCAAGAGTCCCGTGTTGGTCAAGCAGGATGAGCGTGGTTGTTAAGACAGCGGGCCCGGTTATCAGGGGCGTTCCAAGCGGGAATACGCCGACCTCTTTATTATGGGCTTCCGTATAAAGCGATTTTGAGGCTCCCGGTAATAAGAGGCGCAGTGAAATGACAAAGAGCAATGCGCCACCCGCAATTTGAAAATCCGGTATGGTTATTCCCAACAGCCGTAATACCCATTTGCCGACAAACATAAAAACAACCGCTAAAATCGCGGCTGTTGTCACCGACTCTATAATTGCCTTATCTTTCTGCTTTTTGTTAAGTCCATCAACCAATGAAACAAAAAGCGGCAGGTTTCCTATTGAGTCAACCGCAACGAATAACGGGATAAAAGTTAATATAAACGGCTCAAAGAGTTTTGGCATAGGTAAATATTATAGCAAGGGTTTAGAAAAAGGCAACTTTTTTTAGTTTCTGATTGGGGTTGAATGGTTGTTTTTACCGGCTGTACAGTACGAAATACCGCAGCGTATGGCATATCCCGCTATTTCCCGGTTTTTTCCACAGATGCCAGCGTACGGCTTAATTCGTTACATTCATATAAGGATTTTGCATGTCTCGCCACTGGGTAATATTAACTGAACCGTCAGCGCGAAGGTTTTTGATGGCGTTCATATAGGTAGCGTCATAATTGAGAGACATGGTTCCTTTAAAGTCTGTTTGATTGCCAACCCATATGCCTCCGTAAATATCCATGGTACCGCCGCCTTTAAAATTGCCCGGAGCGTAAATACATCCCTGGATCTGTATATTACCGGTAATGCTTGCATTATAATCGGATCCGTCAACAATTGCCGTTTCATTGTAAATGACCTCGCCTTTTGTCACATAAAAACCTCCGATAGTTTTGTTTTTTCCGGAGACACTTTTTATGTTAAGGTCGCCTTCGATAAAGATGACGTTGGGGATGCCGGCCGTTTGATTGTACCAAAAAGATGTCGGTAAATCAGAGGTTGCCGAAACAGAGGCGTTGAAATAATTACCCTGGCTTTGGCTTATTTGTTTGAGTTCTTCATAATTGAGGTCATACAGCGGGGCAATCGTTAGGTTGTTTTCGTAAACAGTGCCGTTAACGTGCATTTTCGGATTCGTCGTAGTATCGGTTGGGAATGCACCGGCGCAATCGACGGTCCCGTTAATTTTATAGTTTCCGTTTGCTTCAACGTCTACGGTGCCTGCGGCATACAAGGCATTATCATAAAATCCCGGAGGTGCCAAGGAAGGTGTTTTTTCAGCGATAATTTGCACTTTGCGGGAGGCAATCGGCGAAGCAAACGGTACAAAACCAGTTGCGTTTACGATACGGGCAGTTGTATTGATTGCGTCAATGGAGTAGGAATATCCTCCTGCTCCGAGCGTGGTGTTGGTAAGATTAACTGCATTAAAGTTCACGAGGAGCTCTTTTGTCGCTTTATTGGCGCCTGCTTCAGCCAGCCAGAAAGCCTGTGTTTGTGAGGCATAGCGTTGGCTTAGATTTTTTTCGAATACGCTGCGGGAAATCAGGATTGAAGCAAATATCGTTAAAACGATGATTACCAGCAGGCTTGCAATGAGAGCTATTCCCTTGTTATTCATGGTTCCTCACTTTCACTTCTTCGGTCAAATTAAAGTGCATAGTATGATCGATCGTTTTACTCGACATCAGCTGGATACTAACACTCGTTGTATTGTTGGAAAATACAATATTGCTGATATCATTGCAGACTACGCGGCGCCAGCCCGAGGGGTATTCGCGGATCAATTGTCCGTCTTGCAAATAATAACTGATTGTTCCGCTATAGGTAATAGGGGACGTCGTGATGTCCAAGGGGATCGTGAAATCAATATGCGTAGACGTGGGGATAGAAAGATTATTCATTTGGGATTGCCGGATCTCCTGGGTCATGGCGTCTATTGCTAACCGTGAGTTTTGCTGGAGTGATAAAAGTGCCTGTCCGTCATTAAATGAAGCGGTGCCGACGTTGAGGACAGCAAATATTCCGGCTATGACGCCGGAGATAACAGCAATAACAATAAGAATTTCTACCAGTGTGAATCCCCGTTTCATTTTGAGATATAGGTCTCCAGTTCAACGGGTCCGTCTAAAAGCGTGTTTCCGTTGGTGTCTTCTCCGGCATCCAGCATGCCGTTGAGGTTACGGTCTTCACCAATAACTCTTCTGCTTACCCGGTACGAGGCGACAAGCCGTATGGATTTTATAAGGTATCCGAAAGTTTCGCCTACGATATATTTGATCTCAATTCTTCCTGTTGCGTTCCCGGCTGAAAACCCGGGGAGTTGGAAAGTTTGGCCATTATGGAAGGTGCCGCCGGAACCGGTGGTTAGAAGATCGACAAAAGGAGTGCCTTTTATTTCTTCCATTTTTGATTTAAGGTCGCCTAATGCGACGGTTTTTGCGCGGTTGATTTCGTTGAGTTGAAGACACGTTACATATAAACCAAGAATCGATATGAGGGCAACTGCCAAAATACAGGACGCTATGAGGAGTTCGTAGAGGGTAAAGCCGGTGGAAAATCTTTTTGCCGTAATCATAAAGGTATGAGTCCGTTTATTACCGCGTTTGTTCTATTGTAATACGCTCTTTGCAGAATACAATAAAAAATCCCGGCTGTTATGCGTTAATCTTTCCACCAGGCAATACGGCGCGCTTCAACAGCCCAGGGAGTAAAGGGCGGGAGTTTCGTGGGGTCATTATACATCGTATTGTAACTCCAGTTTCGTGTTGGTGCGCTATATTGAGGGTTCCCATAGACCCATTTTCCGGTGGCTTGGGAGCTGTTCCAGAGTTCCACAAATGAACCTTTGATAGTAAGAGATGTGCCTGCCCAGTTTTCGAGGAGGCGCGGATAATTTTCAAGACCGCCGTTATAATTTGCACTGGTTGTTGTATCAACTCCGGCAATAAAAGCGCAGTTATAAATTGTGGCGGTTGTTGAACGTTTTGACCAGTTTTTACTGTTGGTGTCGTTCCAGGAATTTGAAAGCAGGTTAATAGAATCACAGATAATGCTTGCGGGTTTTTCCGATACGATGTTGAAGTCACCCTGGACATAAACAGCCTTATCCGAAACAATGGTTAACCCTGCGGTACGCTCTATCTGGTCGGCATTAATAAGACGAATCGCTTCTTCCTGGCTTGCGCTTGCATCATTGCGGGTTGCATATATCAGCCCGTTGGAGGGAAGATAGTTTGGATATGCTATGCCTGTGGCATTGACTTCATTGTCGAGATTGGCAAGCTTTCCAATGTCGATATTCGTTGTTTTTATATACTCCCCTTCTCTCGTATTATACAGCGTGCTTGAATTTGTAATCGTGTTGTTCGGGCAGTTGACCCCGTTGACCAGGGTGGTTCCGTTAACGATTGCCTGGTCGTTGGTAATAACACAGCCGGCCTGGGAACTGTAGTATCCTCCTGCTTGAATGGATGCAACAGCAGGAGCGCTCAGTTTTGTGACACCATGCACGGCGCTCTGTACGCTCCCGTTCCAGAGATCGGTAGACTCGGTTGTCCAGTTGGCAGAGTCACAGTCAAGATTATCCATATTTTCGTACTTGGCTGAACCGGTTTTGTTGATCCTGATAGAAACTTCTCCGCTGAGTTCGGCACCGGTGTCTTTTCGCTGATTATAAATATTTCCCGCAGAATGTACATATGTTGAGTTAATTTTGAGCGTAGCGCCGTCTGAATCAAGGTACATATCCTGATTACAGTGAATACGGCCGCTGAGGTTCATATTTGCGCCGGGCAATATTTCAAGGTCGTCATTATAGAAAACTGCGTGTTGAAAGGTCGGAATAAGTCTGCGCGCGATAATTTGATGGATAGTTACCGTAATGCTGGGATCCTGCGGGTGAACGGCAGTGGCGTTTATCAGGTAATTGCGTGTTTTAATGTAGGTCTGGCCTTCTGTTATGGTCGTATCGCTTGCTTGCATACTGGTGAAATTGACTTGAATTGTTATATTTGAAGATCCGAATGTTGTGAAGGTTGAGTTGACGTTGTACGAGGAGATGTTTGCATCAATAACATAGTTAGCAATGGCATTGGTGAAATTTGCTATCCCATATTCAATAGCGCCTTCGGATAGAGAAAACGCCTCATTAAGATATTTATTACGCAATGCCGCGTTTTTTTGCGTAAGCGATGAAGACGTTAACGCGCCAACAATAATAATGAATACCGTGATGACGGTATATGCGACAATTAATGCCTGTCCTTTTCTATCCATGATATCCTCGTTAGTTCCTTAATTTAACTACGGAGGTTAACGTAAACGTCATTGTCCGTTTGCGCGGCGTAGTTTTTGTTAATGTTAAAACTATCCGTATTTCATTTAAAGACAAGGTGGGATCCGACGTAATATCAAAAAACTGAACATTTGAGACATCATACGCGAGTACCTGGAGATCGCCCTGTTCTTGCCGGCGCAGATATTTTTGGCCCGGAATAAATTTGTATTGGATATGATTGCTTGTAGCCCATTCCACAGCTCCGCTTGCATCGGTAATATATCCGTCTCCGTTTTTATCTTCGGGGAGCACAAAATCCATCTGCTTGAGATTAGGCCCCGAGGTTATAGAGGCATTCGGCGAAGGGTTTTGCGTTGAGGTGCGTGTTGCATTGCGTAATTCAGAAACCATGGAAGTCATGGCGCGGCGGGCTTGGCTTTCAAGGTCAACGGTGTTTTCAGCGTTTTCCCATAAATCAAGCCCTGCACGGTATGATGAATAAATGGAAGCAAGCACGATGATTGAGATTGCGCTTGCGATGAGTACTTCTACGAGCGTAAATCCGCGTTTCATTTTCACCTCGTTTTATAGGTAGCAATGTTCATGCTATAGGGTCGTCCTGATTTCTCTTTCCAGGAAACAGCAATATTCAATTCAACAGGGTCTGAAACACCTCCTGAACACAGAGCACAGCTCAGCGTCGCTCTGGTCAGGGGATTATAACACCGGTATGAGACGGATATACTTTCATTGTTGAGTGTATAGTTCCCTACGATTGCTGCATACGGATTGCTGACCGGTCCGTTGAGAGCGCCGGTTTGTCCGCGCGCAAAGTCGGGGAATAAAGCAGGTATGTTATCAAAGGCAGTGGATCTGATACGTTCGTTCATAGAGCGTAAGTCTTGGATAGCAATGGTTTGGCTCTTTGCTAAATTAATAAGGGTAACTGCTGCCAATAAACTGCTTAAGAGGCCTCCCAGTGTCATTGATATGAGGAGAGTTGCAATGAGAAGCTCGTATAATGTCATACCCTTTGTTCTTTTCGTTTTCATTAAGATCTTCTCCTGCCGCAAAAAGATTCATTATAGGGCATATCGGTATTGTTTTCCGTAATAAAAGTATACCTTATTTTAAGGTAAGGTTCAAGGAGTAAAACAGGTCTTTAAAATACTTAACCCGTTTGTTTGTAATCGGTTATACTATTTTGTTTTTACCTTGGCTGCTTCTAATAGCTCTTTGGTATAAGAATTGCCAGGGTTATTGAAGATTGTCTCTTTGCGTGCGTTTTCAACAATTCTTCCGTCATGAAGAATAACAACGGAGTCAGCGATATATTTGATCACGGCAAGATTGTGGCTGATAAATACATAGGTAAGGTTGAGGCGTTTTTTGAGATCGGAAAAAAGTTGCAGCATTTGCGCTTGTACTGTCAGATCGAGTGAAGAAATGGGCTCATCAAGAATGACCAGCAGGGGTTGGCATGCCAAGGCTCGTGCAATGGCGATCCGCTGCCGCTGCCCTCCTGAAAATTCTTTCGGCAGCCTCGTGAGCGCGCTTTTGTCAAGTCCTACCATTTCCAGGAGTTCTGTTGCGCGCTGCAAGCGGGAATGGGGGGGGACAATTTTGTGAATAATGAGCGGTTCAAAAAGGACATCCTTAATTATCATCCTGGGGTTGAGGCTATTGTACGGATTTTGGAAAACGATCTGAACATCTTTTCTGATGGTATTGATACGAGGCCCGTATGTGACTGTGCCGCTGGTCGGCGTAATGAGCTTGAGCATGATTTTTGCGAGCGTTGTTTTTCCTGATCCCGACTCTCCTACTAATCCGGTTGTTTGGTATTCCGGTATTGTAAGGTTGATATTTGAAAGTACCGGTGTTTGCAGTGGAGATGCTGTGAACATGTTTTGTTCAACAGGAAATGATTTTGATATATTTTCCAGGCGGATAATCATAATGAACCGATAGTTTTGTAAGCGGCAATCAATTCTTGTGTGTGCGTATGGTGTGGCGATGCAAAAATGGCGTCAACGGTATTGTCTTCGACTATTGCGCCGCGATGCATAATACAAATTCGGTCAGCGATGCGTACGGCGATCGATAAATTATGCGTGATGAATAAAAGCGTGAACCCGAGGGTCTTTTTTAATTCCATAAGGAGCGCTAGTATCGCGCTTTCGGTTGTTACATCAAGGGCGGTTGTCGGCTCATCCGCAATGAGTAACCGCGGTTTGCAGGCAAGGCTCATGGCTAAGAAAACGCGTTGATTCATCCCGCCTGAAAGCTGGTGCGGATAGCTGTGCATAACACGACGGGCTTCTTTGATCCGGACTAATGAAAGAAGTTGCAAGGTTTCTTCTTCAGCTTTTTTACGGGTTACTTGTTGATGAAGCATAACTGTTTCTGAGATTTGATCCCCAATGCTGAAGACAGGGTTAAGGAAACTCGATGGTTCCTGAAAAACATAGGCGATCTTTTTCCCGCGGATATCGGTGAGTTCGTGCGGCGATAAAGCCAGGAGGTTTTTATTCTCAAAGATTATTTGTGATTCCGGACCAACAAGCGCGTTTTCAGGTAAAAGTTTAGTAACGGCAAGGCAGGTCACACTTTTTCCTGAACCTGATTCTCCCGCAAGCACGGTTGTGACTCCCTCTTCAAGCGTGAGATTGAGCCAGTCAACAGCTTGCACGGTATTCTTTCCTACGGTGAATGCTACGCGTAAATTTTTTATTCGTAATAACTCAGGCATAGTGATCTATGATTTTTTTAGGCCTTCAGCCAGGAAATTAAACGCCATAATAGTTGTCAGTATTGCCAAGCCCGGGAATAGGGTAATCCACCAGGCAACTGCCATGGTTGATTTTGATTCGATGAGAATATTCCCCCAGCTTGGTGTCGGCGGCTGTACGCCCAGCCCCAGGAAGCTCAAACTTGATTCAATAAGGATAGCGGAAGCAATGCCGAGTGTGGCATTGACAAGCACGGGTCCTGTTGCATTGGGGATCAAATGCCGGATGATGATCCTGGAGGGAGAAGCGCCTATTGCAACCGCAGCCTGAACAAATTCCCGTTCTTTGAGCGAAAGGATTTCTCCCCGCATAAGCCGGGCAGTTCCCATCCAGCTTGTCAGTCCGATAATAAACATGATGTTGAATAATGACTGGTCTAGGACTGCGACGACTCCCAAGATAAGAAAGAATGTCGGGAAACAAAGCATGATATCGACAAAGCGCATGATACAGGTATCAAGAATCCCTCCGTAGTAACCGGCCAATGCCCCGAGAGTGATTCCCAGGAGTGTCGAAATACCGACTGCAATGAGCCCGACACTTAATGAAATACGGGCGCCGTATAGCAAACGGCTCAGTAGATCCCGCCCCAGGCCGTCAGTACCGAGGGGATGTTCCGGGCTGGGACCCATAAGTATGTGGTTACTGTCGATGTTTGACGGGTCATGCGGGGTTAAAACCGGAGCGCATAATGCCGCAAGACCGATTACCGATATGATGAGTATTCCTGTTAAGAGTGATTTATTCATCAATTCTTCCTATAGCGAATGCGCGGGTCAACGTAGGCGTAACTAATATCCGCGATTAAATTGCCCAGCATGGTTAAAACTGCAGTTAAAACAATTTCGGCCATGATCAATGGATAATCGCGCGTCATAACTGCTTCAAAGAACAGCCGGCCAATTCCCGGGATAGAAAAAATTGATTCGAAAATAACGCTTCCCCCGAGTAACCCCGGAATAGAAAGTCCCACAATGGTAACGATCGGCAGTATGGCATTTCGCAGCGCGTGTTTATAGAGCACGATGTATTCCGGAAGGCCCTTGGCACGGGCAGTATATATGTATGGCTGTTGGAGCGTGTCGAGCATATTTGAACGCATATAGCGTGAAATGCCCGCCAGTCCGCCGATCGTGGAGACAAAAATCGGCAGGATAAGATGGCGGCCAATATCGAGGATTTTCTGAACCGGCGTAAAATATTCAAAATCAATGGATTTTATCCCTGAAATCGGGAGCCAGCCCAGTTGAATCGAAAATAGGTTCATGAGGAGCAATGCCAGCCAGAATGTCGGTATGGCAAAACACAGGAATACAAAGAAAGTCGATATTTTATCGAATAACCCATTGGGCCTAAGGGCGCTGGCAATTCCGAGCGGAATTCCAATGGCCAGAATTATTTTGAGGGCAAGAATATTAATCACCAGGGTAATCGGTAAGCGCTCCAGGATTTTTTCGGCAACGGGCCGGTTATCCACAAATGACCTTCCCAGGTCAAGTTTAATCAGTCGTTTGAGCCAGTGGAAATATTGTACGGGGAGGGGTTTATCGAGGTCGTAGAGTTTGATCAAACGGGCTTGAATTTCCGGTGAAACCCGCGGATTCATGGATTGCTCGATTGAGGTTGGTCTGCCGGGAGCAAGATGAATAACCGCGAAACTCAGGATCGTAATCCCTACGATAAGCGGTATGAGCCCCAGTAATCTTCGAAGAATGTAGCGTGTCATTATATAAGCTTTCAAATATACGGGTTACAACGTCATAAGTCATAAGGTTGCAAGATTATTCGCAGACTTGTGACTTTGTGCTCTTGCGTCTTGTGACCCCGCGCTGTTTTTACGTATTATTGCTGAATCACCGGCTTATTATATCGCTGCTCTTCCTTGGGAACCCACCATTCGATAAAATTATACCCGATTCCGATGGGCGCCGGTTTTATTCCGCGAAAGCGTTTATGTAACACAGAAAGGCTGTCGGGTATATAGAGAAACATGTATGGTTGTTCCGCATAGAGTATTTCCTGAATGCGCTGGTAACAGGCGGCGCGTTTGGTAAGGTTAAAAGTGCTGCGCGCTTCCTCCAAGAGAAAATCAACCTCAGTGTTTTTGTATCCGATAAAATTGAACTCTCCTTCTTTTGTCTTTGAAGAGTGCCAAATGTCGAAGTTATCGGGTTCTCTCGGGAGTGACCAGCCCAGGAGTACGGCGTCAAAGTTACGTTTATTAATGCATTGGTCGATAAAAACACTCCACTCAAGGACCTTGATACGGACTTTGATGCCGATTTCCTTGAGCCGCCTTTGGATAATTTGGGCAGCATCAATACGTTCCTGGTTGCCTTGGTTTGTGGTAATAGTAAATTCAAATTTAAGGCCGTCTTTTTCCAGCCACTTATCAGAATTGTAATCGCTCCATCCTGCTTCACGGAGGAGTTCTTTGGCGTGTTGAGGGTCAAACGGAACCGGCTTTATATTCTGATTATATGCCCAGGAGTCGGGGATAAACGGTCCGGTCGCTTGTTTTCCGTATCCGAGAAGCAAAATCTTGATTATTTCATCTTTATCAACCGCGTAATTAAGGGCTTCTCGGACGCGAACATCCTGAAATAGAGGGCTTTGGAGATTATAACCGAGGTATATATAGGTAAAACTGGGCAGCTGGTATTTCTGGTAATTGTTCTTAAAAACAGGGGTATCGGTTTGCCGGGTGAATTGCAAAGGGGTCAGCCCCGCGGAGTCAAGGCCTTGGGTTTGCAGTTCCAAAAAGATGGTTGATTCGTCGGCAATGACGCGATGGATATAGCGGTCAATATAAGGGCGTTTTTCAAAATATGCGGGGTTTGCTTCGAGCTCGATTTTTTCCTGTGTTGCCCAGGATTTGAATCGATAGGGCCCTGTTCCGATCGGATGCCGGGCGAATTCAGCGGTGTTAAGGTCAAGTTTTTCAAGGATGTGTTTTGGCAACATTGACATGCTCCAGCTTGAAAGTGCGGGAGCAAACGGTTCTTTGTAGGTGACTTTGATGGTGTACGAATCCAGTATTTCCAGCTTTTCCACGCGTTCGAAATCACCGCTATAGGCGGTACGGACTTTCGGATCAATTAATTTCTGGTAGGTAAATGCCACATCGTCTGCTGTAAAAGGCTGGCCATCGTGCCATTGAACATCATGGCGCAGGTGAAAGATGATGCTTTGTCCGTCATTCCTGATTTCCCAGCTTTCGGCAAGATCTCCGGTAAGGACAATGTCTTTATTGTATTTGACCAGGCCGTTAAAAAGCATGCCGCAGATTTCAGCGGATGTGGAGTCGGATGCCAAGAGGGGCATGAGTGTCCTGGCGTCGGATATTGAACCTGTTACAAAAGCGTCTCCCGTTTCTTGTGCCTGAATCGGATAAATGAAGGCAAAGAAAAAAGCTACCGAGATGACCGGTAGCTTTTGTAAAAGAGACATACGTACAAAACGGGAAAGGTTATTTTCCAGTTTTATTTGCATCAGGTTTTGCAGCCTCTTCTTTCGGCATTTCTTTTTGAGGTTCAGTAGTTTTTGCTGTTGAAGCAGCTTGTTTTGTCTCTTCCTTGTTTTTTTCTGTCGCGGCTGCTTTTGCTGGTTCCGGCGCATTTGTTTTTGTTCCGGCAGGTATAGCGCCGTTTCCTCTATATCCTTGCATCAGCGACCGGCCTCGTTGCGCTGATATAAGCGCAAGGCTTAAACAGGTGATGAAGAATATAATGGCAAAAATGCTTGTTGTTTTTGTTAAAAAAGCGCTCGTTTTGGTACCGAACATGTTTTCGACATTAGACAGGGACTGGACTAATCCGCCGCCTTTTCCCTGTTGAATGAGAATTAACAGGATAAGACAAAGACAGGCGATAACGTGTATGGCG
The DNA here is from genome assembly GCA_035403145.1 of Candidatus Omnitrophota bacterium. GTDB lineage: Bacteria > Omnitrophota > Gorgyraeia > Gygaellales > Profunditerraquicolaceae > DAONEO01. The sequence goes on along the minus strand of DAONEO010000010.1, from coordinate 2,613 downwards.
GTCAGAAAAATACTCATTTTTTTATTTCACTCGCTTTCTTAACGATCTGCGAAAAAGAATCTACCTTAAGGCTTGCGCCTCCTACCAAAGCACCGTCAATATCAGGCTGTTTCATCAGATCGCTGGTGTTTTCCGGTTTAACGCTGCCGCCGTATTGGATGCGTATTACTTCCGCAGTATCTTTGTTAAACATCTTTATCAGTAAGTCCCGTATGAATTTATGCACTTCCTGTGCTTGTTCCGGGGTGGCTGTTTTTCCGGTTCCAATTGCCCAAACCGGCTCATATGCGATGATGATCTTCAGCGCTTCTTCTTTTGTGAGGCCTTTGAGGCCGTTTTCAATATGATCGGTAAGTACTTTAAACGTAAGGTTCGATTCGCGTTCTTTCAAAGTTTCACCAACGCAGACAATCGGCGTCAGATTATAGGCAAGCGCTTTTTTTACTTTTTTATTGATGCTTTCGTTGGTTTCCGCGAAATATTGCCTGCGCTCGGAGTGTCCGATAATGACATACGTTGCACCGGTATCTTTAACCATTTTGCAGGATATCTCTCCGGTGAAGGCGCCTTCATCTTCGAAATGACAATTCTGCGCGCCTAAACCGATGTTTGATTCCGCAAGGACTTCAGCTGTTTCAGTCAGGGCGGTGAATGTCGGACATACCACGATATCAACGCCTGTTACGTCAACAAGTTCTCGTGTAAGACCATTGGTAAGTTCGATTGCTTCACCGATGGTTTTATACATTTTCCAGTTTCCGGCAATAATAAATTTTCTCATGGGTTATTTCTCGGTTAATGCGGCAATACCGGGCAAGGTCTTTCCTTCCAGGTATTCAAGGCTTGCGCCACCGCCGGTTGAAATATGGGTCATTTTATTTTCGAGTTTGAATTTCGCGACAGCTGCTGCGGTATCACCGCCGCCGATAATCGTGGTGGCGCCGGTTGTTGTGACGAATTTCATTACATCCTCTGTCCCGCGGGCAAACGCGTCCATTTCAAAAATTCCTAAGGGGCCGTTCCAGACAATGGTTTTTGCCTGTGCCAGGGTGTCGCAGAAAAGCTTGACGGTCCTGGGGCCGATATCAACAGCGATCTTTCCGTCAGGAATATTGTCGCCTACAATTTCCGTTTTGGCGTTTGCATCGATTGTATCAACGACCACGTTGTCGATGGGGAGTACGATCAGTTTTTTCAGCGTTTTAGCTTTTTCAAGAATGCTTTTTGCCAGGTCAAGCCTTTCAGCTTCAAGCTTTGATTTGCCGATTGATTTTCCCTGTGCTTTGAGGAATGTGTATGCCATACCGCCGCCGATAATGATTGCTTCACATTTGGGCAGGACGTTATCAATCAGTTTGATCTTATCGGAAACCTTGGCACCTCCCAGGATAACCATAAAAGGCCGCTTGGGATTTTCTACCGCATTGCCGAGGTACTCAATCTCTTTTTCCAGAAGAAAACCTGCTGCCGAGGTAAGGTAATGGGTAACACCTTCGGTTGAGGCGTGTGCGCGGTGCGCGGTGCCGAAAGCATCATTGACGAAGATTTCACCTAATGAAGCAAGTTGTTGTGCGAATGCCGCATCGTTTGTTTCTTCTTCAGCGTGGTACCGCAGGTTCTCGAGGAGAACGATTTTCTCTTTGGCTCCCGTAACCTCTTTTTTAACGGCATCTCCGATGCAGTCAGGTACAAACAGTACTTTTTCTTTCAAAAGTTCCTCAAGCCGTGCTGCGACGGGTTTCAGGCTGTATTTGGCTACTGCTTTTCCGTCCGGCCTGCCTAAATGGCTCATAAGAACAAGTTTCTTGGCGCCGTTCTTAATGATATAGTTGATTGTAGGAAGAGTCGCTCTAATGCGATTGTCATCCGTTATCTGTAATGATGCATCCTGCGGCACATTAAAATCAGCGCGCATGAGAACGGTTTTACCTTTAAAAGTAATGTCTTTTACGGTTAATTTTGCCATGTATATGCTCCTTATTCAAAAATTTAAGAAAATCCTAATATATAGGAAAACAGAGGCTTTGTCAAAGGATTTTCTTGTTTCTGATTGATTCCGCTTCTCAATCTGGAACGTTTCCTTTTCGAGTAAAAAAACTGCGTGGGTTGCAAGATCATACGGTCATCTGCCTGCGGCAAGCAACGGCTCATGTAAATAATTCCGCATTAATTGTGCGTTCCAAGAATATATGTTTTGGAGAGTATAGGCATGCCGGTACCCTTTATGGGAAAGGATTCGTTACAGTTTTTTGCACGTTGACCAGAAAATGATGAGTGTGCTTAGTTTTAAGCAAGCGGCAAGAATGCAGGTGTTTATGATGCCGATGGTTGGTAAAAGTATAACACTGCCGAGTATTCCGGCTAGCCATCCTCCCAGTAAATCGCTGGCGTAGAGCACGCCTGATGCTTGGGGAATGGTACCTGTTTGTTTTTTGTATAATGAGGCAGCTAAGGGAAATGCCAGTCCTACAAGTAATCCTGCGAGCCCTATGAGTCCCGAAAAATACAAGAAAGAATGAGGTCCATTGTGGGTAAGAATATATGCGGTAGCATAGGCAACGAAAATACTTACTGCAACAGAGAGTGTTTCGATCACAAGGAATACGGGAACGG